>CAVFNL010000032.1:0-59957 GCA_963623875.1 Parabacteroides distasonis | reverse complement strand
AATAGTGGTTCAAAAAAAGTTGACCAAACTGGTTTATTTTATCTTGACACTTTCAAATGATAATGATGTGTTTTTTTAATACTATAATACTTTTGAATATGAAAGTTAAAAAACTCTAGAATGTAATAAAGTAGGTTTAGTTGATTCGTTTAAAGTTGCTAATAGTTTTTTTTGAAATAAAATAAAAACATTTATTTCAAATTTATAAACAAAAAAAGAGGATTTTTTCCTCTTTGTTTTATATAGTGGCGGTTCGTAAGCGATTCGAACGCTTGACAACACGCTTAGAAGGCGTGTGCTCTATCCAGCTGAGCTAACGAACCAGTTCAACAACGACTATTATTATATAGTATTGAACTTAAATAATCAAGTACTTTTTGATTATTTTTCATCAAATTTATCTTCTTGTTGGATAATACGTTTGTTTTTTCCATGACCTTTAGTTTTGTACTTAATATATTTTTTACCTTTTTTATCACTAATAGTAATAATTATTAAGAAAAATGATAGTATTAATACTAGCATAGCAGTACATAGCATTCTCCACCATGATGTAAATTTGAAGAACATTAAGATACCAAATACAAGTGTTAATATTCCTGTAACAATATAAGATATTAATTCTAGTTTATATTTTTTTCTATTATTTTTTTCTTGAATCATTAATGTTGTAAAAGCTCCTATAAGAAAGGATCCTACTAAAATTGCTGCACATGCAAAGAATTTCATAAAATATCACCAAAAGTATAATACCATATTTTTTTATGAAAACAAAATAATTTGAAGTGAATAATATGCAGTTTTAAATATTTCATTCTATATTTTTTCAAAATCACAAAATATTAATAGTCTAAAGTACGTTAATACTTGTTTTATAAACAAATATGTACTAAAATAATGTAAGTTAAATAAAGTGAGGTAATAAAATGCTAAATATTAGATTTGAAAAAGCTACTACGCTTAAAGAAAAACCAGATCAAAACAATTTAGGATTTGGTAAATATTATACAGACCATATGTTTGTAATGGATTGGTATAAGGGAAAAGGATTTTGTGATCCTAGAATTGTTCCATATGCTCCAATTCCATTTGACCCAGCATGTCTTGTACTTCATTATGCACAAGAAACATTTGAAGGATTAAAAGCATATAAAACTGCAGATGGAAGAACATTATTATTCCGTCCTGAAATGAATGCTAGAAGATTCCAAACATCAAATGAAAGACTTTGTATGCCACAAGTTCCAGTTGAAGATTTTGTTCAAGCTGTAAAAGAACTAGTGCACGTTGAAGAAGATTGGGTACCAACAGCTCCTAATACATCGTTATATATTAGACCATTTATGTTTGCATACCAACCTAAACTTGGAGTTCATGATGCAGAACACTATTTATTTATGATAATCTTATCGCCAGTTGGTTCATATTATCCCGAAGGATTAAAGCCAGTTAAGATTTATGTTGAAGAGAACATGGTTCGTGCTGTTACAGGTGGAACAGGATTTACTAAATGTGGTGGAAACTATGCATCTTCAATACTTGCACAAATTGAAGCTGAAGCAAAAGGATACTCACAAGTACTATGGCTTGATGGAGTTCACAAAAAGTACATTGAAGAAGTTGGTACAATGAATGTTATGTTTAAGATTGATGGTGAAATATACACAGCTCCTGCAGAACTTGGTAAGGGTTCAATACTTCCAGGTGTCACACGTGATTCTATGATTAAACTTTTAAGATCTAAAGGATATAAAGTTCATGATACTGAAGAGGAAAGACTTACTATTGACGATTTATTAAATGCCGCAAAAGATGGGAAACTTGAAGAAGCTTTCGGAACAGGTACTGCAGCTGTAATTTCACCAATAGGAGTACTTGCATATAAAGATAAAGTATTCTTTGATAACCAAGAAATAGGTCCTGTTTCTCAAATGCTTTTTGATACATTAACTGGAATTCAATGGGGACGTATCAAAGATGAATTTGGATGGACATTAGAAGTTAAATAAAAATTAAAATTGGGACATCGTGTCCCTTTTTTTCTACACCAAAATAATGTATAATTATAGTGGTGTGTAATATGGATTCGAATAAGAATAAAATTAGAATAGTAAAAATAATTGAATATCTAATATCAGAATCAGATGAAGATCATCCGGTTTCAGTTGCGATGATAATAGATTTTTTAAATAGTGAAGGGATTTCTGCAGATAGAAAAACTATATATTCTGATATAGATGCTATAAACGAGCATTATATGATGGTTGTTTGCATAAAAAAATCACAAAATTGGTACTATTGTAATGATCGTAAATTTGATTTAGCTGAAATTCAAGTGATTGTATCTGCTATAGTGTCTTCAGGATTTATTGATCCTAAAACAACTTTAGAATTAATAAATAAATTATATGAACAAACATCGCATCATATTGCATCCGAAATAAAAAAGAATATTTCAATCAAAAATCCACTTAAACATAACAATCCAGATGTTTTAAATTCGATTTATGTAATAATTGATTCGATTAGAAGAAAAAAACAGATATCATATTTATACATAAAACATGATTTAGATCATAACGAGGTCGTTGTCACACATAAATTTACTGCTGTAGATTTAATATATAATGATAATTATTATTATGCAGTAATGGCAGGGGATAAGAATCAAAATGTTTTATTCTATAACATAAGAATAGATAGAATGAGAGATGTTAAGATTTTAGAAGAAGAACCTGCTATTAAACATAAATATAATTCACAAGAATACATTAAATCAAACTTTCAAATGTGGAATGGTACTGAAAAGAATATTGAACTTGAAATTACTCCAGATATTGTAGATTCTATGTATGATAAATTTGGTGAAGGAAAATTCAAACTTGAAAAGTTGCCTAATGGTAATGCGAAATTCTTTTGTAAAGCGCCAATTTCACAAGCATTTTTTTCATGGATTTTTACATTTAAAGATAAAATTAAAATTCTTACAGAAGATGTAAAAACTGAATTTGTGGATTACCTAAATACTGTATTAAATTTATATAAATAAAGAGGTTTATTATGTACGTTTTTAATAATATAATATATAAAGAAATTTATGATTCTATAAAAGAAAAAAATGATAATATGATATCATTACTTATAGATTTTGCATTAAGACATCATTATACAGGAAATATTGTACAAAAATATATTGCATATATGCTTTTATACAATGAAAATCCTTTCTCAATTTCTTGTGAGAACAAAGGTGAAATGCTTGGAAATCATAAAATAATCTTATTAGATTTTATGGAATTCTATAATTTATTTAATGATTCTTATAATGATGTATTGTTTAGCGAAAATGTTTTAAACTTTGATATCATAAGACACGAAGAAGAGTATTATGATACTGAAGTTCAAAGTGTTGTAAATGAATTTTGTGATAAATTAAATAACGCAAAAAATGTAGATGAATTTTATAATACAACCATCTCTTATTATAAAAATTATGGTGTAGGTGAATTTGCTTTCCATAAAGCTTTTAGAATATCAGATGATGGAGAATTAATACCTGTTAAAAATGTTTTAAGGGTATCTTTTGATGACATTATTGGATATGATTGGCAAAAAAAGAAACTAATAGATAATACTAAATCATTTTGTGATGGACTTCCATCAAACAATGTTTTATTATATGGCGATGCTGGAACTGGAAAATCAACTTCAATCAAAGCAGTTTTAAATAAATTCTTTACACAAGGGCTTAGAATGATTGAGGTATATAAACATCAAATGAATGATGTCGCAAATCTAATTGCGACTTTTAAAAAGCGTCATTATAAATTTATTATTTATATGGATGATTTATCATTTGAAGAAAATGAAATAGAATATAAACAACTAAAATCAATAATTGAGGGTGGACTTGAAGCAAAGCCTGCAAATGTGCTCGTTTATGCAACTTCAAATAGACGTCATATTATATCTGAAACGACAAGCGATAATTTAGGTAACGATTTACATAGAAAAGAAACAGAAGCTGAAAAATTATCACTATCCAATAGATTTGGACTTCAAATATTTTATTCTTCGCTTAATAATATGGAATTTAAAAATATGGTCCTTGAATTAGCTAGAAAATATAATATTGATGAAAAAGAAGATGTTTTATTACAAAAAGCAAATCAATGGGAAATAAGATATGGTAATCTATCTGGAAGAACTGCAGAACAATTTATAAAATTTATATCAACGGGTGGTGAAATTTAATGAGACCTATAAAAGTAATAGCTGATTCGACATGCGATTTATCAGAGTATTTAATTGATAAATATAATATTGAAATAGTATCTTTATACATAAATATTAATAATCAATCATATAAAGATTTAAAAGAAATTACAACTGATGAATTATATAATTATGTTGAACAAGATAACATATTACCAAAGACTGCGGCTATACCTGTTTCAGATTTTGTAGAGGTTTTTAAAAAATGGACAGATGAGGGATATGATATTTTTTATACAGGAATAAGTAGTAAACTTTCATCTTCTTACTCTAATTCATTAGTTGCGATAAATGAATTAGGCCTTGGAGACAAAATACTTTCTGTAGATAGCCTTAATTTATCTTCAGGAGTTGGACTTGTTATACTAAAAGCATGTAATCTTATTAATGAAGGTAAGAGTTTGATTGAAATAAAAGAAGAATTACAAAAAATAATTCCAGAAGTTAGAAGTCAATTTATAATTGATAGATTTGATTACCTTTATAAAGGTGGAAGATGTTCTTCAATGGCTCGCATTTTTGGTACGATGCTTAAAATAAAGCCTCTTATTACCGTTCGTGATGGTAAAATGGTTGTGGCTGAAAAACCTCATGGTAAAAAAATCAAAGGACTTCAAGCATTATTAAGATTTCTTGAACGTGATAAGGATAATCTAGATTTAGAGAATGTTTTTATCACACATACTAAAGCGGATAGCGAAGCTCTATTTTTAAAAGAAGAAATATTAAAAACATATAATTTTAAAAATATATTCATAACAAATGCTGGTTCTACAATAGCATCTCATTGTGGGCCTGGTACTATTGGTATATTATATATAGTTAAGAAATAATAGGAGGATAAATTTTATGGCAACTAAAAAAGAAGAAAAAGTAGAAAAGAAAGAGGTAACAATTAACGCATCTAAGCCAAAAGCTTTAGTTGAAAAGGAAGATGCTAAAGCAAAAACCGCAAAAAAAATCGTATATCATGTCTCTAAACGTGAAGATGATAAAACAGGACGTGAATGGAAGGTTTTTATTGAAGGTTCTAATAAAGTAATAAAAATATTTAAAACACAACAAGAAGCTCTTGATTACGCTTTAAGTTTAAGAAAAGATAAAGAAACAGCCGTCAAACTTCATGGATTAAATGGTAAAATTAGATCTTTTTAAAAGGTGATATTATGAATATTGTATATGGGGGATCATTTAATCCGCCTACAATTGCTCATGAAGCAATCGTGAAAAAACTTGAAGAATTTAGACCTGAAAATATAATAATAGTTCCTACAGGAAATTGTTATAATAAAAAAGATTTAATTCCTTTTTCAATAAGAAAAGAAATGTTAGAACTTGTATTTTCTCATATAATATCAGATGTTGAAAACACAAGTGAATATAAAGGTACTATAAATACCCTAGATACACTATCAAAAAAATATAGTGACCTTTATTTTGTAATGGGCGCTGATAATTTGATTGAGATTAAATCATGGATAAATTATCAAGAACTTATAAATAAATATCATTTTATAATTATTACAAGAAATTCATTAGATGTAATTAAATATATTAATGATAATTTGTATGAATATAGGGAAAAATTTAAATTTATTTCACTAGATTTTGATGTTTCATCATCTAAGATAAGAAATAATATTTTAAAATATAGGGATATGTTAAATACGAAAGTTTATGATTATATTCTAAAAAACAATTTATATAAGGAGTAAAAATATGATACATAATGGTTTCATTAAAGTTTGTTGTGCAACACCAATTCTAAAAGTAGGAAATCCTAAATTTAATATAAAAGAAATATTAAAAATGTTAGATAACAATATTGCATCAGTAGTAGTATTTCCTGAACTTTGTATTACAGGTTACACTTGTCAAGATTTGTTTTATTCATCTAGCCTTTTAGATGAAGCATTAGAGTCATTAAAATATTTCTTAGAAAACAACAAATTCGAAGGTCTTACTGTATTAGGACTTCCTTTATTAAATGAGGGTTCATTATATAATTCAGCTGTTGTAATATTTAGAAATCAAATTTTAGGTGTTGTGCCTAAAAGATCTCTTCCTTCTGCACATGAATTTCAAGAAAAAAGATGGTTTAAACCTGCATATAATAAAAATAGTGAAACAATTAGAATATTTGATAAAGAATATCCGTTTGGAAATATTATTTTTCATGATTATAAAAACGACTTACATATAGGCGTTGAAATTTGTGAAGATATGTGGTCTACTATATCACCAGGTAATATTTTAGCTCTAAATGGATGTAATATGATATTAAACCTTAGTGCATCAAATGAAACACTTGGTAAGGATTTGATAAGAAGAGCTTCTGTAATTGAATCTTCAAGAAAAAATTGTGGGGCATACGTATATGCATCATCAGGCGTATATGAATCAAGTGCAGATACTGTTTTTTCAGGACATGATATAATCGCATCTTGTGGAGAAATTATTACAGAGTGTGAAAATTTTAGTCTAAATAGTGAATTAATATATGGAGATATTGATATAAAAAGCATTAATTATAAACGTAGATCTAATACTAATTTCCACGATAATATTCATATAGATTTTAAGCATGTAGATGCTTGTTTTGAACTAGAAGAAACTTCATATATTTTTGAAGATGAAATATGTAGTGAACCATTTATTCCAAGGGATAGTTATAATGCATATAATAAAATTAAATCTTTGCAAGAATATGCTCTTGTTAAACGTGTTTTATCATCTCATGCTAAATCTGTGGTAATTGGTGTATCAGGTGGACTTGATAGTACGCTTGCATTATTAGTTGCGGTTAATGCTTTTAATATTTTAGGTTATGACAAAAAAAATATTATAGCTGTAACTATGCCAGGATTTGGAACGTCTTTGAGAACTAAATCAAATGCGAGTATAATGATGGAATCATTAGGTATTACTGTACTTACTATGCCTATTTCAAAAGATGTATTAAGCCATTTTGAATTAATCGGCCATGATAAAAATATTCATGATGTTACATATGAAAATGCTCAAGCTAGATATAGAACATTGATTTTAATGGATTTAGCTAATAAATATAGTGGTTTTGTTCTTGGTACGGGGGATATGAGTGAACTTGCTCTTGGTTGGTGTACATATAACGGAGATCAAATGAGTATGTATGGAATAAATGCAGGAATTCCTAAAACTCTTGTAAGATTTATGGTTCGTATGCATGCACAATATGATTTTAAATATCTAGAATCTACTTTGATGGATATTGTAAATACGCCTATATCACCTGAACTTACAGATGAAAATCAACATACAGAAGATAGCGTTGGTAAATATGAAATTAATGATTTTATTTTATATAGATATTTATCATGTGGTGATGATAAAGAAAGAATTATATATTTATTAAGACAAGCTTTTGATATCACAAAAGAGGATGCAAAAGCCTATACTATTAAATTCTTTAAGAGATTTATTACTCAACAATTTAAACGTCAAGCATTGCCAGATGGACCAAAAATACTTGATATTTCCTTAAATCCAAGGGGAGATTATAGAATGCCTTCTGACATAGAAAGAGACTAAAATGGAAATAGTTGGAAAAGTTGTGCTTATAATTTTTGAAGGCGAAAATTCTTATAAAATATTAAAAACTAAAACACAAGATAAAGAAGATGTAATTATTAAAGGATATTTTCCAATTATTAATTTAGAATCATATTATAAATTTATATGTGATGTTAAATTTTCTTCTAAATATGGCCAAGAATACATTTCTAAATCTTATAGACTTCATTTAGATAAAAGCAAAGAAGGCATTGTTTCATACTTTGATAATTTTGTAGATGGTGTAGGTAAAAAAACAGCTGAAAAAATTTATGATTTATTAGGGTATAATGCAATAGATTTAATTATAGAAGATAAAAATGTTTTAAAAAAAATTAAAGGATTAAGTCAAAAAAAAATAGAATTTATATATGATTCATTAAAAAAAAATAAAGAATCTAATGATGTTTATGTAAGTCTAATTGATTTAGGATTAAGCAGTCAAAATGTATCAAAGATATTTATGAAGTACCAAAATGATTCATTAAAAAAAATAAACGAAAATCCTTACATTTTGATTAAAGAATTAGATAACTTCGGATTTAAAAAAGCAGATGAGATTGCGATGCATATAGGTATATCGTCACATAATGTAATGCGTATATCTGAATGTGTTTTATACATTTTAAATCATTTATGTTATGAAAGTGGAAATACTTATTCTTATAAAGAAGATTTGGTTTATAATGCGCTCGAATATTTGAATCATAATTCGAATGAATATATTTTAGATAATGAGGTATTGGATGTTATATCATCCCTTAGCGAATCTAATAAAATTATATTAGAAGATGATAGAATTTATCCTATATCCTTATATAGGGCTGAAGTTGGATTTGTAGAAGAACTATATAGAATAAAAAATTTATTACATTTTAGATGCTATGATAAACATTTATTAGATTCAAAAC
Organism: Parabacteroides distasonis; assembly: GCA_963623875.1. Lineage (GTDB taxonomy): Bacteria > Bacillota_I > Bacilli_A > Acholeplasmatales > Anaeroplasmataceae > UBA3206. The sequence goes on along the minus strand of CAVFNL010000032.1, from coordinate 51,180 downwards.
TTATGTTTATTGAACAAACGTACAATATTATTTATACATCATCTCAAAAAGAGGCTATATTTAGTGCTATAAATAATAAAATATCAATTATTACAGGTGGACCTGGTACAGGAAAAACAACTATAGTAAAAGCAATTATAAATTTATTTGCACTTATTGATAATAAAAGTATTACGGATGATAAATTTAGAAGAAGATTACTTTTGTGTGCACCTACAGGTAGAGCTGCGATGAGACTTGGGCGAGAATGCAATGTTGTATCTAAAACAATACATAAAGCATTAGGGTATACTGAGTCTTGTGGTTTTGAATATGATGAATTTAATAAAATAAATGAAGATATTATTGTAATAGATGAATTTTCAATGGTTGATATAGAATTGGCGTACGCATTATTTAAGGCAATTAAAACTAATGCTTTTGTAATAATTCTTGGTGACAGTATGCAACTTCCATCTGTAGGACCTGGTAATGTGCTGAAAGAATTAATTGATTCAACAATAATAAATTCTAAAACATTAAAAGAAATAATGCGACAAGATAAGGATTCATCCATTGTAAGTCTTTGTAAAGATATTACTTTTCATTTAATAGATTATAATCTATTTTTGAATAAAAAGGATTTATATTTCTATGAAGTGAATTCAAAAAATTCTAAAGAACTTATAATTAAGATTGTTGATAGATTTATTAAAGGTGGAGGTAATATATTTGAAGATCTTCAAATATTAATTCCTATGTATGCAGGAATTGTAGGAATTGATAGTATTAATAAAGAAATTCAAGAAAAATTTAATAATAATCAAAAAAAAATAGTTCGTGGATCTAAAGTATTTAAAGAAAATGATAAAGTTATTCAGTTAAAAAACGATCCTGATAAAGGTATCATGAATGGTGATATTGGTAGAATCATTTCAATTAATTCAGACAAAAAAGAATCATATTTAATGATTTTATTTGATAATATTAAAGTAAAATATGCTGTTGAAGACTTGGATGACTTAGACCTTGCGTATGCTATTTCAATTCATAAAGCTCAGGGTAGTGAATTTAAAAATGTTATCGTTCCAATTCTTTATGAATACAATATCATGTTAAGGATTAAATTAATATATACAGCATTTTCACGTGCTAAAGAAAAACTTATAGTCCTTGGGTCGTTTGATGCGTTAAAACAAAGCCTTTTAAAAGAAGAAGTAGAAAGACAAACTACTCTTTTAAATCGTCTTATAGGATTTAAAAAAGAGGAAAAGAAAGACAACATCATACTTATAGAAGACAAAACTATTCCATTTAAAGAATTAAAGGAAATAGGTGCTTATGGAATTACTCCTTATGATTTTTTAGAGAAAGAAAAAGATAATTTTTAAGATTAGATGATTGTATTTGATAAATCTTTTGATTACTAAATGTCATTTCTAAGACCTTGTCTATAGAAAAAGATAAAAGTTTTGATAACTTATACAAAATTTCAAGACTAGGAAATACATTTCCACTTTCAATACGAGAATATGTTGATTGATTTATATCAAGACATTCAGCGACATAACGTTGTTTATAGTTTTTGTTCATACGATAGATTCTAATTATTTTTCCTAATTTATTCATTTATAATACCTCCAAATTTATATATATAAAATTAATATATTTTACTTTGCATTTAAAAAAAATATGATATAATATTTATGTTATGTAGAAAATAGATGAGTAAAAATATGTTTTATTTTAGAGAGTAATCGGATGGTGTAAGATTATATAAAATTATTTTGAAGGCTACTATTGAGTAACGAGAAGGTCTTGCTTTAAAAGATATTGAGTGCAGAATTTATGTTCTGAACTAAGGTGGTAACACGGTAATTCGTCCTTAGATTTAATCTAAGGGCTTTTTTAATTATAGGAGGATTATTATGAAAAATTTAAAATCATATGAAATTAGACAAATGTGGTTAGATTTCTTTGCTTCAAAAGGTCATGCAGTTGAACCTTCAGCATCTTTAATACCACAAAACGATCCTACTCTTTTATGGACTAATGCAGGAGTTACTCCATTAAAGAAATATTTTGATGGATCTGTAATTCCTGATAATCCAAGAATTACAAATGCACAAAAATGTATTCGTACTAATGATATTGAAAATGTAGGAAAAACAGCTAGACATCACACTTTCTTTGAAATGCTTGGAAACTTTTCTATCGGAGACTATTTCCGTGATGAAGTATTACCATGGGCTTTCGAACTATTAACAAGTGATAAATGGTTTGGTTTCGATAAAGATAGATTATATATTACATTCTATCCTGATGATTTTAAGACAAGAGATTTATGGATTAAATGTGGAATGGATAAAGAGCATTTAATTCCACTAGAAGGAAATTTCTGGGAAATTGGTGAAGGTCCTTGTGGTCCTGATACTGAGATTTTCTTTGACCGTGGAGAAAAATATGATAAAAGAGGTATAGTTTGTTTAAAAGAAGACCTTGAAAATGATCGTTATATTGAAATTTGGAACATTGTATTCTCTCAATTTAATTCAAAAGAAGGGGTAGAGAGAAAAGACTATAAAGAACTTCCTCATAAGAATATTGATACAGGTTGCGGACTTGAACGTTTATGTTGCGTTATGCAAGGTGTTGATACAAACTATGACACAGATTTATTTATGCCTATTATAAAGGAAATTGAAAAGATTTCTGGTGTTAAATATGAAGGGCAAATGGCATTCAAGGTAATTTCAGACCATGTTCGTACTGTAACATTTGCGGTTGCCGATGGTGCAGCATTATCTAACGAAGGAAGAGGATATGTATTACGTCGTGTTCTTCGTAGAGCAACTAAATACGGACATCAATTAGGAATTAATAAACCATTTATGGCATCACTTGTTGATAAGGTTATAGAAATAATGGGTATGTTCTATCCATATTTAAGTGAAAAAGCAACTATTGTAAAAGAAGTAATTACAAGAGAAGAAGAAAAATTTCTTCAAACACTTGGTGTTGGTGAAAAGAAATTTGCACAAATTGCAGAATCATCAAATAATAAAGTGATTTCAGGTGAAGATGCGTTCCTTCTATATGATACATTTGGATTCCCATATGAACTTACAGTAGAATATGCAGAAGACTTAGGATATACTGTAGACCACGATGGATTCCTTAAGGCAATGGAGGCTCAAAAGGAAAGAGCTAGAGCTGCAAGAAAAGATTATGGTTCTATGAAAGGACAAAACAAAGAATTTATGGAATTTAGATTAGAAAGTGAATTCATAGGATATGAAACTTTAAATTCACAATCTAAAGTTATTGCAGTATTTGGAGATTCAGTTGTTTTAGATAAAACACCTTTCTATGCCTTCTCTGGAGGACAATTATGTGATAAAGGAACAATTGCAGGAATTAATGTTTTAGATGTATCTAAGATGCCAAATGGTCAATATTTGCATAAACTTGAAAATAATACTTTAAGCGTTGGTGATATCGTTGAGTGTATTGTTGATTATGAAAATAGGGAACTTACAAGAAAGAATCACTCTGCGGCGCATTTATTCCAAAGTGCATTACAAAAAGTTGTAGGAACTCATTCGCACCAACAAGGATCTCAAGTATGTAGCACATATTCTCGTTTTGATTTTAATAATTATCAAAATCTAACTGATGATGAAATAATTAAAATTGAAGATATAGTAAATGAGTATATTAAAAAATCACATCCTGTTGTAACACATGTACTTGATATAGAAGAGGCTAAAAAGTTAGGTGCTATGGCTTTATTTGATGAAAAGTATAAAGATAAAGTAAGAGTTGTTGATATGGAAGTTTCTAAGGAATTCTGTGCGGGAACTCATGTATCAAATACTAAAGATATAGTTGAATATGAAATAAATTATGTGGAATCAATTGGTTCAGGAATTTTCCGTGTTCTTGCGACTACAGGTGATAAAGCCTTTGATTTATTGAAAGAAAACTTAAAGAATCAATTAGATACAATTGAGACTTTAAATAATAAAGCACAATCTATTGTTTTAGAAGCATTAGCTAATGGTATAAAGTTAGAATATAATAAAGTTAATCTAGATACTAATTTAAGAGGATATAGATATGTTCTATTCATTAAAGAAATGGTAGAAAAAGCTAAGAATAGCCTTCATGAACTTGAAGGAAAATATCAAGAACAAAAGAGTTCACAGGCATTAAAATCTCTTGAATCTTATAAAGAATTAATAAATAATAATGCAATTATTACAAAATGTGATATAAATGACTCAAATCTATTAAAAGATATGGCATCCGCAATGGTTAATAACTTTAATCTAGATTTAGTATTACTTGCGTCAACTGATAATGTTAAAGTTACATTTGTATGTGCTACATCAAAAAAATATAATGCTGGTCAAATAGTAAAAGCTGCGGCATTAGTTTGTGATGGAAATGGTGGAGGAAAACCTAATCTTGCACAAGCTGGTGGAAAGAATCCACAAAAACTTGATGAAGCATTACAAACTGTTATGGAACTTGTGAAATAATGAAATATTTAGGACTTGATTTAGGAAGTAGAACTTGTGGTGTTGCGATATCTGATAGTTATTCGTTTCTTGCAAGAACTTATACTACCATAAGATTTAGAGATGATAACTATCAATATTGTTTAGAAGAAGTATTGAAGATATGTGAAAAAGAAGGCGTAACTAAGATAGTCTTAGGCCTTCCTAAACACATGAATGGAGATTTAGGGGATAGAGCTAATATCTCAATTGATTTTAAGAAAATGATTGAAGAAAAAAATAACAATATAGAAGTTATTTTATGGGATGAACGTCTTACAACAGTTGTAGTTGATCGTGCGATGATTTCGTGTAATGTTAATCGTAAGAAACGCCATGAGAAAAAAGATGAACTTGCTGCAGTTGTAATACTTGAAGATTATTTAAACTATAAAAATAAAGGAGCTTAAAAATGAAAGAAAATATTATAACTATAACAACTGAAGATGGAAAAGAAATTGACTGTGAAATTTTGTTTACTTATCATTCTGAAGATTATAATCATGATTATGTAGTATTCAAAGATCCTAAATCAAATACTGCAGGTGCTGCAATTTATACACCTGAAGGAAATGGACAAGGAAGACTTTCTGATATTGAATCTGATGATGAATGGAATATGCTACAAGATGCATTAGATGATTGGTTAGAAAAGAATGGAAATAATTATTCAGCATGTGAAGGAGATTGTTCATGTGGTGGTAGTTGCGATTCTTGTGAGTGTGATAAGTAATGGGTATAAATATTTCTAGTGAAATAGATCCAAAACTTGGTTTATCGTTTAATGATTATGAACTTAAAATGCGCGAATATGCGATTGCGCACGAAGTTCCTATAATAACTGATGAAGGTCTTAAATTCTTAGAAGAAACTATAAAAAAATATAATGTTAAAACTATTCTTGAAATAGGTAGCGCAATAGGATATTCTGCTGAACGTATGGCAAAATGTAATGATGCGGTAGTTTACAGTATAGAACGCGACTCTTTAATGTTTGAAGAAGCATCAAAAAACATTAAAGAATTAGGATTAGAAAATAACATTAAATTGATATTTAAAGATGCTTTAGATGCATATCCTCTTATTTCGGATATTAAATTTGATTTAATATTTATAGATGCCGCAAAAGGGCAATATAAAAGATTTTTTGAAATATATGAAAAAAATTTAAATATTGGTGGAATAATTGTTTGTGATAACATGAATTTTCATGGGTTCACTGATAAGAATTTGGATGGTATGTCTAGATCTCTTCGTGGACTTGTAAGGAAACTAAATGATTTTCATGATTTTTTAAAAACCAATAACAACTACGAAACAGAATTTTATGACATCGGAGATGGTATGAGTATTTCTAAAAAGTTAAAGAATAAAGAAAGAAATCTCCGAGAAGATGAAATTCTTATAACTCCATCAATGAGGGTAGAGTTTGTAAAACAAATTACTAAAGCTAAACAACTTATGGCATATTATGAATGTGCCATAATGGAAGTTGAAACTAAATTTAAGGTATTAAACAAGCAATTTTCATTAATGTCTGATAGAAATCCTATTGATTCTATCCAATCAAGGCTTAAGAGTCCAGAATCTATTCTAGATAAAATAATAAGAAAACAATTACCTTTAACTCTTGATTCAATTGAAAATAATTTATCTGATATAGCAGGAATTAGAGTAATATGTTCATTTATTGAAGATATTTATGTATTAAAGTCTTCAATCGAAAAACAAGATGATTTAAAGATTTTAGAAGTTAAAGATTATATTAAAAATCCTAAACCAAATGGTTATAGATCTCTTCATATGATAGTTGAAATTCCTATATATTTAAGCAATGAAAAGAAACCTATGAAAGTAGAAATTCAACTTCGTACAATTGCAATGCAAACTTGGGCTTCTTTGGAACATCAAATATTCTATAAAAAAGAATATAGTGAAACTGATAAAGAAATTTATAAAGAAAAATTAAGGGATGCTGCAAATCTATCATATGAACTTGATGTTGATATGCAAAAGATTAAGAATGAAACTTCAAATAAAATATTAAAAAAATAATATTTATAAACTTTTGATTGATGAATCTAGTGTTAAAATTAAAAGATGTATTAGAAGATAATTGCGCTAAAGAGTAATTAATATCATTAATCGGAAAATGTGACTATGAAACTATAATGCGCGAAAAATATATTAAGTGCTACACATAGAGAAATTATAGAAAAATATGAATATACAATCGAATGGGTGCGTATCGTTGTGTTTAGATTACTTAAAGAAATCTCCTAAAAATGCAAGTGTAACGTTTGTAATTCTTTTTAGTGATATAATGATATCGTAGAAAGAAACGAAGATACATCTACAAGCCACCCATAAGAGCACCGCAAGGTGCTTTTTTTATTTAAGGAGAACGAAAAATGCAAATAATAGAAAAAAGAATCGATGAAATAAGACCATATGAGAAAAATTCGCACGAGAAAAGAATAAGAAGCATTTTGAAAAAAGTTGAAAACAAGACAGACAAAGCGTAAGACCAATATACGCTTAAATTCAAGGGTACGATGCTTATTATAGTTCGCACGCAGGATACATGATGGTGCTGTCAAGAAAAAATATGGTTTTTGATAAAAATGTAATAGATCCATTTACTAGCAAGTTTTAAAGGGCTTTAAAAGCCTTTTTATTTTTATCTTGAACAAGAAGAAAGGAAACAAAGAAAAACGCCTAAAAAGAGGCAAGAAAGGAGCGTGATAAGATGTTAACACCGCAAGAGCTTAATAAACAACGAACGCACGATGAACGCTCGCGCAACGCGCGCAAGGCAGGAATTGCATCAGGAAAGAAGCGTAAAAAAGTCAAAGAGATGAAAGACATCTTATTTACTCTAATCGCAAAGCCTTTGCATAAGGGCGATGTTGCAAACCTAAAAGAAGTAGAATCCATAGCGGAGGTGAAAGGGCTCAATGTTGATTTATACACGGCAATAGCTCTAGCACAAATTAACAAAGCTTTAAAAGGAGACCTAAAGGCGCTTGAATGGGTTCATAACAACATAGGGCAAAATCCAACGCTACTACTTGAAGAAGAAAGAGCAAGACTTGAAACCGAAAGACAACGCCAAATGGTGCAAGATTTAATGACTGAAGAGAAAGAGAGAGCACAGGAGGAACAAGGCGCTCTAGGCGCTATTTTTGACAAACTAAGGGCGAACGAGAAGAGCCATAAGGAAATACAAACGCCTAGAATCGGCAGAAAAAGCGAACCTAGAGCATTATCCAGTAGGTAGCGTAGAACGAATCACAATAGAAAATAGAAGAAGAGAATACGCAGCTAAAAAAAGAGCGTTTCAAAAGAAACAAAGAGAACTTATTAAGAAGCACCCCACACTTGATAGAGACTACGGAAGAGAAGCACTTAAAAGGTTCAGGAAATATGATCCAAATACTGAAGCAGATAGAATGCTTAACTATGAGAAAACAAACAAGAAAACTTATGAAAGTTATGAGTCAAAAATGGAACGAATATCAATAGAGCAATCTATTATTAAATGCGAAGAATGTAAGAAAGCAGAGCCTGTATTTTCATCGGATTTAGAAGTTATTGTAAAGAAAACAAAAACTAAATTATATGGTTTAGAATTTAGACTAAAAGCACAAGAAAGTCTTAAAAGAAAAATTAAATCAGATGCAGCAGTTTTTTTTAAAGAAGGTCTTACAGAAAGGGAAGCAATTCTAAAAGCTACTAAAGAAATTCACGATGGGAATCGATATACTTTTATTTTAAATACTGAAACATTTACAAAAGATTATTATAAAATCAATGATGAATTAATAAAAAAAGGTTATAAGCAAACAAAATGCAAAAATACATTAGGAAACGCAAAAGCTTCATATAGAGGCATTAATAATCAATATATAAAAGATGGTTCGTTTGTTGAAATACAATTTCATACCCAATCAAGTATAGAGGTTAAAGAAATAAATCATAAATTATATGAAAAATTAAGGCTTGATACTACATTGGAAGAAGAAAAAGAAAGAATAAACGAAGAAATGAAAAAGAACAATGAACACTTGATAATACCAGCAAATATTGATAAGATTAAGTAGGAGATGGTGTAAATGGCAGTACAATTTTATTTAAAAAATGATGAAAAATTATTCAAAGTTCAAGATAATGATATTATAGCCAGTATATATTTAGATACGCAAAATAGATGGCATTTTGACCCACATACTATCGCAGATGTAATAGTCGGAGAATATGACCTAGATATGCCTATTACAAGAGAAGAAGCAATCCAAATTTTGGTAGAAAACAACATAGATCCTGCAATTATAGATGATGAAGTGGAATATGATGAAGAAATTGCTGAAGAGCATAAAAGGTTTGAAAAAGAAATGGATGAAAAATACGGAGTAGAAAGTCGTTGGTCTTACAATAATCCGTTTCCTGAAGACTAAAACATACAAACAAAGAGCTTAACGGCTCTTTTTTTATTGGGAAGGAGGATGAATAGAAAATGGATAAATTGATTTTAAACGAAGAAGCGAAAAACGAGATGTATAAATTCGAGACAGAAAACATAACGCCAAGGCTTCAAGAAACACGAGCCAAGAGAGCAAACATAATATCAATAGGCGCAATAGGTATAGCTATCGCATCATTTGCTGTGAGTGCAATAACGTTAATTAAATCATTATAAGGACCAAATGGTCCTTTTTATTTTGGAGGAGAACATGATACTTTTAAAAATGAAAGCACTAAAGATAGCGCTAAATATTGTATTAGGAGCCGAAATGGCTGGGATTATAATGTGCACAATTGGATTAATTATAACAGGAATAAGGAGGTGAGAAAATGGATACAAAATGGATATTAAACCAATATGGTCCACTTTTAGAAAAACTTACAGAAACTCAAAAATCTTTTTTAGAAGGAATGGATGCAGCTATTGAAGATTTAGAAAACTTCAAATACGACTTTGAGTTTGAATCAGAAGAAACAAGAACACTAGAAAGAATACAAAACGAGATAGCACTCGATGTATTAGACGCTTTCAAAACAAGACTTGAAGGATGGAAAGAAGAATACACAATCGCTTTTATTGAAGGGAACCCATATAGACTAGATGAGAATGGGAACGTTGTAAAAGAAAGCGCGTAAAGGCATTTAAAGGGCATTGTAGCCCTTTTTTATTTAGGAGGCACATAAATGGAAGGGAAAGAAAAAAAGATTTATATTTTAACAATTTTATTTATTCAATTATTGTTAGAAATCACAACGCTTATAGTGCTTTTAATCAAGTAATAAGGCAGTAGCCATTATTATAAATTTTGTTGAGGCATTACAACGTTAAAGAAATGCTTTCAATTTAATCTTGTGGCGAGTTGCACGTACGTAAAAAAAGGAACGTAAAAGAAAGGATTAAAAATGACAAGAGAAGAAATCAATGACTTACTAGCAGAAGCAGGAGTCGAAAATGTAAGTAAGGCGGTAATTACAAATATTTTAAACGCCTTTAACAACCAAATTAAGGAAGTTAAAGTACAAGCCGAAAAAGAAGCAGTAGCGAAGAATAAAGATTTAATTTCAAAGGAAGACCACCAGAAGGTAGTTGATGAATTAAACGGATTAAAAGATGCGAACGCTAAAGCTTCAAGAGTTGCGAAATACAAAGAGAAAGGTCTAAACGTTTTTGATGAAGATATCCTAAATTTAATCGAATCAAAATTTAAAACAAGCGAAAAGCTAGATGAAGACCTAGAAACTTATGTAAAAGATCATCCAAACTTCATGAAGCAAAAAGAAGAAGCAAAGAAAGATACAAACGCAACCAAAATAGAGTTCAGTGGAACAAAAGTCACTTCAACAAAGTTTTTATTTAATATAATAGGGCATTAACACTTAGTGAATCATTCAACCTGCCATATTCAAGCGTATCAAGCACCGAGATAGCAAGTTTTAATAAAACGATTTATAAAGATGCACGTGAGCATTTGACTTTTACTTTTAAATTTGTTATATATTAAGTAAAGAAAGATGGGTGGTCTTTATGATTTTATTAAGTATAATGACGTGGGTATGGATAGCAATAATCGCAATTATAATATTATTTATAATAGCAGGAATACTAGACTGGCATTATTGGAGAAATAATCCGTTTTTAAAACAAAACAAAAAATGAAAGCCGCAAGGCTTTTTTTATTTATAGAACAAAAGGAGGTAAGCAAATGATTATAGTATACGACTACGACAAAAGATGCGTGGTCAAAAGAGCAGTATAGCATATACTAAAGGTTCTATTTATATGACATTGAATTCATCATCACCAACCTTTTTTTGATGGAACATAAACAAAACTAAAAGATAGGACAAGTGGATATATTAAATGGAGCTACTTATGGAGAGGTCACAATTTAAAACGGGGACGAAATGTTTCAAACGCCTAAAATAAGAAGAAGGATAACCACCTCATTTTTAGTACGATCAATCTATGTTAAAAATAAAATCATATTTTTTAAAATTTTAGAACTTTATTTTTAAAATTTAATTAAAATCAAAAATATTAGATAAATCAAGTTAAAAATATAAAAATATTATTAGAATAATCTATAGCTTTTTGATATAATGAGAATAAATGAGGTGTTATTTTGAAAATATCAGAAATTTTAAAGACAAAGAAAACTCTATCTTTTGAAGTTTTTCCACCAAAGAGTGGAATGGATGATTTAGAGAAACTATACAATACTATAGATTTAGTAAAAACTTATAAGCCAGATTTTATTTCTGTTACATATGGAGCTGCAGGAAGTACTAGTAAAAATACTGCTCTTATTGCAGATTACCTAAAGAATAAAGCAGGTATTGAACCTCTTGCTCATCTTACAGGAGGACCATCTTCGAAGGAAGATATAATAAATGTTTTAAATGATTTAAAATCCAAAAATATCGAAAATATTTTAGCATTAAGAGGAGATAAACCCAAAGATTTAAACATCGATTATTGTGCACATTTTGCACATGCAACAGATTTAATGGAATTTATAAAACATGAAGATTCTAATATTTCTTTTGCGGGAGCCTGTTATCCTGAAGGACATATTGAATGTGATACTTTGTATGATGACCTATTAAATTTAAAGAAAAAACAAGATGCTGGAGCTGAATTCTTTATAACTCAAGTATTTTATGATAATAATTATTTTTATAGGTTTTTGCGTGAAGCAAGAAAAATTGGTATAACTATTCCTATTATTCCAGGTATTATGCCACTTACTACAAAATCATCTGTTGAACGTACTGTAAAACTTACAGGTGCTGCAGTACCACTTACTCTAAGATCTATGATTGAACGTTTTAAGGATGATAAAGAAGCAATCAGAGAAATAGGTATTAATTATGCAGTGTCTCAAATCTTAGATTTACTAGCAAATGATGTAGATGGAATACATTTATATATTATGAATAACTATTTAAATGCAAAAGAAATTTGTGATAAGATTTCACATGTTTTACAAAAGGAAATGAAATAAAATGGATAAAGACTTGATTTTTAAATATTTGGGATATAGAAAAATAGTTCCTGATAAAAAAACATTAGATTTAATTGATGAATGTATTAAAGAAATTGAGTCTATTTCAAGATTTAAATATATTTATAAAGAGTATTATGAAATACTTCCTTTTCTTACTTTAAACAAAAATTATCTTAAATTTTTAGAAGGATGCTCGTCATATTTATTTGTTGCGATGACACTTGGTATCGATGTTGATAGAAGACTTACGCTATATCAAAAAACAGATATGACTAAATCACTTATTTTTGATTGTGTAGCTTCTGCCTACATTGAAGAGGTATCAAATGAATATGAAAAAAACAATTTACCATATGAGATAAAATCATATAGGTTTTGCCCTGGATATACAAATACATCATTCCTTGATAATCAAGAGATTGCTAAATATTTAGATGTTCATAAAATAGGTATTAATTTTTTAGAAAGTGGGCTAATGGTTCCCTTAAAATCAATGGTTGGAATAATCGCAATTGGAAAAAAAACAAAAAAGAGTTGTGTAGGGTGTACTAATTTTTCAGATTGTGATTTTAGAAAGGATGGAGTCACATGTTACAAAATATAGAAATATTTGATGGCGGTTTTGGTTCAGAACTTCAAAAAAGAGGACTTAAAGCCGGAGATATTCCAGAAGAATTAAATATAACACATAAAGATATAATAGTTGATATTCATAAAGCATACGCTAGTGCAGGCGCTGATTATATTTCTTGTAATTCATTTGGACTTAATCCTATAAAACTAAAGAATTCTAAATATAGTGTTAAAGAGATGGCTATAGCTGCATGTATAAATGCAAAAGAAGGATCTTCAGGTCAGAAAATAATGTTTGATATAGGACCTATAGGAAGACTTTTAAAACCACTAGGAGACTTATCATTTGATGATGCCTATGAATGTTTTAAAGAAGTAGTATTATACACTAAAGATTTAGTAGATGGTTATATTCTTGAAACATTTAGTGATCTTTATGAACTTAAAGCTTGTATACTTGCGGTTAAAGAAAATTCAGAAAATAAGTTAATTTATGCTACTATGACATTTGATGAAACAGGAAGAACTCTTACAGGAACTACTCCTGAAATTATGACTTATACTCTTGAAGGTCTTGGAGTAGATGCTCTTGGTGTCAATTGTTCACTAGGTCCATGGGAATTAATGCCTATTGTAAAAAAGATACTTAGTGTAACTCATACCAAAGTAATTGTTCAAGCAAATCGTGGCCTTCCTAGAATGCATAATGGTGCTACTATATATGATTTAAAACTCACTGATTTTAAAGAAGCTTATGAAAAGTTTTATGAACTAGGTGTTACAATATTTGGTGGATGTTGTGGAACTGATCCTGAGTTTATTAAAGCAATTTCATCCCTAAAAGGAAGACCATCACTACAGCCAAAAAATCCATACAAAACGCTATGTGCATCATCAACTAATCTTTTATGCATAGAAGATGTAAAGGTATGTGGAGAAAGATTAAATCCAACTGGTAAAAAGAAGCTTAAAGAAGCGTTAATAAATGAAAATTTTGATTATTTAATTGAAGAAGGTATAAAACAAGTAAACGCTGGAGCTGATTTATTAGATTTAAACGTTGGTGTACCAATGATAGATGAACCTAAAACAATGAAAAAAGCATTAGAAAAATTACTTGAAGTAATTAATCTTCCATTCCAAATAGATTCGTCAAATAAAGTAGCTATGGAAGTTGGCGCAAGATATGCTAATGGAGTACCTATTTTAAATTCAGTTAATGGCGAATTAGAAGTAATGGATGAAGTTTTCCCTATTGCAAAAAAATATGGTTGTACAGTGTTAGGATTGTGCCTTGATTCGCATGGTATACCTAAAAGTGCAGAAGATAGATATAATATCGCAAAACGTATTGTAGATTATGCTTGGGATAAGTATGGCATTAATAAAGAACGTATAATAATAGATACACTTACTTTAACTGCATCAAGTGAACAAGAAATAGTAAAAGAAACACTAGATGCACTAGAACTTGTCACAACACGTCTTGGAGTAAGGACAGCCCTTGGAGTATCTAACTGTTCTTTTGGACTTCCAAACAGACCACTTTTAAATAGAACATTCTTAACACTTGCGATGCAAAAAGGCTTAAATATGCCAATAATAAACCCACTAGATGTTGATATGATGAATCAAATACTCGCCTATAAAGTATTCTATAATATCGATAAGAATTCGGTAAATTACATTGAAAAAATGTCTAATGAGGAGAATGTTATTAAACAAAGCATTTCTAGTGATATGAATCTAAAAGATATGGTTAAACTAGGACTTAAAGATGAAGTTTCAAAAAAAACAAAAGAATTATTAGAAAATACTGATCCAATGTTTTTAATAAACGATATCTTAATTCCTACTTTAAATGAAGTTGGTGTTTTATTTGATAAAGGTCAAATATATCTTCCTCAGCTTATGATGGCAGCTGAATCTGCGAAGATTGCTTTTAAAGAAATTACTAATAAATTTCCAAGTTCAAGTACTGATTCAAGACCTATGATTATGGCAACTGTAAAAGGCGATGTTCATGATATAGGAAAAAACATAGTATGTGTTATATTACAATCTTATGGATATAATGTAGTAGACCTTGGAAAAGATGTTTCAACAGAAACTATAATAGATGCGTATAATAAATACCATCCTTTTGCAATAGGATTAAGTGCTCTTATGACAACAACAGTAGTAAATATGAAAGAAACAATTCATGAACTTAAAAAAATAGATGGAATGTGTCCTATTTTTGTAGGTGGAGCCGTAGTCACAAGAGATATCGCTAAAGAAATAAATGCGGATTATTATTCAAAAGATCCGCTTGAATTAATTGAAATTTTACGAAAAGAGAACATTAAATAATGGAAAAGATAAAAAGTTTTACCGTAGATCATATGACACTTCGTCCAGGTCTTTATGTGTCTAGAGTTGATACAATGGATAATTTTAGTTTTACAACTTTTGATTTAAGAGTTACAAGACCCAATTTTGAACCAGTTATGAATACAGCTGAAATTCACACAATAGAACATTTAGCCGCAACATACTTTAGAAATTATCATAGTGATAAAACAATGTATTTTGGACCTATGGGATGTCGTACTGGCTTTTATTTAATATATAAAGGTGCCCTAACTATAGAAGATATAAAAAATGATGTTATAGATTGTTTTAAATTTATATTAAATTTTGAAGGTGAAATACCTGGTGCTAAAAAAGAAGAATGTGGAAACTATTTAGATCAAAATTTAGATATGGCAAAATATTATGCTAAAAAATATCTTAAATCATTAGGTGACTAAAATGTATATTTTAGAAAATGAAAATTTAAAAATTAATACCGATAATGTTTTAAAATTAAAAGAAGAACTAAAAGGTGTAAATATTGTTGCCGCAACTAAATATATTTCAGAGCCTGCGATGAAGGATTTATATGGTTTAGGTGTCACAAATTTTGGAGAGAATAGAGTAGAACCATTCATAAGAAAACATAAAAATTTATCTGATTTAAATATTACTTGGCATTTTATAGGCCATTTACAAAGAAATAAATGTAAACAAATTATAAATGATATAGATTATCTTCATTCTCTTGATTCAAAAGAATTGGCTGTAATGATAGATAAATATAGACATACGCCGCTTAAATGTTTTGTTGAACTTAAGATGATTGATGATTCTAACAAAAATGGTGTATCACCTTCTATGTTGGAAGATTTTATAAATTATGTTAAAAATAATTTAAAAAATGTAGAAATAGTAGGTTTAATGGCTATGGCTGAACCTGAAATGAATGAAGTTGAATTAAAAAAATTTTATAAAAAAGTAGTAGAAATTGGTTCAAAATATAATTTAAAAGAATATTCTTTAGGAATGTCTTCAGACTATAAGGAAGCTGTGATGGAAGGATCAACTTTCGTTCGCTTAGGAAGAATTCTTTATGAAATGGATAGTGATTAGATGAAGGCTGTTAATTCTATTGAAATAAGAAGAATTGATGAAGAAACTTGCAAGATAAAAAAATCTATTAATTTAATGGAAGATGCCGGATATAAAATGTCACAAATTATTGCACAAAATTATAATCCGAGTCCTACTCTTATTCTTCTTGGAAGTGGTGGAAATGCAGGGGATGGTCTAGTATTGGCAAGATACCTTATTTCTATGGGATTTATGGTAGATGTGTATATGATATCATCTATTAAAAATCCAGACGCAAAAATAAATTTAGATAAATTTAAGGGAAATATTGTTAAAACTATAGATTATTCTAAATATAGCATTGTAATAGACGCAATCTTAGGAAATAATCAACATGAAATGTTAAAAGATGAGTATATTACCCTTATAAATAATTTGAATAAAGAAGAAAATATAGAAGTAATATCCCTAGATATGCCTACAGGAATTGATACTTGTAATGGTTTATCGTTAGGTGCATTTGTTCATTCAAATTTAGTAATAAGTGTAGAATATCCTAAATTAGGCTTATTTTTAAATGATGGACTTTCATCTTATAAAAGACTAGAAACAATAAAAATTGGATTAATGGAGCCTAAAGAGTATTATAATATATTAGAAGATAAAGACTTTTCACACTTGTTAAGTACAAGAGAAAGAAATACAAATAAAAATAGTTTTGGAAAAGGTACAATTATAGCAGGTTCTCTTGATTACCCTGGAGCTTCTTTAATATCTTATAATGCCATAATTTCTTTTATGATGGGTGTAGGATATCAAAGATTATATGTTCCAGCTGAACTTTATAATATATATGCATTAAGATATCCTGAACTTATTGTTGAAAAACTATCAAGTTCTAACGGGTGTATAAAATATAATAAAGAAGAATTAGATTTACTGATGCAAAAGTCGGACGCAATTTCTATAGGTATGGGAATGATGATATCTGAAGATTTATATAAGACACTTGATTATTTAATCCATAATTTTGAAAAAATACTTATTATAGATGCGGATGGTATAAATACTATTGCCAAATATGGTGACTTTATATTTAAAGATGCTAAAGCTAAAATAATTATAACACCTCACCCAAAAGAATTTTCAAGGCTTACTAAAATAAGTGTAAAAGAAATATTAAGAAATCCACTTGATATTGCAAACGCTTACGCAATAAACTATAATTTAATTGTGTTATTAAAGGGAACATCTACTGTAATTGCGTCAAAAGATGAAACATTAATTTCAATTTTTGGTAATTCGAGCCTCGCTAAAGGTGGTAGTGGTGATGCGTTAAGCGGAATTCTTTGTGGAATTATGGCTAGTGAAGGCATATATGACACAAAGCACGCAGCCCTTGGATCATATATATTAGGAAAATCTGCACAACTTGCTGTAGAAGATGAAAGTGAAAGAACACTTACAATATCAAAAATAATAAATTATATACCAAAAGTTATAAAGATGATTGAAGGAGATATTAAATGAAAGAATGTATAAAATGCCATACTATGTGCGAAGATAATGAAAAATTTTGTCATAATTGCGGAAATCAATTTATAGAAGTTGTTAATAATAATGTTAGATATACAGATCTTAATGATTATCCTAACCATAATAGACAACCTGAAATAAAAAAACATAGTGAAGGAAGTCTTGTTGGTGGTTTTTGTTTAGGCTTTTTGTTAGGAATAATAGGCCTTTTAATTGCACTTTTAGCAAATAATTTTGGTAGTAATACGAAAAAAGGCGCTATTTTTGGATTTATAATCCAAATGATTTTAGGAATCATTTTAATTTCTACAGGAAATTATCCATTATAATAAATAAATTTTGAATTGAGTATTATTTTACAAAATCTTTAATATGTAAAATTTTAAACCATAATATTCATAATGTCTGTTATTTATAAAAAATATACAATATAATATGTCTAAGTATAGGGGGAGATTTTAATGCAAAAATACAAAAGTATTATTGATAAACTTTCAAATGTTCAAAAATTAAATTTAGTAATTAGGACGTCAATAAAATCAAAAACAATAGATGGAACTAATATTATATCTAAGGAATTTTATTATGATGAATCCTTTTCTGATTCATCAATTTTTTCTTGTGCTTCATCTTTAGATGATAAAATATTTGAATCATTTGTATTAAATAATTTTAATAAAACAAATTCAATCTATGTATTTGATATAAATAATGTAAAACAAAGATTATCTAGCATAGACTATATTAATAATTCATATTTTAAAATTTGTTTTGATTCATTAAAGAAGAAACATATTGAACAAGCATTAGAATTATCCTTAGTAGAAAATGAAATTGATAAAGAATACTATCTAAGAAATGAAATAGAAATTTTAAAAAATTGTAGTATAAAATATGTTATTACAAAAAATTATATAGATAAAGATTTTATATACAATAATTCAAAAGAACAACCTATTCTTATAATTAAGTCAGATGATGCGGATACTATTTGTAAATGTATTAATAATGGTTATGCTATGGCGCTTACAAGTAATGAAATTTTAGATGAAATGCTTTTAAGACTTAAAACATTTAAAGATAGTTTAAATCAAAAGCGAAGTGGATTTATTTCAAATGACGAATTTAATTTACTTATATCAAATGGTAAGATTTTAGATGAAGAAAGACTTAATGATGCAATTGATATTTTATTAGAACAATTTGATACAATTGTTGAAGAAAATCAAACACAATATCAAAACGTTGTAAGCGATTATTATCCTGAACAAACTATAATGTATAAAAACGATGGAATATTACCAATTAAGGATGAAGATAACATAACTTTAATTGGAGAAGCCGCAATTTCAAATGGGTTTGATATAAGGGCGGAAGCATCAAATTATGGATTAAAATGTGATTATTATCTTCATGGATATTCATATGAAGATATAAATAATCCAGAGATTTTAATAGAAGATGCAGTATCTAAAACAGCATCAAGTATTGCTATATTATTCTTAGAAGGTCTAGATAAGTTAGATGAAAGACAATTAAAATTACTTCATACATTACACGAACAAGAACGAAAAATTGTATCGGTTGTATTAGGACATGTAGTTTCTCTGGACATCATTAATTATTCAAATGCCGTTATTGAAGTCCCTGCAAGAGAAGCTTATGGACGTTCTTTATTTGATATTTTAAAGGGCATTGTAAATCCTTCAGGTAAAACTCTAAATTATACAACTTATGAGAATAAAGATGTAGATATATTAGATGAGACATCATATATTTATGCACCTCTACATGGTCTTACATACGATAAAATTAGTGTTTCTGCACTTGAAGTGTTTGATGATCATTTTGAATTTATTTGCAAGAACGAAACAAGCAAAAAAATATCTAATGTTTATTTTCTAACATTAAATGATGATTTATATGATGTATTAGCTTATGTTAGGGTTTATTTAAAACCGCATGAAGTTAAGCGTATATATCAGGACATTAAATTTAATAGATTATATCAATATAATTTTTCTAAACATGTTTTTGCTATTACTGGCGGAAGTTATTATTTCAAATTAAATGATGGTGTTAATGTACTTGATGAAACTAAGATTGATTTTAATCATAAAGATGTCGCAAACGATACACTAGATACTGATTTTTTCTTATCAAATAGTGACTCTAATACAGCTATTGATATTAAAAACAAAAAGTTTAAAAATATTTTATGTGCATGTGCACTTCTATATGTTACAATTTTATTTTTAATTCTATCTTTAATATTTAAAAACAAGAATGCTTTCTTTACAGTATTTATTGTTTTATTTGGCATTACGTTATTTTTAACAAATTTATATCTTTTACGATTATTATTATTTAGAAAAAAAGTAAAGGATGATAATAAATCAATGGAAGACATTATTAAAGATATGAAAGTCCTTTCAAAAGAATCAGATATTATTTTTAAAAAGCCTATATCACATAAAAAAGAAACTAAAGTATTAGAAAACAAACTAAAAGATTCAAGTGAAGTTGAAGAAATTGTTGATGATACCCATAATGTAAATAATGCTATAAAAGATATATCTATGGATGAAATTGAAAATAAGTCATATGATATTAAAGAAATAAATATAATTGAAGAAGATAATACTAAACCTGATTTTGAAGATGAAACTGAACAATTTAACGCCTTTCTTAATGCAAAAGAATTAGATATTGAAATTCAAAGTATTAATTTACAACAATACGTATTATCTAAAGGAATTACTACATCAATAAATAGTATAAAAACATTATTATCCTCAATAGGTTCTACAAGAATTATATATATAAATACTAATGATGATATTTTATTATTAGAATTTATGAAATCTTTGATGGAATTTTATCAAAACAAAGAAAATTTATTAGATTTACAAATGTATAATACCTTTGAAGAAACTACAGATGATTCATCTATTCTTTCAACTTTTATAAAAGAATGTAATATAAATAAAGATAAAATAAATTTCATGTATGTCTTTAATTCAACAAATGAAAAAATAGATAATATTTTAAACCCATTTATTAAACAAAATGAAATGAATATTAACATTAATGTAACATTGTCTGGTGAGAAATTATCTTTAACAAAGAATTCATATTTTATTATTAATAATAAAAATATAGACAAAGAAGATGATTGTTCATTTAGTATTGATATGCAATTTGCAAAAACTGAAGTTAAATTAGCAAACCAAGAATTTAGTGATTTAAATATAAGTTCATATAAAAATGTTATTAATGAATATCAAAACAAATTATTTTTAAAAGAAGAATATTTTAAAAAGTTTGATGAAATATCTCTTGAAATTGAATTTAGTAAAGATAAATTATTATCTAATAGAACAACTATAGATTTTGATAAATTATATATTTTATTAAATCTTGCTGGATTTGAAGATAATGAAGTGATAGATATTCTTTTAAGAGGAAGAATTGTTCCACAAATAATAAAATCAGCATCATATAAAAATAATAAAAATGAAGTAATTAATATAATTTCTAGGGTATTTAATAAAGATTTAATACCGCAATCTCTAAAAGCATTAAAAGGCTTAGAGGAGGTAGACAATGATTAGATTTTTTGAAAAAATTTTAAATTATCTATTTTCCTTTGAGGCGATAATTATTTACCTTATAATTTTATTTTTGCTTGTAATACTTATAATTTATAAGTTAATTTCATTCGCAATTATAAGAGAAAATGATATAAAAGCTGAAATTAAAGGACATCAAAAAAATTCTGAATTTGAAATGGTAGAAAAGATGAATGAGAAGATAGAAACTTCTATTGAATCATTAAAGAAGGATATTTCAATTTCTATTCCAGATTCAGGAAAAGTTTCAACAAGAGATGAAAATCAATCAAATTTTTCAATCGATGAAGAGGTTAATGCACCTTCAAATGGTTCTAGATTCTACATGCTTACACATATAGATAATATGATGATGCATTATAGTGAACCCATATATAATAATAAAATAACATTAAAAGAAATTTGTGAGAACTTTAGAAATTATTCATCATATAAATTACATCTATATTATGACATAAAAGATATAAGAAGATTTATTTCATCTCTTAGCGTCACAAAACTTATATTACTTCAAGGTATGTCAGGTACAGGAAAAACATCACTTGCTTATGCGTTTGGTACATACTTACAAAATAAAACGGTAGTAATACCAATACAGCCAATGTGGAAAGAGCGTACTGATTTAATCGGATACTATAATGAATTTACAAAAAAGTTTAATGAAACAACACTTCTATATAAGATGTATGAAGCATGTTATACAAAAGAAATATATATAACAGTCTTAGATGAAATGAATATTGCAAGAGTAGAATATTATTTTGCGGAATTCTTATCATTATTTGAACTTCCAAATCCGAATAGTAGAATATTAGATGTTGTATCAGATGTATGGGAAAACGATCCAAAATTATTACAAGATGGTAAATTAAGACTTCCAATAAACATGTGGTTTATAGGAACCGCAAACAATGATGATTCAACATTTGCAATCTCAGATAAAGTATACGATAGAGCAATGGTATTAAACCTTGATAAAAAAGCTATGGTATTTGAAGGAAAACCCACAAAAGAAGATAAGATAAGTGTTAATCATTTATATAGTTTATTTTATAAAGCACAAAATAAAAATAAATTATCTAATAGAAATCAAAGAAGATTAAAAGAATTAGATAAGTATCTAATAGATACATTTAGAATCACATTTGGAAACCGTATTATGAAACAGATTGAAGCATATACACCAGTAGTTGTAGAATGCGGTGGAAGTGAGTTAGATGCATTAGATGATATTATTTCACGAAAGATTCTTCGTAAATTAGAAGCTAAGAATCCTGTTTATGTAAGAAGTCAGAGTGAAGGATTAATAAATAAGATTAATGATCTATTTGGAGAAGATGCATTACCTCTTTCAATAGATTATATAAAACATATTGAGAATTCATAATAAATAATAAGGGAGGGATAACTTGAATTTAAATGATTATTATTATAAGGCTTTTAAATTATATAGAGAAATAACTACTAATAATAAAGTTTGTATTAGGTCAAGAGATATATTCAAAAAAAATGGTAAAGAATTTGATAAATTTGAAGTTACAAAATATTCCTTTTCAATAAATCCTGAATGGATAGATGAAATTGAACGTGCCCTTCCTTTTATTCAAAACGCTGTTGAAGCTGAACGACAATTTATTCGTAATGATGGAGAAGTTGTTCCAATTGAGAAAGTAAGAAGAGTATCAAAAGAATCAGTTGTACATCTTGCGAGGCATTCTAATTTAATTACAAGAGTGTTAGATGATAGCGCTGATTTAATACCTGATAAAATTTATATGTCAGAGCGTTTATCTGATTTTGCAGTATATGAAAATAGAGTACTTTATAAAATTCTTTTATATCTAAGAGATTTTATAGGACTTAGACTAGATAATATTAATAAACTTCGAAAAACTTATATTTGCGACCTACATTTAGATAAATTACACGAAAGTAAAATGAGAAATATTTCTTATAAAATCACTTTTCATGAAGAAAATTATTTAAATGAATATCCACTACATGACTCTGTTCAAGATGCACTTATCAAAAGAATTGAAGATATTAATCAAATGGTTTTAATGTTACTTTCAACTAATTTGATGTTAGAAGTGTCTAAAGCACCTCTAGTAAGAGATCCTATAATTAAAACAAATGTTCTTAAAATGAATAATGATTTTAAAAAATCTTTAGCACTATATGAATACTTAATATCATATACAACTCCTGGTTATGAAGTTAATACTATATTAAAAGAATTTCAACCTTTCGATGATGTATTGTCTGATGAAATGGCTGAAGTTGCGTCCTTACTACAATTCATTACATATAAACATGGCAATGAATTAGAAGAAATTTTAATTCAAAATTATGAAATAGAAGAAAAGAAACTTGAGGAACTTCGTGAAAAACAACTTGATGAAAAAATAAAACGCCTTAAGAAAAAAATACTTGAATCTGGTGTTGGAACAGAAAGATATATGGTTCTTTTAGAGCAAAGAAATAAGGAATTATTACAAGATAGTGAAGACCTTATAAAAGCTAAGGATGAAATATCTAGTCTTAAATTAAATGTTGATAACAAAGAAAAAGAAATTTATTTATTAAATGAAAATATTATAAAACAAACTAATATTGTAAACGAAAAAGAAAAAGAAATTGTAAATTTAAAGATTTCTAATGAAAACAGCATTAAAAATTTAAATGATCTTCATAATGAAGAAATATTCAAATTAAATAATATCCATAAAACTAAGGTGGAAGAATTAAATAAAGAATTTGAATCAAAAAAAGAAGATATAAGATCTAAGGCTTTTGAAGATGCAAACGTAGAGATTACAAGTCTTAACAAAAAATTAGAAGAATCACTAAAAACATATAATGATAAAAAAGAAGAAATAAAAAATATTTACGATGAATACAATAAATCTAAAAATGAATATAACAAATTAGAAAAAGAATTAAAAGATAAGAATCTAAAACTAGAAGAAGAAAATAAACTTCTAAAAGCACGCCTTAGTGCAATGAAGGTAAAAGATAATGAACTTACACCTTCATATGATTACACAAAGGAAGAAGAATTTAAAAATATTGAAGAAGATTATTTAGCATTTAATAAATTCTTCAAAGCTCAATGGAAACTTACTAGAAAAGAAATACGTAAAGAAATTTTTTGGTCAAAAAAAGAAAAAAAGATGAAATAGAAGGAAAATATGAAAAAGCATAATTCACTAAAAAAAGTAGATATTAAGAAAAATTATATAATTATACTTATAGCATTTTTGTTGGATTTTGCTCTTTTAGTATGCTCTTTTATTTATGAAAAAATAAATAATCCAAATGGTTTTATATTTAAAGATTTAACATTACGTGTAGTTGTAGTGATGTCTATTTTTATTCTTCTTGTAATATTAATAGTCTTTGTAGTAATACTATTTAAAGGTCCTTACAATATAGATGCGACATCGCAAATGGTTGGTGTATCATTTGATGATTTAAAAGAAGAGAAAATAGTAATTCATGATGATACATTTTTATTTGAACGATTAAGATCAAATGATAAAAATTTCCTTGATACTACAGGATTTTATGATTATTCAAATAGTCATGATGATACAGATGATTCTATAGATACTTCATCTAGATTCTACATGCTTACACATATAGATAATATGATGATGCATTATAGTGAACCCATATATAATAATAAAATAACATTAAAAGAAATTTGTGAGAACTTTAGAAATTATTCATCATATAAATTACATCTATATTATGACATAAAAGATATAAGAAGATTTATTTCATCTCTTAGCGTCACAAAACTTATATTACTTCAAGGTATGTCAGGTACAGGAAAAACATCACTTGCTTATGCGTTTGGTACATACTTACAAAATAAAACGGTAGTAATACCAATACAGCCAATGTGGAAAGAGCGTACTGATTTAATCGGATACTATAATGAATTTACAAAAAAGTTTAATGAAACAACACTTCTATATAAGATGTATGAAGCATGTTATACAAAAGAAATATATATAACAGTCTTAGATGAAATGAATATTGCAAGAGTAGAATATTATTTTGCGGAATTCTTATCATTATTTGAACTTCCAAATCCGAATAGTAGAATATTAGATGTTGTATCAGATGTATGGGAAAACGATCCAAAATTATTACAAGATGGTAAATTAAGACTTCCAATAAACATGTGGTTTATAGGAACCGCAAACAATGATGATTCAACATTTGCAATCTCAGATAAAGTATACGATAGAGCAATGGTATTAAACCTTGATAAAAAAGCTATGGTATTTGAAGGAAAACCCACAAAAGAAGATAAGATAAGTGTTAATCATTTATATAGTTTATTTTATAAAGCACAAAATAAAAATAAATTATCTAATAGAAATCAAAGAAGATTAAAAGAATTAGATAAGTATCTAATAGATACATTTAGAATCACATTTGGAAACCGTATTATGAAACAGATTGAAGCATATACACCAGTAGTTGTAGAATGCGGTGGAAGTGAGTTAGATGCATTAGATGATATTATTTCACGAAAGATTCTTCGTAAATTAGAAGCTAAGAATCCTGTTTATGTAAGAAGTCAGAGTGAAGGATTAATAAATAAGATTAATGATCTATTTGGAGAAGATGCATTACCTCTTTCAATAGATTATATAAAACATATTGAGAATTCATAAAGGAGGATATTATTATGCCAAAAATTAAAAAGTTATTAATTGCACTCTCAATTCTCCTTTCTGCATGTTTAGGAGCTTTAATTTGTTTTTTTACATTATCGGCATTAGATAAAATAAATACAAAAAAAGAATTGACAATTACAGTCGATTCTGTAAGTGAAGTTTATAGTGGATCTCCTGTATACGCATCATCTTATAAAATATCTAAAGGAAGCTTATCTAAAAACGATTATATAGACATTAATTACACAACATCTTTAACATATGTTGGTGAAGGTATTGCGGATGCAGAAGTAAATATTTATAGTAAGGATAATGTTAATGTTACAAAAAATTATAATTTAAAAATTATTGCAGGTAAAATTACTATATCTAAAAAAGAAATTATACTTGAACCTGCTAAAGAAGTTTCTATCGATGAAGATATCACTAAATGTAATTTGTTTAACATTATAAGTGGTGATATAAATGCAAATGAACGTATAATTCCTTATGCAGTCTCTAAATTAGATAGAACAAAAGAGAATGTAGAAGTTGGTTGTAAG
The DNA here is from genome assembly GCA_963623875.1 of Parabacteroides distasonis. Lineage (GTDB taxonomy): Bacteria > Bacillota_I > Bacilli_A > Acholeplasmatales > Anaeroplasmataceae > UBA3206. Next base: position 24,719 of record CAVFNL010000032.1, on the reverse strand, counting down.
ATTCTTGATACACAAGGAAATGATGTAACACAAAATTACGATATTTCATTATCAGCTACAGTGAAACTAAAAAAAGCACCACTTGTAATTACTACTAAAAGCGCATCTAAAGTTTATGATGGCTCAATTTTATACAATGATGACTTTCTTTATGAAGGATTATATGATGGGGACACAATTAAATTTTTAGATTTCACAACTATTACAGACTATGAAGAAGGTGGAGTAGTAAATAAATTAACTACATCTGATATTGATATTTTAGATAGTAATGGTAAAGATGTTAAAGATTACTATAATATTATTTTTAATAATGTTGGTATACTTACTATTCAAAAGAAAAAAGTCAAAGTTGAAACATCATCTTTAAATACAATTTATAGTGGTGAAGATTTTAAAGAAAATGTAAAGGAATTCACTACTAGTGATTCTAATGTAACACAAAAAATTATACCATATGTAAATTTTTCTAATACAGAATTCAAAAATGCTGGAACATATGAGAATAAAATAACTATTGAAGATAATCAAATTACAAATAATTATGATTTTATTATTGAATATGGAACAATAAATATAGAAAAAAAAGAAGTTACAATAGAGACTGCATCTTTAAATACTACATATAGTGGTGATGATTTTATTAGTGAAGTCAAAAAATATGAATTAACAGGTTCAGATGATGAAACATTAAAATCAGCTTTAGATTCATCTATAGTATATAAAAACGAAATAATGAGATATGCAGGAACTTATCAAAACAAGATAACTATAGAAGATAACGAAGTTTTTAATAATTATGATTTGAATATAATTTATGGAACAATAAATATAGAAAAGAAGAAAGTCACAATAGAGACTGCATCTTATAACACTACATATAATGGAGAAGATGTTATAAATAATATTAAAAGCTATGAATTAATAGGTTCAACAGATGAAACATTAAAAACCGCATTAGATACTGCGATTGTATACAAATATAGTAAACTTGTTAATGCTGGAACTTATAAAAATATAATAACTATTGAGGATAATGTTTTATTCAACAATTATGATTTTACTATTGAATACGGAATAATTAATATTGCAAAATACCTACTTGTTGTGACTCTTCCAACAATTACACTTTCCCTAGGATCTACATCGTCAGATGTAGAATTAGATAGAAGTAAAATTACTATTTCAAATGTTGACTTAGATGATGCATCAGATGTTATATACGATATTCAATTAGATATTAAGTATGAAACATTTGATAGCGTTGGTTCTTATACATATAGTGGATATCTAAATGAATTATATGCAAATCTTGATATAGTAATAATGAATGGAATTATAAATGTTGTAAGTTAAAAATCAAAATGAAAGGAAGTGATTTCTATGTTATATAATGATTATAAAAATAAAATGATTAAAGCTAAAAAGTTTAAAAATATTTTTAATATCATAAGATGGCCTTTGTTAGGTTTAGTAGTTGCGGCAATAATCGCAATTATTACTATAAACTCTATAAAAGGTAGTTCTAAAAATGGCATAGAAATAAATTCTTCCTACTTATATGGTGAAGAGATTAATCCACAATGTGATGTTAAGATGAGTAATGTATTAAGGTACGAATATAAAGATTCATCTAGCACTTGGTCAAAAAATAAACCATTAAAGGTTGGTTCATATGAAGTCCGTGCTATCACTAAAGGACTTTTTGGAAATAAAGTATCTTCAAAAAAGAGTTTTGAAATTATACCTACAAACCTTAATATTGATGTAGATACATTAATTGTACCTTACGGAAAATATCCTGAAGCTAAAGCCTCAGGACTGGTAAATGGAGACAAGGTTGTAGGAGTAACATATACTTATGATGATCTTAGTGTTTCTAATACTTTAGTTAATATGACACTAGCATCTATTAAAATTGTAAATAGTCTTGGTGAGGATGTTACTAATTGTTATAACATTTCATCAAACGCTTCAAACGGAAAAGAAATATCATTTAGTGAATTAAGTTTAGTTATTAAGCCTGAAATTTCAGGTAAAGAATATGATGGACTAGGCGTTTCATATAAGAATCAGTATACTATTTTATACGATAAAGAAGCGGGTTATGGTGATATTATAAGTATTGAGACTACCTTAAAAAATAGTAATAGTGAGGTAGTTGAAGAAGCAATTACCCCTGACACTTATGAAGCATCTATCAAAACAGTTTATATAAATGGCTCAAATCTTAATCCAAATTATAATATCACTACTGAAACTACAAGTTTTGAAATTACTAAAAGAGATATTGTTGTAGAAACATCTTCAAAAACTAAAACATACGATGGTGAAACGTTAGAATCAAAAGATATTACAATAAATAGAGACCTATCATATAAAGATAGTTATAGCATAGTTTCAAATACATCTATTAAAAATAAATCAAAAGTAGATAATAAAATAGAAATAAAAATCGTAGGCGATGATGGAAATGATAATACATCGTATTATAATATTTCATATATTTATGGTACACTTGAAATTAATCCAAAAGACATATTAGTTTCTACTATGTCTTCTAGTAAAATATATGACGGAAATTCGCTTTATAACTTAGATTTTGAATGTAATGATTTAATTTCTGATGACAAAATAAATATATTATATTATCCTAAAGTTATAGATGTTGGTGATTATGAAAACAATCTTGTAGTTGAAGTCACTGATAGTCTAGGAGTTAAATCTTCAAATTACAACATAACATATAATTATGGAAATCTTAAAATAATACCACGAGATATTAAAATTAAACCTATAGATGAAAAAAGTATTTATTATACTTCTACAGAACATAAATACAAAATTTATGATCATAATTATCAAATAGTAGAAGGTGAGTTTGTAGCTGGTGATGATCTAGAATATATTAATGCTGTATATTCTAATGAATATTATGACAATGCAACTAACGCTGGAATTTATACAGTAAGTATTATATCTAGATTTAGTAAATTACCAAATTATAATATATCATATGATACTAATACATTTGAAATCAAAAAAGCTCCATTAACAATTTCTGCTGTAAAAGAATCCAAAACTTTTAACTATGGAGATTATATACATAGTGGAAATTACACTATTACATCAGGTACTTTGTATGATGATATTGATTTTAATTTAAATTTACACTTTGAACAAGAAGGTATTACTAAAGATGTTTACGATGTAGGAGAATATGATATAGTAATAGATTCTTTTAATTCAAACTCAAGTAAGATATCTAATTATCAAGTATCATATAAAACATCAAATTTAACTATTCAAAAAAAGGATGTTAAAGTTTATCTATTAGATACCAAAAACACTTATAATGGCGAAGAATTTGATATTGATGTTGATGATTTTGAGACAGATGATGAAAAAGTTAAACCAAATATTCAAATCACAAGCGCTATATCTAACCCTAGTGTTATTAAAAATGCCGGAAATTACACTTTAAATATCGTAGATTATATATTTACATCAGATGATTATATAAAAGAATCTAATTACAATATTATACTTAATACTGCCACTTACACCATTGAGAAAAGAAGTGTAACAATAGGAATTTCTGATGTAGAAGACATTATCTATGATTCATTAATCCACGAAATAAGCGAAGATAACTATTATGTTTGGGATGGTTCTTTTGTTGGTGATGATAAAATTTATGTAAATATTGTAGATATAGATTCAAAGGTCATAAAAAATGCGGATACTTATAATTTATATATCAAGAGTTATTCTACTAATTTAGATTTAAATTACGATATAAAACTTTTAGGCGATATTAAACAATTTACAATTAACCCTTTCAGTGTATCAATAACACTAGAAGATGAAGAATTCACATATGATAGTCATGTTCACACTTCGACAAATAATTTTACTTTAGATAATGAATTATTTAATAGTGATATATTAAATATTACAACTAAAACAGAAGCTTTAACTACAGTTTCAAGAGAAGGATTATTAGTTGGTGCAGGAGAATATAGAAAATATCTAGAACTTGATGACATTGAATTTATAAGTGGTGGCAATGATTCTATAAAGTCAAATTACAAATTTATTGTTAATGAAGCTAAAATAAATATTTTAAAGAAAGAAATCATATTAACACCTGTTAGTTTAGTTCAAACTTATTATTCTACATTGCCTTCTTATAATGAATTTATATCAACTAATAACCTAGATGAAACAAAAACTGGTGTTTGCGATAACGATACATTTACTATTAAAACTAATTATAGTAATGAGACTGCATTAGCCCTTCATACAGGTCTATATACTTTAAGTATCTTAGAAATCGAACGCTCTGAAGCTTTATATAGTCTTGATTATGTAATAACGTGCAAAGATTCAACACTAACTGTAATCTCAAGAAATATTAATATTGTTGATTTAAGTTATACAAAAACTTATGATAAACAAATATTAAAATTTATTGAAGATAATTATCAAATTATTGATTTATATACTGGTAACTATATTACATCTCTTCCAGGTCAAGAAACATTTAACTTAATAACTCATTTTGAGTTAGGCAAACAATCCTATACTGAAATTACTGATGTGGGAGTTTATAAATTAATTGTAGATAATATTACAAGTGATTTTGAATATTTTAATCTTGATTACAATTTTACTTTTGAAGACGCAGTATATCAAATCACACAACTAGCGGTTACTGTTTTTGCAAAAGATCAAAATATAATTTATGATGGTGATGCTCATTCACCAGTGGTTTTAAGTATTGAATATTTAGATGAAAATAAATTTATAGATACAGATGTTGTATACAAAATAAAAGGTGATTATAGTTTTACAAATAGTGGAAAATATTATTATGACATTGAAATCACAGGGCTTACTAATGATAAACTTTCAAATTATTATATATCATATCAAAAATCATTATTTGAAATTTTAAAACGTCACTATGTCATAAAAGCTTACGATGTAACTCATATTTATAATGGTTTTAATTATAAATATGATGGTTCAAAATTCTATGCAATAGAAGATGATGGTTCAATTCTTGATTCAAAACTTATTGACGGAACAACATTTACTATAGAATGTAACTATAGTTCGACTCCAATTAATGTAGGTACTTATCAAATCTACATTACTAAATATAATCTTGATTCACAAAATTTCACCGTAGAAGCATCAACAGAATATGGAACGCTTGAAATTGTAAGAAGAAAACTTACCGTGACTTTAAATTCATTTGAAACTGAATATGATGGCTTAGATCATTTTGATGAAATAACATACAAAATAATAAAAGATGAGGATGAAGAAGTTTCAAGAGTAGGAATTACTGGTTATAAGGATAAATTATTATCAATTGATATAACTAAATTAGAAATGATTAATGCTGGAACTTACAAGTTATCATTAAATTCTATTTCTTTTGGAAATAATATAGAAACAATAATTTTAGATGAAGATGTAATATTTACTATCACTAAGAGAAAAATATATATTAAACCTATAGATCAATCTTCAACTTATAATGGTAAGTCTCAAGAAATATCTTCAAAATGGGAATATCAAGATGGTTACTTAGTAACTGATGAAAGATTAATTAATCTTGATAATGAGCAAATAAGCGAAGTAAAAGTTATAGAAGAAAATAATAATGACATTATAAATGCGGGTGATTATATAATTAAGATTTTAAGCATAAAATCATCAGACAATTACGATGTAGATTATTCTATGACCGCAACTTTTAAAATACTAAAGCGTGATGCAACAATAACTCTTGATAGTCAAAGTATTAGAATTTATAATAAAAAAGTTCAAACAAATTTTATCTTTACTTATAAAACTTATGATAAAGAATTAGATGAAAGTTATGAAAACATATTCATGGATGGTTCTACTATTGAAATTAATGAATATAAATTTTATATAAATGGAGTAGAAACTAATCCAATTAATGTAGGAGTATACAGTATTAAAGTTTCTTCTTATAAAGATAATCCTAATTTCAACATAACTTTTGAAGAATCAACTTTAGAAATTGTTAAGCGTAAAATTTCAATTGAAATAGAGGATCAAACAAAAATATATGACAATATTAAAGAAACAAATTATAGTGGTGCGTATAAAGCTTTAGATTTAGAAGAAGAAAGTGATGAAGATGCACTTCCACAAATCATTTCAAATGGAATAATTTCTTATATTAATTGTGATGGTATTAATGTTGGAGTGCATAATTTCACACTAGAATATGCAAAATTATACGATGATACTACTCTTCTTAATTCTAATTATGATATAAATTATAATACTGCAAAATATGAAATTACAAAGCGTGATGTAACAATTGAACTTACAGATAAAGTTAAGGAATATGATGGTAATGAATTCATATATTCTACACCTTCATTTATTAATGCACTTGATTCAATCGATTATTTAAATTTATTAAAAATCACTTATGAGTATATTGATTCAAATGGTATTTGTGTTAGTCCTATATCAAAAGGTAAATACACTATAAGAATTAGTAAAATATCCGGTGATGAATTAGTACTTTCAAATCATAATTTTATACTTACAGAATCAACTCTTACTATCGATACACTAACTATTTATATTACTTTAAATAATTCATATACGATGGTTTATGGAGATCCTTCGGTTGATATTAGTAAAGATATTACATATAAAACTAATAGAGAAAACTATGATGTTGATATTAATTTAATATTTAAAATAGGTGGTACTACAGATTATAGCCAATTAAATGCAGGTACTTATGATATATTAGCATCAAACATTTATTCTTACACATTGTATCATGATGGTATGTTATTAGATAATGATTCGCTTAATTTAATATTTGAAAATGAATCTGAACTAATAATTAATAAAAGAAGTATCAGTGTAGGATTTGTTGAAAAAGTAAAAACATATGATGGTATCGAAATAACAATTGATGAATTAGAGCCAGTGTGTGTTAATCTTCTTGATAGAGATTTAAATAATATCCAAATCAAAGTAATAGAAGTTAATAATTATACAAGTTTTGAAATATTACATGCTGGGGATTATGTTGTAACATCTATCGTATTGGAATATATTTCATCAGATGTATTGTTTAATAATAATTATGATGCGACACTTGATAGTAAGTCAGCTAAAATTGCCTCAATTTATAAAAAAGATGTAGAAATGATGGCCTCAATTGATGGCGAATGTTCTAAGGTTTATAATTCAAAATTTGATGAATTATCATATAATATTACGTATAGTGGTGAAGTAGAAGGCGATGTTTTAAAGTTCGTAAGTGATTTCAACGGAGTTAAAGCCGGACAATATGAGATATCATTTAGTCTTGATAATGTTATTGGTAATGGTGTTGTAGATGACTACAACATATTACAAGAAAGTATTACTTATGAAATTCAAAAAGCAAATCTTGTTATAACATCTAACTCAGGATCATTTGAATTTGATGGTGCATATCACACTGTAAAAACATTTACTGAAGAAGGATTACAAGAAAATGATACTATTTCATGTGTTGAGTCAACAAGTTGTTTTGACGCTGGTGAATATGAAAATGTGTTAACATATAATATAACTAATTCATATTTAGATTCTTTTGTAAATGATTGTTATAATATAACTTATGTTTATGGAACTATTAATATATCAAAAAAGAGTATTGAAGTAAATTCAATAGGTGGAGAATTTGTTTATGATGGATATGGTAATTATTACACTTCAATAGGATTCAAATACACATTAGATAATGCCTTATATGAATCTACAAATGATACTGATACATTTACATATAATTCATACAAGTTTACAATTACTAAAACTTCAATGAGTAAAATAAATTATGCTGGTACTATTTTAGATGAATTTGAAGTGATTATTAGAGAGAATAGTAATGATGTAACTAAAAACTTTGATATCACATATAATTTTAATGCATATTTAACTGTGTCTAAAAAAGATATACAAATAGAAGTCTTAGATAGTACTACATTTAGATATAATGGAAAAGATTATGATTTAACTAAAATTATATCAATTTTAGATAGTGAAAATACTTCGTATTCAAACACAGATGAATTAGCATTAAAAGAATATGATTTAAAAGATAAAAATAATAACGTACAAACTGCAGTTCACAATGCAAATACATATTATTTTAGTCTAGATGAAATCAAATTTGTTTATAATTCTTTAGATGTATCAGATAATTATAATATTACCTATGGCAATAAAAACTCAGAAATTGTTGTAGAAAAAATAAATTTAAAGTTTACAACACTAGATGAATCTTTTGTGTGGGACGGAGTAGATAAAACTTCAAAAACATTTACAGTTCTTGATGTAGATAATAATAAAACAATTTCTTCGTATAATAAAACTCTTGAAACTATTTCAATAAGTTTAGTTGAAGGTAATTATGATGTATCCTATACAACTCTTAATGCGTATGATGATAATTGTAAAAAACTACTTAATAATAGGGTTACAAACGAAATGATTTTAAGTATTTATAATAGTAATAATGAAGATTTATTACCAAATTATGTAATCACATATGAATATGGAACATTAAGTTTTATTACATCATATGAATTAACTTATAGTAAAACTGTAGAATATACAGGCAATAATCAAGCATTAGAAATTATTGATGCGGGTAAAGTTAATTATGAAACAACTGATATTACAAATACATTTAGCGCAAATATTTCATATTATATACTAAATGGTACTAATGTAGATGAAGTTATAAAATCCGGAGAATATATTATTGTTATCGATAATAATTCTATATTAATTAATACTACAAATACATCTATTTCATATGATGAATTATATGAATGTGGAATTGATTTAAGTTTTGAATTAACATTTGAAGTATCAAAAATTAAACTTCTATACAAAACTGAAATTACAGAAATGGTTTATAATGGAAAACCACAAACACTTGGTGATAACATTAAGGCTGAAGCCGTTACCGATGAAGATTTAATAAAACAATATAATATTAAAGAACTTGACGAAAAATATAGTATTATATTTAATTCTACAATAACTGCGACTAAGCTTGGTTCATATTATCAACCTATCTCTTCATATAAAGTTTTAGATGAAAATATGAATGATATTACATCGGAATTTAATTTATTAAATCTATCAGATGACTTTAAAAATATTTCAAAATATCAAGCCAAATTAAAAATAATTCGTATAGAACTAGAAGTATTAAAATCAGGAGTTCGTACAACTTATGATGGACAATATCATAGATTAGAAGATGATTCATATGATACATCTAATTTATTAGATGGACATACATTAAATTATGTTTCAAAAATTGATGTTGGTTCTTACACAGGTGTAGAAATAAAAGATAGTCTTGGTAATGATGTCTCTGAATATTATAAGTTATCAAATATATTGAAAATTGATGCGATAAAAATAACAGTACAAACATCATCTGCATCAAAAACATATGATAAAGAAGCACTTTTATCACAAGATTTTACTATCACAAGTGGTACATTATTAGATGGACATAATATTAAAGTAGTAAGCTATACATCAATAATCGAAGTAGGAAGCACAAAAAACAGATTATCATTTAAAGTTTATGATAGTCTTGGTAATGATGTTTCAAATATATATAACATAAAACAAACTTATGGAATATTAACAATATTATAATGAATGGTGGAGATAAAATGGAAATTAAAAAATATAAATTTTATAGTAAAAATGCAGGCAAATGTTGTAAGGGGATTTTCAAAAGCGGAAGAAATTTTATAAGATATTATTTATTCGTACTTCTAAGAATATTATCTCTACCTTTCACACTATTGCATTCATTTGTTATGGAAGGTTACTATAAACAATTGAGTAAGATTTCAAATAATGAAAAAAATTTAAGATTTGCGGACAGTTATAAAGATATGTCTAATCATAAAAGGTTGTTTAATGTACTTTTAGGTGGTATGTTTAGTTTGCTTATAAAAACTGCAATATTATTCTTAATAGTATTCGTAACATCTATTCTTATGTTGTTTGCATTTTCAATAGATTCAATGGTTTCAAATAATTTAATTTACCTTATTGCAATTATTCCAGCAGGAATAGTTCTAATAATATATTTATTATATTTAAAATTTATTTATATTCCTGTTGAAATGATTCTTGAAGAGAAAGAAGATATATCATATGTTTTTGCGACTAAATTATCATTTTGTAAGGCTAAATTAAGCGAATCAAAAAATATTATAATATCATACATTTTAGAATATATTATAAAGATTATATCTATTGCTGTAATTGTTTGTTTATTTATATTATCATTTAATGATAATATGGAATTTTTAGCATTAATCTCAACTATACTTTTAATTGTATATCTATTATTTATACCAAATTATTCATTAAAACACCAAATGCTAAGATTTATGGTAAGAAGAGATATTATTGTAATTAATGATTATAATGAATTAAGTTCTATTGATGAAAAAGTTTTCTCAACAAAAATTAAAAATATAAATGATTTATTTAAAAAAGATGAAAAAGTTAAAAATACAACTAAACAATCTTCAATAATTGTTGAAAATAGAACTGAAATTGAAGAATCAGAAAAAAATGATATTAAGAAATTAATTGAAGAATTAACTGCAGAAGATGAAGTTGAATCTTTATTAGATAATGAAGAATCGCAAATTGAAGAAAACAATGATTCAAATAATGCAAAAGAAGAAGTCAGCGTTTTAGATGATGTTTTGCAAAAAGATATAAATGACGAAGAAAACACTGAAAAAAATGAAACTAAAGTAGAAGAGGAGGAAGAATAACATGACATTATTTAATATTATATTTGTATTTTCATGTATTATGTTTGTTTTATGCATAGTAATTAAAAAAATCCTCTCTAAAAAATTCAGAAAATTTTATAAGACTTACATAGAAGATTATAAATTTAAAGAAGTAAGAGAAGGTGGTTCAGACAATTCATATTACTTAGTTTCTAGTGTTGATTCTAACTATATTCCAAGATATGTTTTAAGAAATTCTTCATATGAAAAATCAATAATACTAAATTATAACGAACCTCATGAATATATTTCGTATTATGTTGCACAATTTGATAAGAAAAATAAATTAATCGATTTAACTAAAGTTTTTGACAAAAATACGTCTATGACATCAAGAATTTTACTTTTAAACAAAAAGACAAAAAATGTTAATGTAGTAGTTGGTGAGTGTGATGGTAGTGTCATAAATCAAGGCTATATAATTCCAAAAAGCAAAAAACAATATTTTCTTGAACAAACAATGGGTTCAATAGCCTTCTTTAGTTTAATATTTATTATTTTATATATTACACTTAGATTATGGCTTCAAGATTTAGCTTATACATACCTTACATCATCAATGTGTGGAATATTATTGTTATTTATTCTTTTTGTTATAATACTATATTTGATTTTTAGTACATTGATTTTAGATCATAAGTCTAAAAAAGATCATTTAGGAGGAAAGGTTTATTATGAGTTCTTTTAATATAGAAAAATTTGAATATATTGATACACAAGAATATCCTGTTTCTCTATTAAGTTATATTGTCTCTTCTTTAGAAGATTCAAAATATATTATATTTAAATTTAATAACAATTTAAATCAAGAATTAAAACAAATTAAATATGAAGTTTCTTGTTTTGATAAAGATAATTGTTTAGTTGAAAAAATTGTATTTGCAAATACAATGTCAAAACAAATTAAAGCAAATACTGAATTTATTTGTGAAGAAAAATTGAAAGTATCTAATTCAGTTAACACTATTAAAGTAAATCTTATTGAAGCAGACTTTGATAGAAGTATTTTTAGAAATGGAAAATTGAATAAAATAAATAATCCTATTAAGCTTGAAAATACTAAAAAGGTTAAAGAGAAGAAAGTAAAAGTTCAAAAGAATAAATCTCATAATAGTTTTAAATTCAAAAGTGTGTACAAAATTAAACGTCCTAAACTTTTAAATTTTATTTTAGTATTTATTTTACTAGTATGTATTGCAGGAATAGTTGGTAATCTTTATTTATATAAAAATAAATATGGTAAAAGAATAAAACTTGATGGAATTACATATGAAATCAAATCTGAAACATGCTATGTGTCTGATATTTATGATGATTCGAGTAAAATATTAATCCTTCCAAAAGAAATTTCTTATAAAGATTCTGGTGAAGAAAAAAAGTATATGGTTTCAGGTATTAGTGAAGGAGCTTTTTTAAATTCTAAAATAACACAAATAACATTTAATTCTAATATTGTATTAATGAAAAATGCATTTAAAAATTCAAACATTATGAAGATATACAATAGTGATTACATAACATCAATTGGTGAATCAGCATTTGAAAATTGTCAATACCTAACAGAATTTTCATCAGCTAATTGTACATATATAGCAAAAAAAGCTTTCAAAAACTGTAATCTTCTATACAATGTTAATGTTAAAAATGCGAGTGTTGCGAATAGAGCTTTTGAAAATACATCTCTTCAACAGTTATGCATAGGTAGTCCCTATAATAAATTAAGAGATTTATTTAAAGATAGTAATGAGGTAATTTCGATAAATAGTGTGATGATTAATAAAGCATCTAGTTCAATAGATATTAGTTATATGAGCATATATTATCTATATATACCATATAACACAGTAATAACTGGTGATAAAGGAAATTATTCAAACATAAATTTCTTTTAAGAAAATTAAGGAGGTATGTAAATGATATTTACAATCATAAATACTATAAATAAATATTTACCATTTATAATTAAATACGTACCTACAATATTATTCTTTTTAATAATTTTAATTAGATTTTTAATTGGTTTTCATAGAGGATTTAGAAAAAGCGGGATTTTATTATTTAATTCATTTCTTGCACTTTCAATTGTTGTAATATTATTTGTTTTACTATCAAGAGAACAATTCTTTAATAAAGATTCTGTTAAAATTATTAATACAATAATGGGAGAAAATTATCTTCAAAATAAATTAGAAGTATCACTTGATAGAAAAACATTAACTGATATTCTAATTGAATATTGGTTAAAAAATAACGACGTTAATATTTCAGATGTATTAATCGATAGTGGTGCATATGTTACGGCACTTGCTCAAGCTGTTCTTAAAGTAGTACTTGCGATAGTTTTATTCATTTTATATATAATTATTGTTTTAATTTTTAGAATAATTTATTATATTTTCTTTAATACTAGAAAGAAGAAAAAGAAAATTAATAAAGATTTTATGAATTTTAAAGAGCCACATTCTTACCAAAAACAAAGACTATTAGGTGGTCTTATTGGAATGTTTAGAGGATTAATATTTGCGACTATCATTTTATCTGTATTAGGCGCACCATTGTATTTGATTTTTTATCACAACAATAATACTGATAAAATTACTGATAACACAGCAGAAGAATATAATGAAGAAACTACTCTTTTTAAATCCATTTCAAAATACGGAAATAGTGGAATTTATAAAGTATTAAATTCGGTAAAAGATCCAAATGATGTTCCATACTATCTATTTTTAACAGATTTAGTATTCGATGGCGCAGTTTCGGAAGATGGCGTAAATGAAAATATCTATTTTTATCAAGAATTTATTTCATATAGAGCATTTATAGATAAATCATGTAATCTTATTATTGAATATATTTCTGATGATTTTTATCAGGCTATCTATGATATGGATTCAAATGCGATGCTCGATTGCTTAGTCGATGTATTTAAGCAAGAAGAATTTCAAGAAGAATTTAAATTAGTTTTTAGAACTTTTGATAAAGATACGTATTTATTTAATCTTTCAATTTCTTTAATCAATTCTATTATTAATAATATCGATAATATATTTGAAAATAACGAAGCACTACAAGATGGTCTTAAAGTGATGTTTAAAGAAGGCTATAAATCTGAATATGAAACAATAGATGATGATAAACTTATTACTATAAAACTTAAAGATTTAATATCACCACAGGATTTAGATTTAGCATTATCAATGGGATTTGATTTATTTAATGCATATAACAACAATGATGAAGCTGATACAGATTTATATCTATCTATTGTAAGTAATATTACAGATGATATTTGTGAACTTTCATTCTTTAATAAATACAAGGATAATGTTAATAAATCACTACGCCGTACATATGCATATATATGCAATAGATATTTAGATTCTAAAGAGTTATCTAATGAGGAATCAATTTATAATTCAAAATATGATGATGTAGATTGGACTGATGAATTAAAATCATTAGTTAAAGTTGTTCCATCTGCCATAAATATTTATAATAGTGTATTTAAAGATATCGATACTAACAATGTTAATGCTATTAATCTTATGTTTAGCTTAAATAATGATAGCATCACTGAAGATTATGAGTTGTGTAAAAATGAAATAATAAATTCAAATGTTCTTGAAGTTTTAATTAATTCAAAAAAAGTTAAAGATAAGATAAAAGACACTTTATCAGATAACCTACAAACATTTAGTTGTCCTACAACAATTGATGTAAAATCTACACTTCAAATTATTGACCATATTATATCTAATAAAGATAATAATGAATTAGTAAATTATATCATTAATAATGAATTAAGCGAATCAACATATCAAACATATAGACAAGCCTTAACTTCTGTGTTTGATGAATATGTCACTAAAGAAGCTACAAATTCTAATTTAATTAGAGCTATATTTACATCAATTTTAATAGATAAAGCATCCGATTATGTTTATATTGAAGATGGTTTATTTGACAAAGATAGCTTAGGCAATACAATTTATATATTAAGTAGTAATGAGACATATAACATACTTAGAAATATTGATTCAATATTTGATATTTTATATCCTTTTATTACATCAAGTGATGATATGAGTATAATTGATGATGATATTTCACTTGGAATTATGGATTCACTATTAGAATCTTATGTTATTGAAGGAACTATATCTAACCTTTTATATACTAATGATGATATTAAAGAAAATTTAATAATACCTGAAGGACTAAGATACACATCTTTGCATGATGAATCAGAAATTAAAGCATTAATTAAAAGTATCAAAACATTAGATATTAAGATGTCTGATTTGAATGATTTGAATTTTGATTTAATATATTCAAAGATTAAAAATTTTACTATTGATACCATTTCTAATGTTCTTTGTAGTGAAATAATTTATTACAATATTTCAGATAAAGTTAAAAATAATTCAAATGAGATTATTTCAGGTTTAATTATTCCTAATATGGTACTTAATAGTTCTACAAACCAAATCAAAGAAGAAATTCTTGTAGATTTCTTATCTAACGTTTTATTAATTTATGAAGAAAATATTGAATCAAAAGAACTTATTAAAAAGTTACTTAAAAACAACGAAGTATTATTCAAAAATAGCAGTGCTAGTCCTATATTCAACGCTACATATGCTTATATGCTATCATATGATGAATCTATTCAAGATGAACTAAGTGGTTTTTTAGTTCCAAAATCTTTAAAAGAAGTTGCAAGCAAAGAAGCATTAACTTCTAATTTCTCTATAAATAATTCATGGTATAGTGAAGGATATTATATAAACGCATCACTTATTGATATTACAAATTGTAATGAGACAGATTATAACCTTAATTTTGATTCTAATACTATAAAATCAAAACTTAATGATTTAATAGGTGATTCATATACAATATCAGGCTTTAGCAAGATTGATGTATTGTATAATTCTAAGATAGTTAAATATAACATTTCTAAACAAATTTTAGACAATCTTAGCGATAATAATCTATTAACATCTGATGTTATATCATGTGATTTAATTGCAAAAATTGATTCAACAGTTGGAGAAAGAGTCGTTTCTAAAGATGATTTTTCAAATTTAATTTATTCAATAAATGGATTAAATATTGATATTGATTCTCTTGATGCATTAGAAGGTATAACATTAAGTAGACTTAATGAAGTGTACTATGATAAGCCATTATCTGATTATGCATTCGCATCATCTATTACACGCGCTTTAATTTCTTCGAATATTAATAATATACTTATTGAAAATGAAATGACAAAAACAAATGCATCCCTTGAATATTCAAATGGGGCTTATGTTGATATTTATAAAATTAAAGAATTAGAATTTATTCTAAACTTCAATAATAAGTATGGAGATATAAGTGAAGATATTATTAAAAGTATAACTATAAAAGAATTAATTAATATGTTATATAGTAATGATGGTGGTGTAAATTCATATTTATTACATAATCAAATTTCAAGTGAAGCCACAAAAATTGAAAATATTGTTGTTCCAAGCGCTGATTATGATAATATTTATAAATTTATAAAACCTGAAAGTCAAATATTATTACTTAAAACATTAGATGAATTAGGGTATAGTAAATTGAGCGATGATATTGAAATCAAAAACTTTGAAATTTCAACATCATATACATATTTCTATCAATCTAATATTATAAAAGCTTCCTTCCCTTATTTAATTGAAATTACATATAATGGTGATGTAATTGATATTATTGTAGAAAACAAAATTAAAATTACAGATAAAGATAATAAAGAATTATATGTAATGCCAGATGGTGAATTAAAGATGTTTATGGCTGAACTTGTAAAACTAGGAATTACAAAGAGCAGTGATGCTATAACACAAGAAGGAGTTGTAAATTACGCTACTTCATATGATATTTCAGTATCTGATATAATGCATTGTTTTGTTTCTAAAATTATTGATGAGTATGCTATAATAAAAACTGCGATTGAAAATAGAGGATTTAATGTAACATGCATAAATAAAGAATGTGCTAATTTATCAAACAATAAGCTTCAAAGATACAATCTATACTATGTAAATAGTAAAAGTGCTTAACTATAAAAAAAATTCGTGATATAATAATTTTAAACGGAGGATATTTAAAATGAAATTAGATGTAAGATATGCGAATCATCCAGAAGATTCAAAAAAATATGACACAGAATTATTAAGAAAACATTACTTAATTGAAAATGTGTTTGTAGAAGATGAGATTATGTTAACTTATTCTCATCAAGATCGTATTATTGCAGGAGGAATTTATCCTAAAAATACTGCTTTAAAGCTTGAAGGTTCAGACGAAATGAGAGCAAAATATTTCCTTGAACGTCGTGAATTAGGATTTATTAATATTGGAGGAGATGGAGAAGTTACTATTGATGGTAAAACTTACAACATTTTCCATAAAGACGGAATGTATGTTGGACTTGGTGCTAAAGAATTAGAATTTAGATCAAAAGATAAAAATAATCCTGCTAAATTCTATTTAACATCTTCCCCTGCTCACAAGACTTACCCTACAGTATATATCGCATATACTAAGGAAAATCTTGATAACTTTAAAGGTGATATAAAGGCAGTTGAAGCAATTCATCAAGAACTTGGTGATGCGGCTCATATGAACAAGAGAACAATCAATAAATATATCAACACTGCAATTATCGATTCTTGTCAATTAGCTATGGGTATGACTGCACTTGCAAGTGGTTCTTGTTGGAACACTATGCCTTGTCATACACATGAAAGAAGAATGGAAGTTTATTTCTATTTTGATTTTACAAATGAAGATAGAGTATTCCATTTAATGGGACAACCTCAAGAAACTCGTTCAATCGTTATTGCGCCTGAACAAGCAGTAATAAGCCCTGCATGGTCTATTCATGCAGCATCCGCAACTATGAATTATACATTCATTTGGGGAATGTGTGGAGAAAACCAAGACTATGATGATATGGATCATATCAAAACTTGTGATTTAAAGTAATATGATACCAACTGATCCATATATGTTATTATCATACATTAACTTAAAATTAAGAGATGAATATGATTCTCTTGATAATTTGTGTGATGATTTAGAACTTAATTTTTCAGAAATTGTTTTAAAACTTGATTCAATTGGTTATGTTTATAACGAAAAATTAAATCAATTTAAACAAATCTAATAATAAAGCCATAAATTTAGTGTTTATGGCTTTTATTTATTTTACATTTAAATAAATTAGTGTATAATACATATGTAGAAAGTATTTATTAATGTAAAACTTTACTAATTTATTAAATTTTAATAATTCTATCTTTCTTAACTAAATGATATTAGAAATAAATTGTATTAGTGAGGTGTTTTTATGAAGATAGGTTTCATAGGTGCAGGAAATGTTGGATTTTCTCTTGCTAAATACTTAAATGACAAATATATGTCTGTGGTAGGTATTTATTCAAAAGATTTAGAAGATAGCAAATCCTTAGCTATATTTAGTGTTAGTGAGTATTACAAAAACTTAATTGATTTAATTAATGATTGTGATACTCTTTTTTTAACGGTCAATGATGATGCGTTAGACTTAGTAGTTGATGAACTTTATAAACTAAATACTAAAAATAAAATTTTAATACATACTTCAGGAAGTATTTCAAGTGATGTATTTAAAAATTTAAAAGATGATAATTATTGTTATTCACTTCATCCGATATATGCTTTTAATGATAAATATACATCATATAAAAATATTTCAAATATTTATTTTACAATTGAAGGCGCTAGTGAAAAAATAGATGAAATAAAAGAATTATTTTCTAATCAAGTATATGAAATAAAAAAAGAAGATAAAGTACTTTATCATGCAGCATGTGTAATGTTATCTAATCTTGTTTGTGCCCTGACTTATTCTGCGGAGCAAATATTAAATAATATTGGTCTTGATAATTTAAAAATATTTAAACCATTAATACAAAATAATATTAATAATATTCTTGAGGTTGGATCTATAAATGCTCTTACAGGCCCTATTGCAAGATGTGATATTAATACTATTGAATCACATTTAAAAAAATTACCTGAGGAATTTATAGATTCATATAAAAGTTTAAGTTTAATACTTTGTAAAATGGCTCAAAAGAAAAATACGCATGATTATAGTGAAATTTTAAAATTATTAAAGGAGAATAAAAATGATTAATATCAATACATTTAAGGAAACTAAAGGCGTAAAAAAACTTGTTCAAATTACATGTTATGATTATTCGACAGCACGTCTTGTAGAAGAGGCTGGAATAGATTTTATTTTGGTTGGAGATTCACTTGGGATGGTTATGCTGGGATATCCTAATACACTGCCTGTTACAATGGAAGATATGATTAGTCATGGAGCATCTGTTGTACGTGGTGCTAAAGATACATTTGTTGTAGTAGACATGCCTTTTATGTCTTATCAAGTATCTGATGAAGATGCGGTTAGAAATGCAGGTCGTATTTTAAAAGAAACAGGTTGTCAAGCAGTAAAACTTGAAGGTGGAAGAAAATATGCATCAAGAATTAAGGCTATTACTGATGCAGGAATACCTGTTGTAGGTCATGTTGGACTTACTCCACAATCAGTAAATTCTCTTGGTGGATATAAAGTTCAAGGTAAATCATATGATGCGGCTATTGATCTTATAAAAGATTGTATAGCTGTAGAAGAGGCTGGAGCTTTTGCGATTACACTTGAATGCGTACCTGAAAAGATTGCGGCATATATTACAAAAAAACTTAGTATCACAACAATTGGAATTGGAGCTTCAAAAGAATGTGATGCTCAAGTTTTAGTTAATCAAGATATGCTTGGTTATTCAAATGATAGACAAGCAAAATTTGTAAAAAAATATTCCAATCTTCATGATATAATGGTTGAAGCATATAAAAATTATATCAAAGAAGTTAAAGAAGAAATATATCCTGAAGTAGCACATACGTATAAAATGGATGATAATGATTATAACCAAGTTATAAAAGAATTTATGGGGGAATAATAAAATGAAAGTAGTACATACAATAAAAGAAGTAAGAGAAATAGTAAAATCTTGGAAAAAAGAAGGATTAAGCATAGGATTTGTTCCTACAATGGGATACTTACATGAAGGTCATAAGAGTCTTATATTAAAATCTGTAAGTGAGAATCAAAAAACAGTAGTATCAATATTTGTAAATCCTACACAATTTGGACCTAATGAGGATTTAGCACGTTATCCTCGTGATCTTGAACATGATAAAATTTTAGTTGAAAGTGCTGGTGCTGATTTGATTTTTAATCCAGAGCCTAGTGAAATGTATGGTGAACATTTCACTACAACAGTAAATACAACTGAAGTTACAGAACACTTATGTGGAGCTAAAAGACCTGTTCACTTTGGTGGAGTTTGTCTTGTGCTTACAAAGTTATTTAATATTGTAACACCAAATAAAGCATATTTTGGGCAAAAAGATGCACAACAACTAGCTGTTGTTAAAAGGTTTGTTAAAGATTTAAATTTTGATATTGAAATAATAGGATGTCCTATCATAAGAGAAGATGATGGACTTGCAAAATCATCAAGAAATACTTATTTATCAAAAGATGAAAGAATTGCCGCAACAATCCTTTATAAATCATTATGCGCAGGTAAAGAATTAATAGAAAATGGTGAAAGAAATAGTGTAGTTATTAAAAACAAGATAAGAGAAGTTTTAGAAACTGAACCATTAGCTAAAGTTGATTATGTAGAAATCGTTGATAATACTAACATTCAACCTCTTGATACAATAAAAGGTGAAGTACTTGTTGCGATTGCCGTATATATTGGTACAACAAGAGAAATTGATAATATTATAATTGAGGTTAAATAATGGAAATTACAATGTTAAAATCTAAAATTCATAGAGCTACCGTAACTGAAGCAAAACTAGATTATGTAGGTTCAATTACAATCGATAGTACTTTACTTGAAAAAGCAGGAATTTTAGAATATGAAAAAGTACAAGTAGTAAATGTTAATAATGGTTCAAGATTTGAAACTTATACTATAAAAGGTGAAGCAGGAAGTGGCGTAATATGCCTTAATGGCGCAGCTGCATGGTGCGGTAAAAAAGATGATAAAGTAATAATTATGGCTTATCAAAATATGACTCCTGAAGAAGCAAAGGATGTTAAACCTAATGTAGTGTTTGTAGATGATAATAATAAAATATCAAGAATTTGTAATTATATAAAATATGGAAGTTTAGAAGACCAAGAATAGAGGTGTTTTTATGCTAAAAGGAAAAACAGTAGTAGTTGGAATCACAGGATCAATTGCCGCATATAAAATGGCAGATTTATGCCATACATTAAAAAAAATGGGCGCAGACGTTCATGTAATAATGACTAAAAATACATTAGAATTTATTACTCCATTAACATTTGAAACATTAACAAATAATAAATGTATTACTGATACATTTGATAGAAATTTCATGTATAATGTCGAACATGTCTCTCTTGCAAAAAAGGCTGATATTTTTGTGGTTGCGCCCGCATCCGCAAATATCATTTCGAAAATTGCGAATGGTATTTGTGATGATATGTTAACCACTACAATATGTGCATTTAGAGGGAAAAAACTTATTGCGCCTGCGATGAATACAAATATGTATGAAAATCCAATTATTCAAGAAAATATAGAAAAATTAAAGAAATTAGATTATGAAATAATTGAACCTTCTGTAGGACTTTTAGCATGTGATGATATTGGAAAAGGTAAACTTGCGCCAATAGATTTAATTTTAGAGCGAATTTTATATCATATCGAATATGAAAAAGATTTAATTGGAAAAAAGATATTAGTTACTGCCGGACCTACAAAAGAATCACTTGATCCTGTTAGATTTATTACAAATCATTCTTCAGGAAAAATGGGGTATGCAATTGCTAATAATGCATATAAAAGAGGAGCTTGTGTTACACTTATAAGTGGAGCTTCTATTAGTGCTTATAGAGGTATTGATGTTATTAAAACAACAGATGCACTATCTATGTTTAATGCGGTAAAAGCTAATTATAAAAATAATGATATAATCATTATGTGCGCAGCAGTTGCAGATTATACCATAAAAGAATATTCACAAAATAAAATCAAAAAAAGTGATAGTGATATGATACTAGGCCTTAAAAGAACTGATGATATTTTAAAATATTTAGGAGAAAATAAAACTTCACAAAAAATCATTGGATTTTCAATGGAAACAGAGAATATGGTTGAAAATTCAAAGAAAAAACTCATAAATAAAAAATGTGATATGATTTGTGCAAATTCATTGTTGGGTAGTGATACAGGATTTGGGGTTGATACAAATCAAATTACTTTTATTACAAAAGATAATGTAGAAACATCAGAATTATTATCAAAAGATGCATTATCTAATATCATACTCGATAAAATAAAGGAGTTATAAAATGATTCTTGCGGTAGATATAGGAAATACAAATATCGTTATTGGTTTTTTAAATAAAACTACAATTTATGCGGAAGCCCGTATTTCAACAGATATAAGAAAAACAAACATGGATTTTTTAATCCAATTAAAACTTATGATGCAAATATATCAAGTAAAAACATCAGATATTGAAGGTGCTATTCTATCATCAGTTGTTCCAGAAATTACAAATGAATTTAGTAGGGCTATAGAATTACTTTTAAATAAAAAACCATTACACGTAGGTGCTGGAATAAAAACAGGATTAAATATAAAAATAGACAATCCTAAAAGTCTTGGAGCAGATAGAGTTTGTGATGCGGTATGTGTCATAGAAGAATATAGGCTTCCAGCGATAATTATTGATATGGGAACAGCTACTACTATAAGTGTTATTGATAGTGCTAAAAATCATATTGGTGGAATGATTATACCTGGTATTAAAACATCTTTAGATTCACTTTCACAACATGCATCTCAATTGCCTTATATTTCTTTAGAATCACCAAAAAATCTAATTGGTAAAAATACTGTAGAATGTATGCAATCAGGGATTATTTATGGTAATACTTGTATGATTGATGGACTTATTGAAAGATTAAAAGAAGAAATGAAACAAGATCTTAATGTGATTGTAACAGGTGGACTTGGTAAACTAATCACAAAGTATTCATGTCATCAAATTACATATGATGAAAATTTATTATTAAAAGGTCTTTATTACATATATAGCAAAAATAATTAATTCAAATCAATCTTCATTATTCAATTATATAAATTAGTAATTATATGATCAAATGCTTTAAGTTTAGAATCAGGACCTATAATTTGAGAATAGAAAAGGTCCTGAATGATGTTTCTTTATTAATGACTGTAGTATCTAGTCCTAATCTTTTAATGGATTTGTAATCCATAAATAAAAACTCCTTTCGTATATAATTGCCTTACATAAATTTATTATATCAAAAGGAGTTTTTTTGATGCAAAATACGATGTTGATTTTAAAACTTTTTACCTACTACGCTACTAAGCTGATTTTAACATGCTTCTTTTCTTAAAATACCTCAAATTTTATATTTTATACTAATTCAAATATAATAAATTTAGTAAAAAATCTTTTTTATTCATATATTTATTATGGTGATTAATGTGAAAATAAAGGAAATTATAAAAGAAGAAAGACCTAGAGAAAAATTAATTAAGCATGGCGCAAAATCATTATCTAATGCAGAATTAATTGCAATTCTTTTAAGATGTGGAACTAAAGAGAGAAGTGCAATTGACATAGCTAATGAAATACTTAAAGAGAGTGATGGGATTAAAGGAATAATTGATCTTAATTATGAAGATATAATAAGTATAAAAGGCATAAAAGAAGCCAAGGCCTGCCTTATTATGGCTTGCTTCGAACTTTCAAAAAGAGCTATGTCCAACTCTAAAAATGACATTGTATATGATGATGCTAGGAAAATATATTTACATATAAAGCCTTATCTTTCAAATCAAAAATTAGAAAACATTATGGTAATATATTTAGATTCAAAATTAAAAATTATAAAAGAAAAATTGTATGATATAGGCGGTGTAAGGGATATAATAATTCCTAAAGAACGCATAATAAGGGATTCGGTTATTAATGCATCTTACGGTGTTATTATTGCTCATAATCATCCTTCAGGCGATCCTATGCCATCTAAGCAAGATATTATAATGACTCTTGATTTAAAAGAGCAATTAAAAATATTAGGGATACTTTTATTAGATCATATAATTGTTGCACAAGATAAATATTATTCTTTTTCTAACGAAAATATTGTTTAAGAAAAAAATGAATTTATTGCTAGCAGTTAATAATATTTGATATATGTACTATAATGAATTAAACAGGTATAGAAATATGAAAGAATTCATAAAAGAACAAAAGACTTTATAAAGAAAATTCAAAACTAAGAAGAGTATAAAATGTCACTAGGTAAATGGTTTCCGGATTATTATGAGTTGTGCGAGTATTTTAAGGTAGACATTGACAGTCAAAACGACTATGATAAAGCTTGGAGTAATGATATAAGTAGCGCATGAACTTTAGTATCTTTAGGAGGAGATAGTGATACGATAGGTGTAATAACAGGAAGCATCTCTAAATATACTACGGAGTGCTAGAAGAAATGAAAAAGAAAGTATTTGAGAATTTAGATTATAGATTAATAGACTTAGTAAGAAAGATAGAATGATTATAAAAGTTCCTTTATACTTGTATTAAAAAAGTATTGACAATTACTCCTATTTATTATATATATATAT
>CAVFNL010000031.1:0-51221 GCA_963623875.1 Parabacteroides distasonis | reverse complement strand
AAATGGCGGTAGTTGGAAAGTCAATGATAATGATTAGCTAAATTATTACATTAATACCCAATATTACAAGATAATGTAAAGTTTTGCACTTACTTGCAAGGTTCACCTAATGAATAAACGTAATTAAATATAATATTAAAAGGAACGTTATATACAATAATTTTCTTTTTGAATTTTCAGTCTATAATGAAGATTTATTATATGTGGATAAAACACTTTTAAAGAAAGATAATTATTAAAATAAAAAAATCAAAAAAGAATAATTATTTTTGAACAAAGATTGCATAGCAATACTTGCGGTAATAATTATTCTAATATTATCATTAGGATATGTAGTGGTAATAAGTATAAACATAAATATGAAACTGCGATGTCTAGTGGTGGGACAAGCTTTATGTGAGCATAATAAGAAAAATGATTTATCAGTATATACATATAGTGATTTGGTATAGCCATAAAATCTACATATAATACTGTAAACTTTTGGCATTATGGTGGTGATGTTTCAACCGTTTTGCAATAATAATACTACTAACAAATAAAAGCTCATAGATAATTAGTCTATGAGCTTTTTATCATCGGCTGTATTTAAACAAAGACTCCGATATATTATTGGTAAGTAAATTAATTTATTATATTTTAGATAGAATTGTAAATATATTAGTGCTTTTATTCAAGTTCTGTTGAACCAGTCGCGAGATCATAATATACGCCTTTTTGTGCTAATAATTGGTTATGGTCTCCACGTTCGATTATATTACCTTTTTCAAGAACCATAATTGCGTTTGCGTTTCTAACGGTTGAAAGTCTGTGAGCTATTACAAACACAGTTTTTCCTTCCATTAAGTGATCCATTCCTTGTTCAACTAAATGTTCAGTTCTTGTGTCAATTGAAGAAGTAGCTTCATCTAATATCAAAATAGGTGATTTGGCTATTGCAGCTCTTGCGATTGATAGTAGCTGTCTTTGTCCCATTGAAAGATTAGCTCCATCAGAATAAATCATAGTATTGTATCCATTTGGAAGCCTTTTGATAAATGAATGGGCATTTGCTAATTTTGCTGACGCAATAACATCTTCATCTGTTGCGTTTTTATTTCCATATTTTATGTTTTCAAATATTGTCCCTGTGAAAAGATGAGTATCTTGAAGTACTATTCCCATTGATTTTCTAAGGGAATTTTTCTTTATAAGCCTTATATCAATGCCATCAATTTCAATGTGTCCACCTTCAAGCTCGTAGAAACGATTAATAAGGTTTGTGATTGTAGTTTTACCTGCTCCTGTAGATCCGACAAATGCAATTTTTTGTCCAGGCTTAGCATATAAGGATAAATTATGTAGGATTGTTTTTCCTTTTACATATGAGAAATCAACGTTGAAGAATCTTACATCTCCTTTTAGAGGAGTTAAGGTGTTATCTGTTGATTTCCATGCGAAAGTGTTTGTTACATCAGCAGTTTCTTTTAATATTCCGTTTTCTTCGTAAGTATTTACAAGTAAGATATCACCAGTATCAATCTCAGATGTTTCATCTAAAAGAGAGAAGATTCGCTCAGCTCCTGCTAAACCATTTAATAAAAGATTTGCTTGTTGAGTGAATTGATTTATAGGAAGAGCTCCTTGACGAACGAATACTAAGAATGAGGCTATACCACCTACGGTGATATTTGTAAATGGAATATAATCTAGCGCAATTAATCCACCAAATATCGCAACTATTGCATAGTTGATATATGATAGCGCAACTACCATTGGAACCATAGATGTAGAATATCTAATTGCTATAAAGTTAGAATGCTTTAATTTCTTATTATGTTCTTCAAATGTCTTAATATTTTCCTCTTCATGATTAAAAACTTGCACAACGCGTTGTCCGCTAAATGTTTCTTCAACAAAACCATTAAGTTTAGCCATTTCTTTACTTGATTCTAGATAATAAAGTTTACTTTTCTTAGATGCATATATAACGTATGAGAACATTATAATGTAGAATACGATACAAATAGACGCAAGTAATGGGTTTATAATTATAATTAATATCATAAGTCCAATAATTTGCATAAAATTTGATATAAGCATCGCAAAAGCATTATTTATTGCATCTGATAGTGAATCAATGTCATTAATGTATATAGACATTATTTCACCATGTGTACGTTTATCAAAATACGATAACGGAAGAGTTTCCATATGTTTGAATAGGTCACTACGTAGTTCATATATAACTTTTTGGGAATAGGAAGCCATAACTTGGGAATACCCTAAAGTAGATAGCACACCTACAGTATATATTGACACTTCAAGAGTGATTATTTTCCATAAATCATTATATTTTGGGCCATCAATATAATCATCTATTACTACTTGAAGCATAAATGTACCAAGAAGATTACATAATGCGCTAAGAAGGACTAAGAATGCGACGGCGAACAAAATAATCTTGTGTTTACCCATATAATCAAGCAATCTTCTTACGGTAAGTTTTAAGTTGTTAGGTCTTTTTCTTGTGGTAGTTATAGCCATATTATTTACCTCCTAACTGTACATCGCATAATTCTTTATAAATTTCGTTATTATCATATAAGAAATTATGATTTCCAATCATATCTATATGACCATCATTCAAAACTATAATTTGACTACAATCTTTTACAGATACAATACGTTGACCTATAATGATGTTAGTAACATTTTTAAGACTTCTAATACCTTCTAGAATTTTACGTTCTGTTTCCATATCACATGCGGATGTGGAATCATCAAAAATAATGATTTTAGGATTTTTAAGTAATGCACGTGCAATACAAAGACGCTGTCTCTGTCCACCTGATACATTGACTCCACCTTGCCCTAAATCATAGTTTAGTCCTCCAGGTAGTCTATCAATAAATTCAGATGTGCAAGAAATATCAAGAACTTTTTTAATTTCCTCATCAGTTGCGTTTTTATTTCCCCATAAAAGATTTTCTTTAATAGTTCCACTAAACAATACATTGTTTTGAAGAACTATTGAAATACTATCGCGAAGTTTCTTTAAATCATAATCTTTAACATTTTTTCCACCGATTAATATTTCACCAGAAGATACGTCATATAGTCTTAATATTAAAGATACTAATGTTGATTTAGAAGAACCTGTACCACCAATAATACCAATAGATTCATTTTCTTTAATGTCTAAATTAATATTTGATAAGACATATTCTTCACTTGATTCTTTATATTTAAAATAAACATTTTTAAATTCAATGTGATTATTTTCTATCATATCAGTGCTATCACTTGTGATAGTTGGCTTTTCAACTAAAACTTCATTTATTCTACGAGCTGACGCAAATGATCTATTCATAAGTAAAAACATATTAGAAATCATCATAACTGAATTCAATACTTGTAATACATAAGATAGAAGTGCACTTAAATCTCCCACTTTAAGTGAGTGCTTATGACACATAACAGCCCCAAACGCAAGAAGAAGTGTTGTGACTGCATACATAGAAAGTTGAAATGCAGGAGTATTAAGAACCGCAATTTTGAATGTTTTTGTAGTAGATTCTTTAATGTTTTCATTAGAGTTATTAAATTTAGTTACTTCATCATCTTCTTTAGTGAAGGCTTTAACTGTACGGATTGCGATAACATTTTCTCTTACTACAAGATTTAAGTTGTCTACATTACTTTGAATTACACCATATTTAGGAGCTGTATACTTAATTATTCCAAATAATATTAAGACAAGAACAGGTATAGCTAAAATAAAAACCCACGCAATCTTTGGCGCAATCGCAAATGATAATCCAACACCCATACCAAGCATAACAGGGGCTCTAAATATAGGCCTTATTGATCCAAGTACTGTGTTTTGCATAATTTGTACATCGTTTGTAACTCTTGTGACTAAAGATGATGTTTCGAAATGATCTAGATTTGAAAAAGAAAACTTTTGAACCGCTTCATATAAGTCTTTTCTAAGATTATATGAATAATTACTAATAAGCTTTCCCATAAATATAGAATATAAATGCCCTGTTACTAAAGATACTAAAGCACATGCTATAATAATTATTCCAGATATTACAATTTGCCTCATATCACTTTCTAGAACACCTTTGTTTATAATATCTTTCATTAAAAATGGAATTACAAGTTCAAACGCTGTTTCAACTATTACAAATACCACTGAAAAAATTAAGTTTATTTTGTCTTTTAATAAATATTTTAAAACTGATTTTAAATCTTTCATCGATTACCTCCGAAAATACGCATATTAATTATAGTCCTATTAATTTGTTTTTTCAAAATAAAATATATCAAGAAAACGTTTCATATGTGGTATAATAGGCATATGTAAAATGGTTTGTAAAAAATATATAGAAGAGGTTTTAAAATGGATATTAAAGAAAGAATTTTAACTATAACAAATTTGTTAAATCAAGCAGCTTATGAATATTATGTATTAGATAATCCTTCGATGTCAGATTTTGAATATGATAATTTATATAAGGAACTTAAAGAACTAGAAGAAAAATATCCTGAATATGCTTTAGATAATTCCCCAACTAAGAGAGTTGCGGATAAGGTGTTAGATAAATTTTTAAAAGTTTCACATCAAGTTAAAATGATGTCAATTGATGATGTTTTTAATGAAGATGAAGTTGTTAAATTTGATGGTGATATTAAAAAACAGTTTCCTAACGCTACATACAATTGTGAACTTAAAATAGATGGTTTAAGTGTTTCGTGTGTATATGAAAATGGTGTTTTAGTTCAAGCTTCTACAAGAGGAAATGGAAGTATAGGTGAAGATATTACACAAAATGTTAAAACAATTAAATCTATTCCATTAACTATTCCGGAAACTAGAAAAATAGAAGTGCGTGGCGAAATTTTTATGCCAAAAAAATCTTTTGAGAAATTAAATAAAGAACGTGAAGAGAATGGAGAAGATTTATTTCAAAACCCACGTAATGCTGCATCAGGCTCTATAAAACTTCTTGATTCACAAGAGGTTTCTAAAAGAGGTCTTGATAATTTTATGTATCAAATAATAGGTGATTTTACTAAAACACAAAGTGAATCAATAGAATATTTAAAGAAACTTGGATTTAAAGTTAATAAAGAAGGAAAAAAATGTAATAATGTTACAGAAGTAATAGAATATATTAGGTATTGGAAAGAAAAGAAAGAGGAACTTACATATCCGATTGATGGAATTGTAATTAAAGTAAATGAATTAGATTCATATAATGAAATTGGATATACAGTAAAATGTCCAAAATGGTGTATTGCTTATAAATATCCAGCTGAGGTTGCGTCTACAAGACTTAACAATATTGTATTTCAAGTAGGACGTACAGGCGCAATTACTCCTGTTGCGGAATTTTCACCTGTGTTTATATCCGGTACTACAGTCGTGCGCGCAACACTTCATAATGAAGATTTTATAAAGATTAGAGATATTAGAATTGGTGATTTTGTAAAAGTTAGAAAAAGTGGAGAAATAATCCCAGAAGTTTTTGAGGTTGACTTATCTAAAAGAGAAAAAGGATTAAAATCTTTTGAAATGATAAAAGAATGTCCTATTTGTAAAACACCTCTTGAAAGGCAAGAAGGACAAGCAGATTATTTTTGTCCAAATGAATATTGTAGAGCGCGTAAATTAAATTCTATTGTGCATTTTGCATCAAAACCTGCGATGAATATTGAATCCTTAGGACCATCAATAATTGAGAGATTTTATGACTTAGGATACATAAAAGATATCGATGATATTTATTTGCTGCATAATCATTATGATGAATTGATTTTATTAGATAAATTAGGTAAAAAAAGTATAGATAACATTTTAGCATCTATTGATATATCTAAATCAAATAATCTAGATAAATTATTATTTGGCCTTGGAATAAAAAATGTTGGGGCTAAAGCCGCATCATCTATTTGTAAGAAATTTCATACAATAGAAAATATTATTGACGCAAAATACGAAGATTTAATTTCAATAGATGATGTAGGGGATATAATAGCTAAATCCGTGGTTTTGTATTTTGCTCGTTCTGATAAAAAAGAATTAGTTAATCATCTTAAAGAACTTGGCTTAAATATGACATATAAAGAAAAGAATATTGTAGATGGTGTATTCGCACATAAAATAGTTGTTTTAACAGGATCATTATCTATGTTTTCACGTGATGAAGCTAAAAATATAATTGAATCTTTAGGTGGTACTACTACATCATCAGTTTCAAAGAAAACAGATATTTTAGTATGTGGGGCTGATGCAGGTTCAAAACTTTTGAAAGCTCAAGCGCTTGGAATTAAAATAATTAATGAAGAAGAATTTAAAGAATTAATAAAAAAATAGGCTTTATGCCTATTTTTGCTTTAATACATCATATTCTAAATATGTAGTTTTAGCTATTGAAATACAAAATATAATAATACAACCAGAAATAGTTATAAATGATATTTTATATCCGGTTTTAATAATTTCAGACAATTTAAAATAACTAAAAGGATTAAAATATCTTAAAAAACTTATATCATATAATCTTTCAGGAATTGCAAGCACTAGAAGAAAGAATATAATTAAAATATTTTTTAAATATATATGTGAAGGTTTAATAAATGATCCTACTAAAACACCTATAGCAAGAAAAGTAATATTTGATAGAAAAAGAGCGGTATTAATCTCAAACATTTTAAATGATGACATGTCAAATTTAAATATGGCTTTAAATGAAAAAGATAATATATTAAATATCAAATTAAATACAATGCATTCTAGCAGGATGGCTAAAAGTTTGTTGTAAAATATTTGACCTCTATTTAGTGGAAGAGAGAATAAATATTCATCATAGCCACTTTTTTTATCATGTACGATTGTTTTGGTTGATAATACTGCAGACATTATAGAAACTATAATTACGATATATTCCATAACCATTGCGTAATACATCGCAGGGCTTTTAACATCTGATGGTATAAATAATAATTTTTGTAATGTTTCGTTTGTAATAGGTATATTTAGTGGATATAAAATAAAACTTAATAGTAGAATTATAAATATAATAGATGAGAATATAATTGATAATATTAAAACAGCTTTAATTTCATTCTTTAGAAGATAGTATTTCATCAATGATTTCTCCTATATATGGCCTTGAAATAGTGAGATATGCAGGTTTTAGTGAAGATAGATATTTAATGGTATCATTTAAGTTACACCATACGACAAAAGATATATTCCCATCCCCTATATGCATATTTGTTAATGTGATATTTTTTAAATAGGCACTATTAAATGATTCGATTTTTGAAAAACTTATTTTAAAAGCTGTTTTAATATTGTTATATTCTATAAGTTTACTATCTAATACATATACTTTATCCACATTATTTATTGCAAGTTTTTGTGAAGTTATTAAAAATGAAGTACCTTCTCTTTTCATCTCATAAATAATATCTTCTAAAATAGTAAGAGATTTAGAGTCCATTGTATCTACTATGTTGTTTAATATTACAAATTTAGGATTATGAATAAGGGCTCTAATTACAGAAGTATCTTTTTGTTCAAATTCATTTAAATCACGCATTTTCTTATTTTTATCAATCATAAATTTGTCTAATAGATAATCAATTCTATCATCTAGGTTTAATTTATAAAATTTAGCTGTAAGTCTTAAGTAATTTGAAACAGTACCATTTGATTTGTATTTTAGGGTGCTTGTATAACCTATAAAATTTAAGGCTTTAGGTAAAGATTCTTTCATATTATGACCAAATAGTTTAATATTACCTTTTATCTTTATAAGTCCTATTAAAGATTTAGAAAAAACATCTAAGGCATCTTTGCTCATAGATAAAATATTTATAATTTCGCCTTCTTGGATTTCTAAAGATGATTCTTTGAAAAAATTCTCTTTTATTAGGTTTTGTGCTTGTAAAATCATATGTCATCACCTAAGCAAATTATAACATAAATTATAAAAAAGTATGATATAATATTTAAAGTTTGAAGGAGTTTGATAATATGGATTATATTTATGTTCATGGAGCACGTGAAAATAATTTAAAAAATGTAGATATAAAATTACCTAAAAATAAGCTTATTGTAATGACAGGCCTTTCAGGTTCAGGTAAGTCGTCTCTTGCGTTTGATACAATATTTCAAGAAGGACAAAGAAGGTTTGTAGAATCACTATCAACAGGAGCACGTCAATTCATAGGTGCAATGGATAAGCCTGATGTAGATTCAATAGATGGACTTAGCCCTGCTATTTCTATTGATCAAAAAGGAGCGTCTAAAAATCCTAGATCAACAGTTGGAACTGTAACAGAAATTTATGATTTTTTAAGAGTACTTTTTGCACGTATTGGAACACCATATTGTCCAACACACCATATGCCTATTGAAGCTACTTCAGTAGATAAGATGATAGATAATATTATGAAATATCCTGAAGGAGAAAAAATAATAATTTTAGCTCCAGTAGTTCGTCATCAAAAAGGTGAACATAAAGCCCTTTTTGAAAAATATTTAAAAATGGGATATATTCGTGCTGAAATAGATAAAGAAATGTATATGTTGGATACAGAGATTAATCTTGAGAAGAATAAAATGCATGACATTGATATTGTAATAGATAGACTTAAGATGAAGGATGATATTAGAGAGCGAGTTGCGGATGCACTAAGGGTATGTCTTAAACTTAGTTCTGGATATGTAAGAATAAAAACAGAGAGTGATGATGTTACATATAGTGAGCATTACTCATGTAGTGAATGTGGATATTCTGTACCAAAACTTGAACCAAGACTTTTCTCTTTTAACTCACCACTTGGAGCA
The DNA here is from genome assembly GCA_963623875.1 of Parabacteroides distasonis. Taxonomy (GTDB): domain Bacteria; phylum Bacillota_I; class Bacilli_A; order Acholeplasmatales; family Anaeroplasmataceae; genus UBA3206. The sequence goes on along the minus strand of CAVFNL010000031.1, from coordinate 42,370 downwards.
TGTCCTTATTGTAATGGACTTGGGGTTACAAAAAGTATTCATCCGGATTTACTTTTTGATTATGATAAATCAATAAATAAGGGTGGAATACTTCCTTATAAGAATCAAGAAAAAGAAAATCTAAATAATGCGGAATTAAAGATCCTTTGTGAAGAATATAATATTGATATGGATGCGCCTATTAAGGACTTAAAAACTGAACAATTAAAAGTTTTAATGTATGGATCAGATAAACCAATACATTTTAAAATTAAATCAACTTCTGGTCGTGATCATTCGAAAGAAGAATATTTCGAAGGAATTGTAAATTCATTTGAAAGAAGATACAAAGAAACTCAGTCTGATTGGATTAGAGATTGGATTGATGGATTTATGATTGAACGTGAATGTAAACATTGCCATGGTGCAAGATTAAATTCTGAAGTTCTTAATATATTTATAAATGATAAAAATATTAATGACTTATGTCAAATGTCTATCGAAGAATTATATAAATGGTTTAAGGAAGTTAAACTTTCAGAAGAAAAAGCAAAAATTGCTAAAATGGCAGTTGAAGAAATTTGTAATAGATTAGAATTTATGATGAATGTTGGACTTGAGTATTTAACACTAGGAAGATCTGCGGATACACTTTCTGGTGGAGAGGCACAGCGAATTAGACTTGCGACTCAAGTTGGTTCTAAGCTTACAGGAGTTTTATATGTATTAGATGAACCATCGATTGGATTGCACCAAAGAGATAATCAAAGACTTATTGATACATTAAAGAGTATGCGTGACTTAGGGAATACACTAATTGTTGTAGAACATGACACAGATACGATGATGCAAGCAGATTATTTAGTAGATGTAGGACCTAAAGCTGGAATACATGGTGGAGAAATTATGGCTGCAGGTACACCAGAGGAAGTTATGAAGGTTGAAAATTCTATAACAGCTAAATATTTAAGAGGAGATTTAAAAATAGAAGTACCAGAAAAAAGAAGAAGTGGAAATTCTAAATTTATTTCTATAAAAGGTGCTAGTGCTAATAATTTAAAAAATGTTAATGTAAATATACCACTAGGTGAACTTGTAATTGTGACAGGTGTTTCAGGGTCCGGTAAATCATCACTTGTTAATGAAGTGTTATATAAAAACTTATATGTTAAGCTATATAAATCAAAAAGAGTTGAACCAGGTCCTGTTAAAAGAATTGAGGGAATTGAAAATATTAAAAGAATAATTCAAATTTCACAAACTCCAATTGGACGTACTCCAAGATCAAATCCTGCGACATATACAGGAGTGTTTGATGATATTCGTGAACTGTTTAGCCAAACTGTTGAAGCTAAAAGTCGTGGATTTGATAAAGGAACATTCAGTTTTAATGTAAAAGGTGGAAGATGTGAAGCATGTTATGGTGATGGTGTTAAAAGAATTTCTATGAATTTCTTACCAGATGTTTTTGTAGCTTGTGAAGTCTGTGGAGGTACAAGATATCAACAAGACACATTAAATGTTAAGTTTAAAGGAAAGAATATTGCGGAAGTTTTAGATATGAGAATTGAAGAAGCCTATGAATTCTTTAAACTTCAACCTAAAATCGAACGAAAATTAAAAGCACTTATGAAAGTAGGACTAGGTTATATGAAACTTGGTCAATCATCAACTGATCTTTCAGGTGGAGAAGCTCAAAGAGTAAAACTTGCGGCTGAATTATCTTCAAGAATATCATCAGACACATTATATATTATGGATGAACCTACAACAGGTCTTCATACGGATGATATTAAAAGATTAATGGAAGTAATATCTGAGATTGTAGATACAGGGGCTAGTGTCGTATTGATTGAACATAATCTTGATGTTATAAAACTTGCGGATTATATAATTGATATAGGACCCGAAGGTGGAGATAAAGGTGGAACAATTCTTTTCACAGGTACCCCTGAAGAGCTTATAAAATGTAAAAAATCATATACTGCCGAATATTTGAAGCCATACCTTGAAAATTAAAACTATGATATACGTTTTCACCATAAATATTATTATTTTACAAGTTTCAATGTTGTAAAACTTATAAATATGTGGTACTCTAAAGTAAAATATTGTTAAGGAGAGGTAAAAAGCATGAAAATTGTAAAAAAAATATTATTTCTATTGGCTTTAGTAATATTAGACTTTTCTGTTTTACTTATAATTAAACAACAAGATAGCCTAAGAACATCACTTCCATATTATGCTCTTGAGTTTGTTGATTTCTTTAAAGATAAGGATAATAGACTTGCGATAGGTGTATTTGCTGGAATCAATTTATTGATAGCTATATTTTGTGCTATTAGAAGAAGAAAAGGGAAAAACATTTTCGATTTTATAAGTTTAAGTGTTGTCACATTTATCTTATTTATAGGGCATATCTTTAGTGATAGACTTAAAAAATATGTTGATAAATTCCAAGATTTCAAAGAACCAGCTAAAATTCTTATAATTTTAGGTTTAGTTGTTGTTTTAGGATTACTATTACTTGTGATTATACCTTCAAAAAAGAAGAAAAAAGAAAAAGAAAAGTTTGGATATCGTAAATTAAATTTAATGTGGTATTTAGTAGGAATTGTAGGACTTGTAGTATGCGTTCTATATGCATTCCTTGCAAACTCTGGATTTACTCAAATTGGTACAACCCTAAAGGATTCATGGAATTATTTATTTGATTTTAGTTCAAATTGGGATTCTACAAGAATTAAAACTGTTATATTTGGATTTGCTTCTATTATGGTGGTTTTCTATACTATTCTTGTCCTATTAAAGAGAAAGAGAAATGTATTACCAGCATTATTTATTCTAGCTTCAATATATGTAGTCATCGTATATTTTATGAAGCGTGATGTTTTAAATACATTTATTGTTGAATCAACATCAAGACAATCATTTAAAAACAATTTAATTATATTTGTTGTACTACTTGCTCTATATATGCTACTTACAACTGCAATTCATGCTGTTGTTGAGACTTTAGTTTCATTATTTGATAATAATTTAGTGCCAAAATGTGTTGTAGCATGTGAAGATACTGCTAAGGTTAAGGCTTTAGTTGAAGATATTAATTCTAATGACGATAGTGAAGAATTAGAGGAAACTGCAGAAGAGATAGAAGAAACTACTGAAGATGAAAAAGAAGAAGTTAAGCCAGTAGTAATCACTAACACTTCATCAGATGATCCTGAAGATGATGTTGATGATGAAGATGATGAAGATGACGAAGATGACGAAGAAGTTAATCAAAATGAGTCTTTAGAAGAAGACGATGACGATGAAGACGATGAAGATGATGAAGAATCTGAAGATGAAGATGATGAGATAGATGATACTCGTGAAGCTTTAATCAAGCGCCGTGAATTAATTCGTGAACGTATTCTTGCGGCACGTGCTGAATCAACTGAAGATGATGAAGATTCTGAGGATGATGAAGTTGTAGGATATGAAGATGATATTAAGGAAGAAGATGTTTCTGATGATGACGATGAAATTTCATTTGAATCTGATGTAATAGATACTGAAGATGATGAAGAAGATGAGATTTCTGATGTATACGAAGAATCTATTGCCTATGACGATGAAGTAGAAGAAGCTGAAGAGGAAGAAGACGACGAAGAAGAGGAAGAAGAGGAAGATGATGAAGATGAGGAAGAGGAAGAAATATCTTTCGCAACTAAGGAATCTGATACTTCAAATCCTGTAGTTAACAAACTTTCAAGAATCAAGTCTAAACCATTAAATGAAAAATTTGTGACTGTATTAGATGATGAAAAGAAAGAAAGATATAATACAATAAGAAATGAACTACAATCTTATAAGAAAGTTTCTGAAAGATTATCATCAAAAGCTGATTCATATAGATTCCATAGAAATCTAATCGCTAAAATCACTATTGCAGGTAAGACTTTAAGACTTCACTTAGCATTAAATCCTGATGACTTCGAAGGATCTAAGTATAGCTATAAAGATTTATCAGCAAAGAAAAAGTATATATATACTCCAATGACAATTAGATTGAGATCTAAAAAGTCAGTTAAACAAGCAATTGAACTTATTGGAATACTTGCACAAACATTTGGATTAGAGAAAAATTCTAGATATAAAGAAAAAGATTACATGTCTGAAATTGAAGAACAATTCAATTTGGAAAAATATTCAAATGAGGAAAATTAGAAATTAACTTAGAAGAGGGGGGATTCCTCCTCTTTATAAGTTTTAGGAGGGGAGGAAGCTTAATGTCAAAAAAGAAAAAGAATGAAGAAAATAAAAATGATGAAGAATTAAAAAACTTGCTTGAACAACTACAAGGAACAGATATTGATGAAAATGCTTTAAAAGAATTTGAAACAAAATTAAAAGAGCGTCTACAAGAACATGAGAAAAAATATCGCATACGTGGAGTTTTGACATATCTATTTTTTGCAGTAATTCTATTTTGTGTGAATCTTGCGGCATTTGGTTTCTTATCTAAAGAGTTATATGTTTCTTCATGGAGTAAAGGGCTTTTATATATTTTAGCAGTAACTATAATAAGTTTATGCCTTACTTTGGTTGAAAAAGGGTTAAAACTTATTCCAAATTTTGTAACAGCAAATAATATTTATATAATTGAACTTATAAAGCCTGTTGTGATGTTTATAATAATGCTTATTGCAAATTATAATTTTAATTATGTTGTATTTAATCATTGGTATGGAATAGTATTTTTCTTACTTATTAGTTATGCATTTCAGTTTGCTATAACATATTATAGAATTAAGCATCAAATTACAAAATTATTTTAGGGGTTTAAGCCCCTTTTTTTCTTTTTAAATAATGTTATAATTAAAATGTATTTCTTTCTTAGAAAGGGTGATTAAATTGAGTAAATATAAATTGAAAAAGATGGTTAATGATTTAAATCTTGAAATATTAGCTGGTGAAAGGGGCTTAGATGCTTGGATAGAGGATGAAAATGTAACAAGACCTGCGACTGAATTTGCTGGATTCTTTGATTTTTATGAATCTAAAAGAGTTCTTTTGATTGGGTCTAAGGAAGCTACATTCTTAAAACAACTTCAACCTGAAATAGCTAAAGCGAGGGTTAAGTATTTATTTCAAAAACAACCACCTTGTATAATAATATCAAAAAATGTTGAATTACCTGATTACTTTAAAGACTTTGCGAATGAATATGGTATTTGTCTTTGTAAATCAGATCTAAGAACAACACCATTAAACTCTAAAGTATATTCATATCTTCAATCAAGACTTGCCCAAAGACAAACAGTTCATGGCGTTTTAATGGATATTAATGGTATGGGTACACTTATTATTGGTAAGAGTGGTATTGGTAAATCAGAAACTGCACTTGAACTTATAAAAAGAGGACATCAATTAATTTCAGATGATAGAGTTGATGTTTATGAACGTGAACAAGGGTATATAATTGGTAATGCGCCTGAAGTGCTTGAAAGATATCTTGAAATTAGAGGTATTGGTATTGTAGACGTTGTTAAGATGTTTGGTGCGGGTGCTTTCCGTAAATCAAAACGAATTCAACTTGTAGTAGAACTTGAAAAATGGGAAGCTGATAAATATTATGATAGATTAGGTTTATCTAATGATACTATTAAATATTTTAATAGTGATATTGTCCACGTTGTAATTCCTGTTCTTCCAGGACGTAACGTGTCACTTCTTGTTGAAAGTGCCGCAATGAATGAAAAATTAAAATTATTTGGTTATAATTCTGCACTAGAATTTACCCAAAACATAAATAATCTTGCAAAGAGAGGACCTGAAGAAGATGATTAATGAACTTGACCCAGTAGCTTTCCTTGGAATTAGATGGTATGCTATCTTTATTCTTACAGGTATAATTCTTGCGGTATGGCATGGAATTAGAGAAGGTAAAAAACTTGGTATTTATTCTGATTTTATTTATTGGGGAGTAATTGTATGTGTACCACTTGCGATTGCAGGAGCTAGAATTTGGTATGTTTTATTTAATTTATCTGATTTTGATTCATTATCTGATGTTTTAGGAATATCAAGTGGTGGACTTTCAGGACTTGCGATACAAGGAGGAGTAATTGCGTCTTTATGCTATATATCATGGTGGTGTCATCATAAAAGAGTTCCACTATATAAAGTTTTTGATATTGTAGCCCCAGGTTTTCTAATAGGTCAAATTTTAGGTCGTTGGGGAAACTTCTTTAATCAAGAATTATATGGTGGCGTTATTGAAAATACTAAATTATTTAAAGCGTTATTGCCATCATTTATAACAGAAAATATGCTTATTGATGGTGAATACCATCATCCTGTTTTCCTATATGAATCCCTACTTAATTTAGTAGGTCTTATTATAATGTTTGTTGTAAGAAGAAAAGATAAGAAACTATTATCTGGAGATTTAATGGGATTTTATTTAGTATGGTATGGGGCAGTAAGAACATTTACTGAAACACTTCGTACTCATGGAGATGTAAATGATCCACTAAAAATAGGACCTATTTATGTTTCAATTTTGGTCTCTGTTATATTTATTGTTGGAGGTATTGCATTTTTAATTGCAAAGAGATTTGTAGGACCTAAAGATAAATACCTAGATATTGTTAAAACTGTTAAAGAAAATAAAGTAAACTGTATTTTGTTTGATTTAGATGGAACACTTATTGATACTAAAAGATTAATATTTAATAGTTTTGAATATACATTTGAAAAATATTTTCCAAATCATGTGTTAGAAGATGAAGAATTAGAATCATTCTTTGGACCAACACTAAAAGAAACATTCAAAAGATATACTGATGATGATGCCTTAATCAATGAAATGATTGAATATTATAGAGCATATAATGCTGCGCATCATGATGAATTCGCAAAGCCTTTTGAAGGAGTACACGACGTTATAAAAACTCTTTATAAAAAAGGATATAAAATAGGTGTTGTGTCATCAAAGAAAAAAGAGATGGTCGAAAAAGGATTAGAACTTTGTAAGATAAGTGAATATATAGAAGTAGTAATAGGTGAAGAAGATGCGATACCTAAACCATCACCTGATGGAATTTTAAAAGCACTAGATAAAATTTATCCTAATGGTCATGAAGGTATTAATACTTTGTATGTAGGTGACCATCCTAATGATATTTTAGCCGCTAAAGCTGCGAACGTTAAATCAGTAGGTGTCATGTATTCACAGAAAAAAGATGAAATTGATGATACAAATCCAGATTATGAAATATATAGACTTTCAGATCTATATTGCATATTAGTTGAATAGTGAGGTTATTATGTCATATTCAAGCGATGTTAAAGATGAACTTTCAGTTCAACCACTTAAAAATTTAATAGAACAAATGTATGAACTTGAAAGTATGTTACGAATTGCATCAGAAGTTATAATAGAAGATAGCACGATTAAAATATCTTTTCAGACTGCTAATGCAAATGTCGCAAGAAGGTTTTTAGCATTACTTAAAAACTATATTAAATGTGACGTAACAATCGTTCAAAAAAAGGTTAGTAGATTAAATCAAAACAATATGTATTATGTAAAAATTAATACAATGAGTGACGCAATACTAGATGAATTTGGACTTTTAACTACTTCAAAAAATCACGATGAGATAATGCAGTCGGATGAGACAATAAAAGCCTATCTAAGAGGCGCATTTCTTGTAAAAGGGAGTGTTAACTCCCCATCTTCATCGAATTATCATTTAGAAGTAAGCACAACTTCAGGTGAAGAAGCTGTTTTTATTCAAGCTTTGATGAACCATTTTGATTTAAATGCTAAAATCACAAAGAGAAGAGATAATTATGTTATCTATATGAAGTCTTTGGAACAAATAAAAGATTTTTTGCGTCTAATAGGTACCGTAAAAGAAGTATTTAAAATTGAAGAAGCGCAAATTGAACGGGAATTACATCAAAACATTCAACGCAAGGTAAATATTGAAGTTGCGAATGATAGTAAAATATTAAAGAGTGCACAAGAACAACTAAAATATATTAGATATGTAGAATATAATTATCCACTTGAAACCCTAGATGGAAGATTGCTACTAATAATGAAGGTACGTAAGATGCATCCAGAGGCTTCATTAAATGAACTTATTTCAATACTTGAAAAAGATTATGATGAGCATATTACAAAATCAGGATTAAATCATAGGCTTGCAAGAATCAAGGAAATTGCCCTTCAACTAATGGAGGAAAAAGCCGAGTCTTGAATTTAAAAGTATAATACTATATAATATTAAAGTGATTTAAGGAGTGAATTAAATGGCTAGAGTAATAAAGAAAGTAAAAAAGCAAAAAGGTAGTGTGAAACATACAAAGAAATTTTTTGTAATTTTATCACTTATCATTGTTTTTGCATTAGCCGCTATAGGAACAGCTATAGGACTTACAGTATATTTTGTAACAAAAGATGATTCATACAGCTATTTTTCAAATATACCATCATCAAATAAAATAACATATGATCAAGCTAAGAAGAACATTGAAGAATATGACCATGTATTCATTTTCTACTATAATAAGACAGATTTTGATCCTGAAGATAATGCAACGGATGCTAAAACTGAAACTGCAGTTGAAAATTTATACGCAAGAATAGAAGATTATAATAAATTAGATTCATCAAAATATGGTGATCAATATGAAGATATTAAATTCTATTTAGTGTATACAGGAAATTCTAAAGGTTCAGGAGCTTTAGGAACAACATCAACAGATGATGATGGAAACACTACAAGTACTGCAAACCAAACATCAGGTATTACAACATCAAATGTACTTGCATATTACTATGCTGGAAAGTATAGCCAATATCCATTTGGAAATTCTAAGGAAACAGAAGATTATAAATATGATTTAACTGTACCAACAGAAGCATTATCATTTGTTCAAAGAATTAAGAATGAATTAGAAAGTAAGTAAAATATAAAGGATTGATTTTCAATCCTTTATTCTTTATAAGAGGTAAATAAATGAATTTAGATATAATTAATAACATTGCATATGAATTAAAATTAAACAAAAAAGATTGCGAAACTGTAATAGGTCTACTAGAAGATAAAGCTACAGTGCCATTTATTGCAAGATATCGTAAAGAAATGACACATGGTATGGATGAAAATCAAATAAGAATGATTTCTGATTTATATGAATACGAGGTTGAACTTGATAAAAGAAAAGAAAGCATTAAAAAAATAATAAATGAAAAAGGTCTTCTTACAGAAGAATTAAGTAAAAAAATTGATAATGCAAAAAAAATGGTTGAAGTAGAAGATATTTATAGACCATATAAAGAAGGAAGACAAACTAAAGCTTCTAAAGCCATTTCTTGTGGATTAAAACCACTTGCGGATTTTATAGTAACAGAGCCTATAGTAAAATCTAAGGAAGATGTTTTAAAAGAATATATAAACGATACTTTTAAAAATATTGATGAAGTATTAGAAAATGCATTATATATTGTTGCGCAGGATATATCAGATAATTCTGATTTTAGAAAATATATAAGAGAAGACATGATGAAGTTTGGAATTATTTCATCTAAAAAGAAAAATAGCGCAGAAGATTTAAGCGAAACATACAAGAATTATTATGATTATAGTGAATGTATAAAAACAATAAAGAACCATAGGGTTTTAGCACTTAATAGAGGTGAAAAAGAAGGGATATTAAATGTTAGCGCAATCTTTGATGATAAAAAATATATTGAATATCTAAATAAAAATGTAATATTTAATCATAATACAACTTTCTTAAATGATATTAAAAATGCCATAATTGATTCATACGAAAGGCTTATCAAGCCATCTATTGAGCGTGAAGTAAGACAAAACTTATTTAAAATTGCATCCGAAGGTGCTATTGAAGTGTTTAGTCTAAATCTTAAGAATCTTTTAATGCAAGCTCCTATCAAAGGGAAGGTGGTACTAGGAATTGACCCAGCCTTTAGAACGGGTTGTAAAATGGCTGTAGTAGATAAATTTGGTAAAGTGTTAGATAAAAGTGTCATTTATCCAAATGAAAGAAAAAAGGGACAAGCAGTTGATGAAAAAGCATTAAATGAAAGTAAATTAATATTAAAGAATATGATTAATAAATATCATGTAGATATAATATCAATAGGCAATGGTACTGCATCAAGAGAAACCGAGGAATTTGTATCAAATACAATTAAAGAATATAATCTAGATGTTAAATATGCAATCGTAAGTGAAGCAGGGGCTTCAGTCTATAGTGCATCAAAATTAGCCCAAGATGAATTTCCTGAATATCACGTTGAAGAGCGTAGTGCAGTATCAATCGCAAGAAGACTTCAAGATCCACTTGCAGAACTTGTTAAAATCGAACCTAAGGCTATCGGAGTAGGACAATATCAACATGATGTATCAGAAACACAACTTACAAAATCTCTTGATGCGGTAGTTGAAGATGCGGTTAACTCTGTAGGAGTTGATGTAAACACAGCGTCTGAAACATTGTTATCACATGTTGCGGGTATTTCTAAAACTATAGCTTCAAATATAGTAGAATATAGAAATGAAAATGATGGAATAAAATCTAGAAAAGAACTTTTAAAAGTTTCGAAATTAGGTCCTAAAACATATGAACAGGCTGTAGGTTTTATTAGAGTGCCTGATTCAAAAAATATTTTAGATAATACTAAAATACACCCTGAATCATATGAGGCTGCTAAAAAAATAATGGAATATCTAGATATAGATAGCGTTGGTACTTCTGATGCGGTGGATAAAGTATGTAATGCGAATATAAAAGACATACTTAATAATATTGATGTTGATAAATACACATTAGAAGATATTTTAAATGCTATAAAAGCTCCTACAAGAGATCCACGTGATGATTATGAGGCTCCAAAATTAAGAGATGACATCAAACATTTTGAAGATTTAAAAATAGGTGAAAAATTATCAGGTGTTGTTCGTAATGTTGTCGACTTTGGTGCATTTGTTGATTGTGGCGTAAAATATGACGGATTGGTACATAAATCAAAAATGTCCAAAAAGTTTGTTTCACATCCTAAAGATATATTAAAAGTTGGAGATATAATCGATGTGTATGTTCTAGATATAGACAAAGACAACCACAAATTACAACTTTCTATGATAAAAGAATAATTTTTTTATAAACGTAATAGCTTTTTTGTTGACTATTTAAAAAATAGTTGCTATAATGAAAAAGCTTGAACGTGGAGTAATACTCAAGAGGCTCAAGAGGCTTCCCTGCTAAGGAAGTAGACTGGGTAACTGGTGCGAGGGTTCGAATCCCTCTTACTCCGCCACTTTTGGCCCGTTGGTGAAATGGTTAACACACATGCCTTTCACGCATGCATTTATGGGTTCGAACCCCGTACGGGTCACCATTTGACTCTAATACGAACTTGTTTTATACAGGTTCGTTTTTGTTTTATATAAGTTTAATGTAGTCTCTTCTAATTCTAATAGCGGATTTGGTGGATTGAAATTAAAGATAATGGACTATTTATAAAATATTATTCATTGTATTATAATTAATCTTATTATATAATTTTATATGTAAAAAGGGGGATTGAATGTGAGAGCTTTAGTAACTTATAATCCTAAAAGCGGTACGCAAAAGATTACAAAGAACGAAAACTTAGTAAAAAAATCACTTGAAAATATTGGATATGAAGTTGATATGTTTCCATCAACTGCACCTAAAAGTATTACAGAACATATTAGGGAATGTGGAAGTAATTATGATTTAATCCTAACATCAGGTGGAGATGGAACATTAAATGAAACAATAACAGGTATGATGCAGGGAAATGTAAAATCAAATCTTGCATACATTCCTGCAGGTACTGTAAATGATGTAGGAAAAATTTTAAAATTAAAAAAGAATATAAAAAAAGGATTAAAAAATGTTGAGCAAGGTGTTCCTGTTAAAATGGACATTGTAAAAGTAAATGATAGTTATAGTGCATACATCTTTGCGGCAGGTAAGTTTACAGCTATATCTTATGATATCGACTATAAATTGAAAAAAAGACTTGGGAAAATTGCTTACGGAGTAAGAGCCCTACAAGAACTGCCTAAAAAAGGTGGAATGAGATTGAGACTTACTTTTGAAGATGGAAGCGAGACTTACTCAAATTGTTATGTTATTTTTGGCTTTAACTGGCAACAATTTGGTGGATTTAAAATATATAGGAAGAAAAAACCATTTTTAAATGATGGTACGATAGATATTACTGTTGTAGAAAAAACAACCCACTTTTCTCTTTTAAGATCAATAAGATTCGTTTTATTCGGAGATAGAGTAAAAGAAAAAGAAGGAGTAAGAACTTTTTCTTGTAGTAAAATAAAAATTGAATCTGATAAAGAAATTGATTTTAATGTTGATGGTGAACTTGCGTTTTCATCAAGTATTGCAAATATTGAAGTAATAAGACATGCTATAAATATCATAGTCCCTAAAAAGACATATGAAAAATTATTCAAAAATGATTTTGAAAAGAAAATAGAAAAATAATAAATCACGTTTTGTAGCGTGATTTTCTTTTTATTATTCAAAATAAGTTCCTATTAATAGTCTTAAATTGAAAGAAGAATTATTATGTGTTAAAATAAATGGAAGAGTAGGAGGTATATTATGCCAAAAGACAATAATAATTTCAAAAAAGCCCTAGAGCAATTTTGCTTAGATAATTATAAAACTTCTCTTGATGATGCTATACACGAAAAAAAGATATTTACTAAATCCGGAGATCTTTTAACTAAAAATAAAATTGATAAAGCTTCAAAGGATAAAAAAATTATAGCTTATGTAAATGGTGAACCTAAATTTATTGATTATAATGAAAAAACTAATAAGCTTGAAGAAAATGAAAAGAAAAAGAATAAAGGCATTCAAGAAATGCCTGATAAAGAGCCATTAAAATGGTATAAGTTATTAATTACTGCGATATATCTTTTATTCAAATTAATTAAAAAAGCTATAACCGCAATAGTCTCTACGATAAGTTCTGCAAGAGAAAAGAAAGTTATGGAGAAGGTAATAAGAGAAAATTCTAAGTATGATCGTAGTAAAAGCCTTGCAAACCAAAGAGTTAATAATAAAGAATTAGATAATGACCTTTTAAAAGATGATTTGATTATTGATAATAATCTTTTAAAAGACAATAATTTAAATCTTGAAAATGAAAATAATATTAATAACGATTTAAATGATGACAAAATTTTAGATAATAACATTTTAAACGAAAACAACATCAACAATAAAGATGCTAAAGAAAATGATCTTACAAATAATATTTTAAACGAAAATAATAATCTAGATGATAATCTAAATATTAATGAAGTAATAATTGAAAATAAATTGAAAGATAATAATATTGCAACTGATAATATTATTGATATGGCTTCAAATGAATTTAGAAAACCAATTGAAGTTCCTGAACTAATTAACGAAGTTAATGAAGAAGAATTGATTAATAACGTTAATTTAAAACTTACAAAAGAAAGCGATAGAATTATTTTAGAGGACAAGAAAGAAGAAATAAGACCTTAAAACTAACATAAGGAAGGGGTGACTTTTATGAGTATTTTACAAGATATTGATTTAAAGAAGGCAGAGATAGAAAAAAATATATCATACAAAGATTTGAATTCGTATTTTAAATCACTTCAATGCATTAAATCAAACGAAATAACATCAAGCCTTTATGGATATTCGAATGAAGAAATAGATTATGCATTAGAAGAAATATATTCAAATATAGGACTTATTGATGATCAACAATCACTTGTAAATTTCGTAAAAGTAACGCTTAATACAAAAGGAGATTCTCTTAAATTAAATGAAGAAGAATTATTGTATCTAATTGAACTATTAGAAAAAAATCCTGATATAGATACAGCTATGTATGAAAAAATTCTTAAACTAAATTATAACTATAAATTCAAAAATCGTATTGATGATTTGCTTATAAGAAAAAATAATAAAAGAATATTATTAAATTCAAAACCTGTTTATAACAAAGAAAATATATATAAAATGTTTTTAAGTGTGATGAACTACAATGTTAAGAATTTTTATAGTGTATCAAAAGAGGAAATATTTAAAAATTTAGCTAAACAAGATAAAATATATAAATTCTTAATATCAATAGGTCAAAGGAAATATGTTGATGAATTAAAAAATGCTTATGTGCTAAATGATTACAATAAGATATATAAGATATGTGAAAACCTCAATATTAAAAATGAAGATTATAATAAATTAATTTTATTGCTTAATGAAAAAGAAGTTATTACTAAATATGATTATAGTAGAGTTTCTTTTAAATCAAAAAATAATTTAAGTTTTGATTCGTTTATTAAAACAAATGATATTCCTTTTGATTTAATAACTAAAGCTTTAAATTTAGTTTTACAAAACTTTAAAGAAGATTTATTAAAAAACAACTTAAATTTTAATGAGGCTATATCTAAATGTCCAAATTTAGAATATATATTATTAGAACTTAAAGATATGTTTAAAAAATATGGGTTTGAGATTGATATGGATTTCATTAAAGATGATATCTTAGACCTAGATTATATTAAAGAATTATTCATATTAAAAACATTATATAGAATATTAAATATTGTAAACTTAAAGAAGATAAGTATTGATGATATTAATACAAAAGAAAAATTAATTAATGAATTAGAAGAATTTAAAGAAAATTTAAAATTTAATAATTTAGCTGATAAGCTTAATCAAAAAGATGTTAAAAATGATGATATTAAAGCTATATTGTTATTATATAGTGGACAAACATCATATAAGAAGTCGTATAACACTCAAATGCTTACGGCAGAAGTTAATAAGCTTAACTTATCAATATCATATAGCTTAAAAGATAAATTTGAGGTATTTAGCAATATTGAAAGGGATAAAAGGACTGAAGAATATAATAAATATTTTACAGATCTTAAATCCTTACCATATTTAACAGATTCTGAAAAAGATAGAGAAGTTTACATGGAAATGATTTCTATGAATCAAAGAAAACTACTAGACCTTTTAGAACCAGACATATATGCTAATACAATGAATATTATTGATTTTATTCGTTATTTGAAAAATCAAGATAAAGATATAGAAGAAGATATTGATAAAGTATCTAAAAGTACTGATGAAATAGTTGATAGTATTAAAGAGCGTCCTGCTTTAAGTTATAAAGATGTAATTGAACAATATGTCTTAGAACAAGAAGAGATTAAAGAAACTATTAATCAAGTAGCCCTTCTCGCTAAAAATAAAAGCGTAGAAGAGGTAGAGATTATTAAAGACCAAATGGATAAAATGATTAATATTAATATTAAGATTGAAAAATATAAAATCAACCTTGAAAAACAAGAAAGACAAAATATAAATATTAAACTAGATGATGACAAGCATAATGTGGTTTATGCTGATGTTTTAAAAAATAATGATATGAAATTGAAGAAATAAGAGGTATAAAAAATGTTAGAAGGAAATAAGTATATTAAAGATGAAGAAAAATTAAATAAAGCATTAAAGAAGTTAGAATATTGCAGAAATGTTATTGATGAAATAAAAAAAGAATTTACTAATTTTGATTTTGCAGGGATGGATGGAAGAGATTTAAAATCTATGTGTTATATATTTGTAGCAAATAACCCTGATATTTCAGTAGATGAATTCAAAGAAAAATCTAGAGGATTAATGCATGACTTTCTTGATGGATTGTCAAGAGAAAAAGAATTAACAAAAGAAGAAAAAGAAGCAAGAGATATAAGAATAAAACCACACCTTGATATGCTATTTGATTTTCAAGCAAAATACACTGAATTTATGGAAGCTAAAAGTGATGATGATTATTTTAAATCATTAGTTTACTTGGCAAATACACAAACTTTTGGAATTAAAAAGGAAGAAAATAAAAAATATTTTAGCGAAAGATTAAATTCGCTAGAAAAAGTCAAGAAAAATGATGCGATAGATAAGTTTAGTGTTAATTACATGTTTGATATTACAAAAGAATTTAATAAAGGAAAAGTTGTCATTAATAGATATATTGATATGACAGTTAATATGGGAAATTCAGACGATAGTAAAAAGTTTATTGACATGGATGAAGCTGAAACAGAAGAAGCAATTGAAGAGGCTAAGATAATTGCGGAAGAATATGATAGAGAAGAAAAATTTACTAAAGCAGGCCTTGATGCGGCTTTAAGAGAACAAAAGAACTCAAAATATCTTGAATTTGATGTTTTAAATGATATGTATGATGTTGCTAAAACAAAGATTACAGAAGATGGTTTAAAGAATTCAAAATATTCAAGTCAATTAATTGCACTTTCAAGAAATTTACTTTTAAAAGTTGTTGGTGATGATACTAATGAAAAGAGTGTTTTAAATAATCTTGGACATCATAATCTTTACACAAAATGTATTTATTTAGATGGTCGTCCTCTTGCATCTTATGTTCCTGATTGGATTAAAAATTATGATATTTTAAATGATGATGGAAGTATTAATTCACACAAAGAATCAACTAAATCAGTACTTATTAATAGAGCAACCTCCGTTATATTACTAAACGCAATCACAAAGGGTGATAAGCGCATTGACATGGTTCGTTTTAATAGTTGTAAAAATGAAATTGGATATGATATACAACCAATTAAATTCAATTATAATCAAGAAGAATATGAAAAAGCTAATTATGGTTGGTTGAGAAGAAAAATATTTAGAATTGGTATTAAAAATATTCAAAAATCTTTTGATAAGAAATTTAAAGATACAAGCAAACAAGAAGAAAGATTTGCACTTATTGAAGATGATATTAAAAAGACATTTGAAAACAAAGATTATTCCATTAGAAAAATTGATATGAAATTTGATGGTGAAAGAAAAATAGTTGATGAACTTAAAAATGAAATAAATATCATAGATAATATCATTGATAAAGATAATGTTAAAGAAATTAAAAAAGATGAACTAAAAAAATAGGGAGGGTTGAAATATGCAGTCTGAAGGAAGAAGAGTACCTAATAGGAATAGATTTGAGAGGGAAAAAGTAAGAAATGCTATAAGAAAAATTGATAATTATTATGATATCTATACTAGAGTTATTTCAGGAGTTGAAATAAACGAAGCGTATATCAAAAAGAATGATATATTTGCTCTTTCACTATTGTTTATTTATTTTGATACTAAAATAACAAATGAACAATATGCCAAAAGATTAAGCCGAATGATTAAAGAATTTTGTGGTGATGACTTAGAAAATAATGACATTAATATACAAGATAATGAGCAAAATAGATTAAATAAGATATCATTATATCTAGATATGATGACATATTTTAGAAATGCGAGCCTAGATAATCTTAGAGCTAATGATTTTAGTGATAATGATACATTTGAAATACTGATGTCGATATTCCTTGTTGATACATTTGATGATATGTATTCATTGTATCCTAAGTATGTTAGTACTAAATTAAGAAATACAGTTGAAAATTGTTTTGCAGAAGATGTTTTAAAAAATAAAATTGAATTTCAAACTAATAGAGCTTTAAATGATTTAAGCGATATTGAAATTGATTTTGATAAATATACTGGCAGATCAGTCTCAGATTTAATAAAGCCAAATCAAGTCTATGATTATAATGGACCTTCTAATAAAAAGAAAGAAAATCTTCAAACATATAAAAATGCGATGTATTTAAACTATAAAGAAACTAGCAAAGGTATTGTGTTTGATGTTAATAAATTTATATATGATGAATATATGGCTACTAAAGGCTTAAACTACAATAAACTCTCAAAAGAGATGGCATCACGACTTGATGGCGTAGCTTCAATGTTTAAGGACTTAAGAGATCCAAGTAACACAGATGATAGAGCTTATAATAAACTAGGACTTCCTGAGTGGTATCTTGCATACTATATTGATGGTAAACCTATTGTTGATTTTGTACCTTCAAAATATTTAAGAGATCAAAACGCTATTAGTAGATATTGTGCAAGATTAATTTTAAAAACTGCTGTAAAAGGTAATAACATTGTAGAAAAAGTAGTTCTAGCTGATTGTGGTGGAAAAATAGGAATTAATGTTCAACCATTCTATCTTGAATCACGTATTAGTCAAAACATGTACGAACAAACATTTACTAAGACAAGAAGATTTTTTAGTAAACTTCATATGTTTAAAATTAAACAAATTGATGATGTTATAACTAAGTATGGAAGAAAATATAATGAGCAAAGAGAATTAAGAAAAGAACAAATTGAAAATTATATCAATGACACTTATTTAAAAGTTCGTGGATTAACATATACCACTATAAATCTTAAGGAGAATGATGTGCCATATGCTCTTAAGGGTAAACAAAGAAATGCTCGTCTTGGAAAAGGTATGATTACATTAGATTTTTTTGATATTAAAAGTCAAGTTATATCACGTGGAGAACTTGAAGATGATCTTAAAGACAATCTAGATACTTTTAAATCATCTTCACAAAAGAATAATGATAAAGATTTATTAGAAGATGTCATAAATACAGATGTTAAACCTTCTAAACTAGAAGAAGATTTAAAAGATAATTTAGAAGAACCTTTAATTGATAAGGATATAAAAAATGATATTTTAAATAAGACAAAAGATTCTAATAAAATTGAAAAATAATTATAAAAGACTGTGATAATGACTATTGCAGTCTTTAATAGCATATTATAATTATTAGACAATAATTAATAAATAAGATATAATTATATAAGGTAGATTTTTTTCGAAAGGAGTATACATATGAAGAAAATATTAAAAATATTTTTAATATCAGTGGCAGTTTCTTTGGTTACTTTTAATATTTTTAATTCTAGTGTATCTAAAAATCGAAAAAATACCGGACTAAATAATTTATCAAATGAAAATGTTAGTATAAAAGCTACATCTAGTGATGTTGCTGTAGAAGATATATTAGTTGAAGAAATTGAATCTTATGTTTTTGAAGTTGGCGAAGAATATCAGATTAAGGCTGAAGTAAGTCCACAAAACGCTACTAATAAAACGTTATACTTTGAATCATCAGATCCGTTTAAAGCAACCATTTCTCAAACTGGTTTGGTTAAGTTTATATCACCAAGACAAGATGATGGGAAAGTTACAATAAAAATATATGCTGATAATTATAAGGTTTTAAAAGAAATTATATTTCAAATTATTATACCTGTAGAATCAGTAAGTATCACAGCACCTGCATCTAATGTGCTACCTATTGGTGAAGAATTAAAATTAGATGTAAGACTTACACCATATAATGCTTCTGATAAAACTCTTATTTATGAAGCATCAAATGATTCTGTGACTATTGAAGATGGTGTTATAAAAGGTGTAAAAGAGGGTAGTGTAAGAATTACTGTTAAATCTTTTGATGGACTTAAGGAAGATTATATTGACCTTATAGTAGGGCCTCATGTAGAAAGCGTTGAAATAACAAATGAAGATGAGGTTTTATGTGTTGGCAAAACACTAGAGTTAAATATTGTTTTTACACCATTAACCGCAGCTTTAAAAACGTATACTATAACATCATCAAATACTACAATAGCTACTGTTTCTGAAGAAGGATTGTTAACAGCATTAAAAGTAGGACGTGTTACAATAACTGTTATTACAACTGATCAAAAGAAATCAGCACAATATAGTTTGATGGTAAAAGAGGCACAAGATAAGCCTAAAGAAATAAAAGATAGTGATATAATAGTTACGGATTCAAGAATAGTAATTGAAAATGCAGGACTTAATGTAGAATATATGTTATCTGATGCTAAAGGAGTTACTATTTACGATTGGACTTTAAGAGATTCAAATAATAGAATATCATTTGAAAATCTTAGTAGTGGAAAAACATATGTTTTATCCTATAGAATGAAAGACTTAGATACAAAAGCCGCTTCAGAGATAGTAGTGCTTAATGTAAAAGTTAAGAATAAAGATTATAAAAAACTTCCTGTATGGTTAATAATTATAATTATTGTAGGATCATTAGGATTAGTTTTTGTTGTATTATTCTTGTTGTTAAAGAAGAAAAATAAAAACGATTAAGAAAGGTAGATAGAAACATGAAATTGAAAAAAATAATAATTTTAATAATATTAACAATAGCTGCATCATCTACACTTTTTAGTTGTAAATCTAGAAATAAAGATGATAGTTTTACATTAGAAGCTCCAAATAGTATATATATGGGGGACGCAAGCCTTGAAAATTTCTATATTGTAGAAGGTAATAAAAAGACAAGTGTCACAAAAGATATGCTTACAAATGGTAGTGAACTACTATTTTACCAAGAAGGAAGCCAGACTTTTGAAATTACATACAACAATGTTAAAAAGAGTGTTGTTGTAAATGTTGTTAAAAGAAATTTTGAAGGATTTATTTTTACAAACACTGAAGTGAAATATACAGGTGATATTTATACACTAGAAGTTACAGGTGAACTTCCTGCGGATGTCTACATTTATTATCCACGTGGAAATTCGTATAGCGAAATTGGTGAATATGAAGTCACAGCTATACTTTCTGCGCCATATTATGTAACACAAGAAGTTAAAGCTACACTTAAAATTGTAGAGTAGGAGGGGATATTATGAAGGATAAGTTTAAATTTATTGCAATATTACAACTAATATTAATAGTAGTATCCCTTATTTCAGTTTTAGTATTTTTAAATTATAATGAAATGCTAAATGGATCTACATTTTTTAAGTGGTTTTTCCTTTGGTGGCTACTTCTTACATTATTTTCTAATGTAATATTATCAAACAAATTTGCGAGTGGAAGAGCTCAAGAATGGCTATTTTATGTATCATCAGGTGTTTTAATATCATCTATTTTTTCATATATTATATTTTCTATAATTAATTCATCTTTTAAATTTTCAAATATGGATTGGATTGGTTCTCTTGAAAAAGTATTAAATTTTAATTTTATATATTTTGGTTTGTTGATAGTAATATTTACAGGATTTAGTATTTTCTATTTTTCATTCTTTGATCGCCAAATGCTTAAAGGTATAAGAAATTTAGGATTAACTGGTAAAGGTAAATTAAATAGAGTTGATTTAAACTTAGAAAATTCAAGATGGTTAAATAGTGAAGAAAGGAAAAAACTATTTAAAAATTATGAATATAATGAATTAAAAGACGTTACAAAAGATGGAGTACCTGTTCGTGCTGAATTAGATAGTAAAGGTAAAAATTTAAATATAGCCTTCAATGCTCCTCAACATGCTCTTATAATAGGATCTACTGGTTCAGGAAAAACTACAACTTTCGTAAACCCTATGATTCAACTTTTAGCAACAACAAAAGCAGGGTCATCAATGATTATGACAGACCCCAAAGGTGAATTATTCTCACTACATTCTAAATATCTTAAGGAATGTGGGTATGATGTAAAAGTTATTGATTTAAGAGATACTTATACATCATATAGATGGAATCCGCTAGATTCTATTTATGATATGTATGAAGAATATAAAAATTTATATAAAAATGCTTTTGAACGTACTGATTCATATGAAGATTCAGGCCTTGAAAAAGCTAACCCACAAGAAGATTTTACAGGTAAAGATAAATGGTATGAATTTAATAATAAAGCATATGCAACATATGATTCACTTGTTTTAGGAATGAAGATTCATAAAAAGAAATTATATGATGAAGTATATGAAAATTTAAATGATTTAACATCAGTACTTATTCCTGTTGAAAATGAAAAGGATCCGATGTGGGAAAAAGGTGCTAGAGCTATTACTCTTGCAGTACTTCTTGCGATGTTAGAAGATAGTGAAAATCCTGATCTTAATATGACTAAAGATAAATTCACATTCTTCAATATGACAAAGATACTTCAAAATTCAAATCAAGATTATTTAGAACTAAGAAGATATTTCCAAGGTCGTAGCCCTTTAAGTAAGGCATATTCATTATCAAAACAAGTATGTGATGCGGCTGAATCAACAAGAGCATCTTATATGTCTGTTGTATATGAAAAGCTTACATTATTTAACGATTCCGGAATATGCGGTCTTACATCAAACTCAGATTTTACGCCAAAGAGTTTAGCTGAAAATCCAACAGCCTTATTTTTAAAAATTCCTGATGAAAAAACAACAAGACATAATCTAGCCGCAATATTTATTCTAGATTTATATAAAGCCTTAATTAAAGTAGCTAGTGCTAATAAAGATTTAAGTCTTAAACGTAATGTTTATTTTATTCTAGATGAGTTTGGTAACATGCCAAAAATTGAAAACTTCGATAAGATGATCACCGTAGGACGTTCTAGAAAAATATGGTTTAATATGATTGTGCAATCATATCAACAATTAAATAACGTTTATGGTGATAAAGCTGCGGATATTATTAAAGGTAACTGTGGTGTTAAGATGTTTATAGGATCTAATGATATAGGAACTTGTAAGGAATTTTCTGAATTATGTGGAAACATAACAGTAATTACAAAATCAACATCATCATCAGATAGAGATACATCAATATCTACATCAAATCAAACACAAGTTCGTCCGCTAATTTATCCTTCAGAACTTCAAAGACTTAATAAACAAGGTGATATTGGTAATGCAATTATCGTTACATTTGGTAATTATCCACTTAAAACTTTCTTTACACCAAGTTTTAAAGTTTCACAATATAAAATGGGACAAATGGATATATCAGAATTAAGTACTAATTTCTTTGATGAAAATGAATTGTTCTACGATGTATCAAAAAGAAATTCTTTAATATTCTCAAAAGCTAATCAAAAAGCTATGCAAAAACAAGAAGAGGAAAGTCAAGAAGAACAGCCTCAAGAAGAAATGGAAACCTCAGTAGAAGAGGTTAAACCTTCAAAACCTATTAAAGAATTAAAATTAAATGTAAAAGAAAACAAGAGCATTGATGATTTAATGCTAAATAGGAATTTAGATTTTATATTAAATCAATTAAAACTTTATCAAGATGTTTCAAATATTTCTGATGAAGAATTATTAAAGTTAGTTGCACTTAAAATGAAGGAAGGTGACTAATTATGAAAAAAATACACACGCTATTAATTGCGTTTACAACGTTTGTTTTTGTTCTAGGGGTTTTTATATTCTTTACACCACAAAAAAGTGTAAAGGCAAATGATAATACTAAAAATGCTAATGATACATATTTTGTAAATACAGATAAAGAAAGAATTACAAAAATAGATGCATATGGTTATGCGATAGTATATATTGCGGTTGAAGGTGAAAGTGGTGACACATATACAGTAAATTATAGAACTGAAGATGGAACACTTATTGCGGCCGCAAATGATTATTCAACTATTGAAGAAGGAAGCGTTGATATAACAATTCCTGAAGGTTCAAATATAGGATATTCAAATACCATACTTTTAAATGTTAAAAAGAATGGAAGAGAATTAATAACTGCAGGTGCTAATGATTATTTCTTAGTTGGAATAACAGCTGTTAATGGTAATGCTCATAATGAAAAATTAAAAGTTAATTTTATAGGTGATAATAATTATGATGTTAAAGATACATCTTCAAGCCTCACTACAGAAGGTAAGGTAATAGGAGCTTATGAAGATGGTATCAAACAATATAAACTTATAGATTCTAGAGAAGATATTGAAAATTCTGGAGAAAGTAAAATTATAAGAATACCTGTTGATAATCTATTTTCATCAAAAAATAACAATCTAATCTACAATAAGCTTGCTAATTATTTTGTTGGTGTAGAAGGTAAGATTTCATGGAGTAGTTATTATACAGATTCTTCATTAATGGAATATAACTTAGTAAATGGTAACGATTCCGTAGTTACAACAGGTGCTTACGTTACAAATTCAAGTTATTCATACGAATGGTTAACACCAGGAGAATACATACAAGATGGGCAAGCTAGTGGAAATAGTAAGTGGAAAGAAGCATCATCATTTTCAAGTGTTAGACAAGAAAATTGGGAAGATAGAACTTATATAAAAGAGACTTATGAGAGTGAATATTATAGCACAGCCCTTAGCAACGCAAATATTACAACTTATAAAATGGATAACTCTACAGCATTAAATCCATATGTAAAAATAGTAAACTATAGTGATGCGGCTACATATTCTATAGCTAACAAAGCTGAATCAAGTATAGGTTCTAGTATAACACTAAACTTAAAAGATTGGATGAGTTACACATATATTGCAGATACAGCATCTCCTGAAGTTTTAGACGTATATGTTTTAAACGGAATGGAAAAAATCACTAAAACAGATACTATTAAAATTGCAGTGCGTTTTAGTGAACCAGTTCAAGTACTAGATAAAAGTCTTTCTGTTACATTAAAAACAAATTCATCAACAGTAAAAGTTGAAGATAAACTTCCAAAGTTTAAACTAAGTGATAGTCAAGATTATGGTGAAGGAACTCAAACATTAATTTTTGAAGCTAGTGCATCAGATATTACGGATTCTATTTACTTAACTAAAATCACAGGCCTTAAATTTAGTAGTACTAAGGCCATAAGAGACTTTAGTTCTGATATTTATAACAAAACAAAAGCGGGCTTCTATCAAGGTGGATATATTGCATCAGATACAGTAACTTTAACATCTGATACACAAGCTACATCATTAAAACAAATTGATTTCACTATTGATTCAAGAACCCCAAAAGTAGATAGTATTAGAACTACAGGATGGAAAACAGTTTCAAAATCAAAAGATTTCTATATTAATTTATCTAATGTAGGTACTGATTTTACATTCAAATATAAATTAATATCTAAAAAAGAATTTGATACAGATCCTGATAATTATGATTTAGAAACGGATGCAATTTCACTTTATGATAGAACATCTATTATCTTTAGTGATGATGGCAAGAGCGGAGATTATTATTTCTATTACAAACTTACATCATATTTTGGATTAGAAATTTCAAACATTGAGGATTTAAAAAATCAAATTGGAAATATTGAAAGTAATCAAACGTATCTGCTTAAATACGATAATACAATCCCTTTAGTATATACAGATGATGAAAATACATATAACTTTAAAGTAGTGCACCCACAAACATCAGGCGCAATTGATAAGAGTACATATGAATTTACATTTAAACTTAAAGATCTTCCATATACTGATGAGACAAATTCATTGAATAATATATCAAATATTGATTTTGCTTATTCATATGAGGATTTCAATTTGGGATCTTATGTATATTTAATAAACGTATATGATGGTAAAAATAGATATTTAGGATTTAAAACTAATAGTGATGGTTCATATACGTTTAGTGTATCGCTTGATGATATAAAGAAAAGTGATTCTACTTTAGCTTCTGATCTACAATACTTAGATTTATACGCAGGACTTTATATAACTGATACTGCTGGTAATGTTTATGATGTTGATAGTACTTCAGATTTTGTTCAAATGAAATTAAGATTTGATACAAGAAATTCTTTAGAAGATAATTATGTAATAACTAATGAAGAATCTCAAAAATTAAAAGGATTAGATGTATATAAAACTAATACACAAATAACATTTAGTCTAGGGGATGCAACAGATGTTGTAATTGATTCTTCATATAGTGTAAACCTATATAAATATAGTTATGATAGATATAATGAAAAATCATTATCTGATAATACAGAAGTATCTATGACATTAACAAATACAAACCCAAGTCTTGATAATGATTATTACAATGTAACATACGATAACACTAACCGTACTTATACAGTAGTGTTTAAAATGCCAGGATATTATGAACTTCAATTTAATGTTGATAATAATGAATTCTCAAGTATATATGAAATCTATATTGCCACAGATACAACAAAAGGGCAATCTAATGATCCTACATATAATACACAAAATAGTGATTTAATTATTAATGAAGTATATTCTCTTGGAGATAATAAATTCTATTATTATAATGGTTCAGCTATTTTAACAGAAAACTATAATGGTTCAGCAAATCCACAATTCTTCTCTTCAAAGGTATATCTTGAATCATATATTAAATATTATGAATATCAAGACTTATCAACACTTACCCTTACAGCTTCTACAGCTAGACAATTAAATAGTGGTTCAAACGCTAACTACAAAAAAGCTAGTGGTGAAGATACTACAGCTAAAGAAGGACAAGTATGGATTAGATATAAGAAAGCTGATTGGAATTATTCAACTCTTACTTCTGAGTGGGTATATTATTTCTATAAAGATTCACTATCAATAAATCAAATAAATACTCAAGACTTAAGAGCTAACTTAAAAGCTGCGATTAACTCTGTTGTTACTACAATAGAAAGTTATACATCAAAAATCAATCTAGTTACTGAAGATTATCTTGTAGATGGAATACCAAATATTTCATATGATCAAATTCATGATACAACAGAAATTGCAAATACTACAAAAACAGGAATAACTTTAAAAAATGCCAACTTTGAAGGAGATAGTGAAATTTATCAATCTCGTGTCTATGATGAGTCTAGAAATATTTATTTCTATTTCTATTCTAACTGTATTTTAGATTTTGGCGCTTTCACAAAAATATATTATAAAGACTATGATTCACAAACAGCGTCATACAGTGAAATAACATTATCATCTTCAAACAAACGTATGAACGAAATACTTAAGAGTGGTAAGTATGAACTTGTTGAAATTGATGAATATGGTATGTCATCAACTCCAATTTGGATTATAAGTGAAGAAGATGCTCCTGGGCTTGGTGTTGAACTTGAAAATTCATCTGATAGCAACATAATTACAGATACCTATAATTATGAAATGGAAGGTTCAAAAATAAATGTTAAATCATTTACAATGAATAGCCTTACATCAGAAGATAATTATGCATATGTTGTTGTATATTTTACAAACAATAGAAGAAATTATAAAACATACTATGCCAAAGATATAGCTGAAGGTATTAGCCTTAGTGATGGTAATTATACTATTTATGTATCAGATCGTTTTGGTAACGCTTATACATTCCAAGTATCAGTAAATTCAGCTGATATATCTTACCAATTAACAAATGTTAATAATGATTATATATCATTTAGATGTGACATTGAATCAACTGACATATTCTCATTTAGTGTTAAACTAAATGGTTCACTAATCGATACACAGTATGCTAAACGTAAGACATATAAAGAAAGTGGAGTATATGAAATATATATAGAAGATGTATATGGTAATACTAATACATCAACTATTGAACTTCAAAGAAAGCCACCTGTTATTTCATGGTATTATAACGATGAAGGAGTTTATCGTTTGATATCTAATACATCAGATGTAATTTTAAGTGAAATATCAGAGACATATTATGAAATAGCTACTAGAACTCAATTACAATTTAGATTCTCTGAAGATTATGGTTATGAAATATCTAGTGGTATTGAGACAAGAACAACTACAGCTAGTGGAGGTACTACTGTTGTAACTATTGAAGCTGGAAAATCATTTAAACTTAGAGTTTATTACAATGATTATGAAGATGGTTATGTTGACTATATGATATCATATGATGATGAGGCTCCAAAAATTAGTGTTGAAGTACCTACAAAAGAATACACTTATGATGATTATGCAAAAATCAAAGCAGGAGAATCTAATATAACAAGTATTGGATATAGTAGTAGTGATGATACAACATACATTCTTGAAAATAACAGTAAGATTTTTAGTGATAACATTAAAATTTCTATCTCTGACGCAACAAGAATTACTAAACTTACAATAACTATTGCTGGTAAAGTTGTGTATGATGAAACTCTTAACACAACTTCTAGTAGTCTTGATTTAATATCTTTATTAAAACAAAAACAAATAGATATTTATGGTGCAATTAAGATTGTTTGTACAGATATTCTTGGTAATGAATCAACATTTGAATTTGAAAATGAAGAACCAAATTACTATAAATATGCTGTAGATAGTATTAACCAAACTATAAAAACAAACCCTGATACAGCTTTAACTGAAACAATATATGGGTATGATAATATTTTGTTTGGATTATCAAGCGTTCAAGATATAGTAATGTTAGTAGATAATATATATCTAAGATTTATTATTTCTGATAATACACTTTATAGTTTTGCGTATAATGGAAAAGAGTATGTTCAAACAAACATGCTTCCTACAGGACAATATAAAGAATATGTGGCTGGAATAAATGGTATTAAAGTATATTATAGATATACAGATTCAATGTATTACATAATGGTACAAACAACAGATGATTCTATACACACTATCACATCAAGAACGTTAAGTGATTATTCAATCTTCCCTCTATACAATAGTTTTGAATTAAACGGATTAAAATCAGAAGTTGAATTTAATGTCGATGGTGCTAAAATGAATTTTGATAATTATGTATCATATAACAATAGTGTGTTTACGCTAGATACTATGTATGATCAAAATATAGTTTCAATTTTATGTGCATACAGTAATGTAAACTCTAACTTTAAATATGAAACATTTGATCCTGAAAGTAATTTGTTTGGAGAAATTGACGGATTCTATAGATTTATAGTTACTAATAAATATGGAAATAAAACAGAATATCTAATAATAATTTCAAGAAGATTATTAGTAGAAACTGAAGTTACATATAAAGATGGTTTATCTATAGATTATACAAATGTTGATAATTCTATATTCTATACAAATAATAAAGCAAGTATTATAATTTATACAAAAAATTATCACTTAAACATATTAAAAGACAAAGTATCTTACAGTGTAAATGTTATAAAAACTAATAGTGAATTTGATATGTTTGAACTTGCAGAAATAGGAGATTATAACATTGAAATAATTGATGTTTCAGGAAATGTTAAAGTACTAGCTGTTTCAATAAAAAATACTGAATTTAGCGTGTCTGATGAAATATTAACTGGATTTAATCAGCAAGCACTAAAACTTAGTGAATTATATACTAATCAAATGATTACAATTGATAAGAACAAATTAAACCAAGAAGGAGTATTTTATATCACATTAACATATAATAACAAAGAAAATGTTATATATGACAATATTTCTCAAGCAAAAATCACTAACGTTGATTTAGATAATATTATAGGTTATAATAATAAGGATGGAGAATATATAATTAAATTCCGTAATGAATATGGTGAAATTTGTGAAAAAACTGTTTACTATAGATCAACACCAACTATTCACATTTCACGTATGACACGTAGTGATACAGAATATACATCATTATCACTAGATAGTATTACAGATGGAATATATTCTAACAATAAAGTTAAATTTGAAACTGATGCTAAATTATATCAATTTATGGTTGATAATAACAATGATAATTGCCCTAGAGAAATAACATTCGCTAGTGCTACATCAGCTGGAACTTATACTTATGTTGTAACATATTTAGATGAATATGGATTCTCATATACATTTAATGTTTATCTAATTAGACAACAAATTAGTTATGAATTAAGTGATGAATTAAAAGATGTTAATGGTGTAGATACTATTACAAAGAATTTCAATATCTTATTCGATTCTTCAGTGGATGCTACATACGAACTTAATTCAAAAATTTATTCATACACAAGTGAAGAAAAATTAATTAAAGACGGATTATATAAATTTAGCTTAACTGATAGAGCTGGTAATAATATCAAGTTTACTATTAAAAAAGATACAATAGTATCGTTTGATGCTCTTGAGGATGGTTCAAACAGACCATTAGCAAATGGTGATGTATCTAATGAAGGAAATATTACTATAACAAGTAAAGATTCTGATAAGATTACAATTACTAAAGCTTACTTAAACGGAGTTCTTCAAGAAAATATAACATCAAGATTTGATTCAAATGGTAAATGGGAATTATTAATTGAAGATGCCGCTGGAAATGAAACATATTTCTGTTTCTATATCTATAAGCAAGCTATATCTAAATTCGTATATGATACACCTTATAACTATAAAATCACTAAGATAGTATATAAAGACAAGAGTGGAAATATAATTTCATATATAGATGAAATAACTCAAAATGAATATAATTCACATGTAGAACTTACTGAAGATGGAAATTATTCTATTGAGATGTTATCTATTGCTACAAATGAAACGGTAGCATTTGAAATTAATATCAATAACGTTGCCCCAAATGTTTCCCTTGTGGGCGTTGAAAACGGTGGACATACTAACAAAAATATCAAGATAACAGGATACCAAGAAGGAGATATTATTAAGATATATAAAGATGGTAGTGTCTACAAAACAATTAATGTAACATCATCTAATATGGATAGTCCGGTCTTAGATGAAATGGGAAGTTACGTTATCGAAGTTACTAATACAATAGGTAATACAACTACATTAGAGTTCAGCAGATCATATACTGCAAATACTGCCTCAAGCGTATTTATTGTAGTAGTTTTAGTTGTAGTAGCAACAGGATTATTCATAGGGCTATACTCTAGAAAAAGAGAAAAAATAGATTAAAATAAAAAGGAGATTTTATTTATGATTAACACAATTCTAGCATCAACAATTAGTCAAGGAGATCTTACAAAAATTGTTCAACCAATTCTTGATTTCTGCGACACTTTAACACTTGTATTACTACCAGTAGTAGGAGCACTAGCTGCCATTTGGATTATTTTACTATGTGTAAAATTCTCTAAAGCTGACGAACCACAAGAGCATGATAAAGCTAAAAAGGCTATCAAAAATGCTGTAATTGGGTTTGTATTAATATTCATTTTATTAATTATGCTTAAGGTTGGTCTTCCTATTCTTCAAGACTGGTGGGAAGGATATACAGCTTAATAGCTATTAAAAAAATGAAGAAATATTTATATATTATCTTTATATTACCTATTACATTATTTTTAGTATCATGTATTGACCTTGGTTCATTCTTTGGTGGAAAAGATAGCGATGGTAATTTCGAAACAGATTATTATGACTATTTTAGTGAAGTTAGATATTATAAAAACTATCTTCCAACAACACTTGATATGAATAATTTCTTTAATGCAGATACTTTTGAAGATAAAGACCTTGAAGAGACAGCATATTTCAAGAAAGAAGATAGAGATTATTTTCAAATTCTTGTGATACCTGTAGAAAAAGATCTTACAATAGGAGAATTCTATCTATATCTAGACACAGAAGAGAGCGCTGTGCTAGATATAGACTTCTATGTCACATCTAATCTTATTGAAGTTAAGACTGAAGAAGTTACAAAAGAAGATGGTACTACTTATGAAAAGAAGACATTTTCATTTGGTGATGCTTCAAAAAATGAATTAAAAATAAGTTCTAAAACATATCTTGATGGATATCAAATTCGTTTCTTAAATAGCGAGGCTAGAAAAGTAAGTGAAGATGATAAACTTATTTTAGTATTCAAAGACAACATAGAAGAAAATAATATAAAACTTAGATTTTCTAATATTTTGATAAGTAAAGAAAATTAAATAAGAAGGTGAAAATATGTTTAATTGGTTTTGGAACTTCTTATATTCAATATCTAAGGCAATATTTCAAGTAATAGATGGCCTTATGAAAGTAGCTAACATGATATGTGGTATTGATCCTATAAAAATTAATGATGAAGAAACTGATTTAATATCGTATTTATTTAAAAGCGATAATATTCAATTTGCGTTTAAGGCTACAGCAGTAATAGGAATAATTTTAGTAGTTATTCTTGCTATAATCGCAATAATCAGAGTTTCTGTAAAAGAAAAAGTAGAAGATACCCCTGGAGGAATATGTATTAAAGCTTTTAAAGCTATCCTCACATTTATGTTCGTACCTTTTATAATGATTGTAGTAATTAACTTACTAAATGTATTTATGGTAGCCCTATATAAGGCGACTTTAGCTAATTCTGCATCAATAGGTGATTATTTATTTACATGTTTTGTACAAGATAGCGATATAGAATACGCTAAAAATTTAGTAAATGAACATCCAGGAGGATGGACAAGCACATCTCTTGTAAGAGAGTATATTGATTTAAATGAATATGGGTTCTTTATGTCATGGCTTGCCGGAGCTGCGATACTTATTAATATCGCATGGGCTTTATTACTATTTGTTGATAGAGCCATTTCATTAGTAATTTTATTTATCGTATCACCACTATCTATTTCATCTACAGTTATTGATGGCGGAGCTAGATTTAAACTTTGGCGTGATCAAGTTTTAACTAAATTTGCTGTAGGATACGGAGCTATTATTGGAATTAATATTTATTTACTTGTTGTAAATGCCGTTATGGGTGTTACATTCTTTGATAATATTTTCTTAAATAATCTAGTAATTCTTCTATTTATCATAGGTGGGGCACTATCTATGAAGAAGTCAATGTCTTTAGTTGGAAACCTAGTATCTCAAGGTGCTGGATCTCAAGAATTAAGAGAAGCAGCTATGAACCGTGGAGGACTTATGCGTGCTCTAGGATCTGGTATTAAAGGTACATTTAATACTGGTGTTGGTGCTATAAAGGCAGGTCTACACCCTGTTCAAACTGGAAGAAATGTAGGAAATGCTTTCGCAAGAGGTTTAGGTTACAACGGATTTAAAGGTGAACCTAGTGCTCAAGAAAGACAACTACAAGCCCAAGAGAGAACGAATGAATTACTTGAAAACTTAACAGGTAATAAATTTAATGGTGGTGGAGCTAATAATAATGATAGCCTTCAACAGCGTATTATGAATTCAGGTAATAATTCAGGCGATGGTGCAAATAATGCATTAGGTTTAAATAATAATGAAAAAAATCAAAGACAAGCTGATATGATACGTAATTCAGGTATGAATCTACCACAAGAAAAGGAAGGTGGAAATAAGTGAGAATAATTCCTAAAACAGCTAAAGTTAAAATAGAATTCTTTAGAAATGTTTCTATAGTGGATGTTGTTATTGCACTATTCTTCCTAATGCTAGAAGTATTGTTGTTCCTTACAAACTTCGGAGCTGCAAAATATATTTCAATGGTTGTTATACTTGCGATTGCAATAGGTCTTTATTTGCCATTTGATGGTCAAAGATTCTATATGGTTATTGTTGATGGTGTTAAATACTTATTTTCAATTAAAAAATATAGTATGAATATCAAAGATGCTTCTTCAAATATATCAAATATTCTTCCATATAGAGGAATAGAAGAAGGATTTATTGTCTACGATAATTATTTTGCTGGTGTTCTTGAAATAGATCCTAGAGAGTTTAGATTACTATCAGGATATAGACAAGACGAAATTATTGATCATCAATTTGGAAAAATAATAAGAACTATATCAGGTAAAACGAAAGCTTCATTAGTTAAAATTGATAGAAAACTTGATTTATCTGAATACATTAAACTAGAAGAAGCTAAAATAGACAAATTAAAATTGTTGTTTGATTCTGGTGAAATGACAGAACAAGAACTTTTTGAACGTACTAAGATAATAATGGATCGTATTAATACTTATAAAGGTATTGATGATAACGAATCTATAAAAAAACCATTTTATTATTTAGTCGTATATGATGCATCTAAATTAGTCATTACAGAAATACTTTCAAATGCAGTTTTGACATTTAAAGAAGCGGGAATGGTATCGCATATTTTAAATGATAAAGAGACTGGAGTATTCTTAAAACATAATTATATGTATGATTTTAATGAAAGTGATATTGATATCTTAGAAAAAGATGAAATATTATCTTGGGTATTACCACATTCAATAAGATTTACTACTAAAAATACTTATATTGATGATGTTAAAACATACAATTTTTCAGTAAAAGGTTACCCACTTTATGTACTTAATGCCTGGGGATATAAAATGTTTAATATGCCTAATACTAAAGTCGTAATGAATCTTGAGCCATATGAAAAAACAAAGGCTGTAAAAATGATTGATCGTTCTTTGCAAGAATTAGTATCTCAATCAGAAACAGCTTATAAAGCATCATCTATTATTGATAAACAAACACATATCAATACATTAGTTGATTTAATGCGCAGACTTCAAAATGATAATGAAACATTATTTAAAGTAAATATTCATATTACTTTATTTGATGATGGTAAAACTGATTTAAAATCTGCAAAGAAAAATTTAAGAGCAATTTTATCAGAAGATGGTTTTGATCTTGTAGATAATTTCTCAAGACAAAATAGATGTTTTATTTCTTCAAATTTATCAAAATTTGATTCATTTGAAGAATACTCAAGAAGTATTCACTCAACATCAGTTTCAGCTGTATTCCCATTTGTTGAATCTACAATTATGGATCCTAAAGGTGAATTAATTGGAGTTAATGGTGGATATCCTGTTATTATTGATTTCTTCCAAAGAAACAATGAAAGAGTTAACTCTAACATGGTAATTATCGGAAAAACAGGATCTGGTAAGAGTTATGCGGCTAAAACAATTCTTACACATTTAGCTTCAGAAAATTCAAAAATATTTATTTTAGACCCAGAGGATGAATATAAATATTTAGCTGAAAGTCTAGGGGGTAAAACAATAGATGTAGGTGCTGCAACATCAGGAAGATTAAATCCATTCCACATAATCACAACACTTGAAGCTGATGAGGGTGATGGTGTTGTAAACAATTTCGGAATTCACCTACAATTCCTAGAAGAATTCTTTAAAGTTATCTTACAAGGAATATCAAGTGAACCACTTGAATATTTAAATAACTTAATTATTGATTTGTATCAAACAAAAGGCATTGATTCCCATACAGATTTAAGCACATTAAGTCCAAAAGATTATCCTATATTTGATGATTTATATAATCTTGTAAAAGAAAAACTTGATAAAGCTACTAACGATTATGACATTAAAAATTTAAGAATAATATTAAATTATGTAGCTAAATTCTCAAATGAAGGTCGTAATGCACTACTTTGGAATGGCGAAAGTAATTTATCAGTACAAGAAAATTTTGCGGTATTTAACTTTAGAAGTTTACTTGCTAATAAAAATGGTACAATAGCTAATGCTCAAATGTTATTAGTATTAAAATGGCTAGATAACGAAATTATCAAAAATAGAGATTTTAATCTTAAGCATAAAACAGATAGAAAAATTATAATAGTAATTGATGAAGCTCATGTATTTATCGATGAAAAATTCCCTATAGCTCTTGATTTTATGTATCAACTTGCAAAACGTATTAGAAAATATAATGGTATGCAAATTGTAATAACACAAAACATAAAAGACTTTGTAGGTTCACCAGAACTTGCAAGAAAATCAAGCGCAATAATAAATGCTTGTCAATATTCATTTATATTCTCTCTTGCTCCAAACGATATGGATGATTTGTGTCTTCTATATGATAAGGCTGGAAAAATAAATCAAACCGAACAAGATCAAATTATTAATAATGATAGAGGTCATGCGTTTATCATAACAGGACCTAGTACAAGAAATAATATTCAAATTGTCGCAAGCAATAAAGTACGAACAATGTTTGAAGAAAAGTAAATTTTAATCTATTAAGATAGCAGGCAACTGCTATCTTTTTTGCGCTATTGTAAAAATAAATTGTTTGTAATATAATAATGATATGTTTGACTAGATGGGGATGCTTATGAAAAAGATTAAATTATGTTTGATGACGCTTTTTATTGTATTGTTTGTATCAATTGCTTATATTAATATAGAAGTATTTGCAGGCGAAGGGACTGCTATTACAAAAGGTTTTGATGTTAAAAATCTTGATTATAAATCGGAAAAAAGTGTAGAAAATGAAAAAATTGAGACTAAAAGTTATTTGTATGGAAAAGTTTCATTGTGGGTTGGCGCATATGAATATTTATTTGTAACTAAAAATGAAAGCACAATGTATACAATATACTTTATTGAAACCTCAATAGAATCTAGTGGGAAAGTTGGTAAAGATAAATTCTTTAGAAATAAAGATTT
Source organism: Parabacteroides distasonis (assembly GCA_963623875.1). GTDB lineage: Bacteria > Bacillota_I > Bacilli_A > Acholeplasmatales > Anaeroplasmataceae > UBA3206. The sequence continues at coordinate 6,319 of CAVFNL010000031.1, read as the reverse complement.
AACATTAGAAACTGAATTTTATACGAAAAATAATTTTCGTATTGTTAATCATACAACATCTAGTGAAGACGCAGTGTCAACAGTTTCTAAAACAATTGGCGGAAGCGGAGAAATAGGTGTTGGAAACTCTGAAGTTAATGGTAAAATAGGTGGATCTTTTACGTTAACATCATCGCAATCATATTCAACAGTAAATTTAATTGAGAGTAGTGAATTAAACGAATCTTACAAATTAATTTTTAATTATCATTTTACTCAATGGAAAGATGGGAAAATGATATCACCTAATATTGGACTTGTTACTAAAAGACTATACGTTATTTATGAAATTTCAAATTATGATTTTAATACTGAATATGAATTTTTAATATCATCTACAGGAACAATTTTTAAGGATGCTAAATGGCCGAAAAGTAATTCGACTAAAAGTGGAACAATAAATTTTAATTTTAAAAATGGTATAGTACAAGCATAAGGATATAAAATGATAAAATTAACGAATGTATCAAAAATTTATAATTTGGGGAATAATAATGAATGTAGATCATTAAATAATATAAATTTAGTGTTACCAAATAAAGGATTTATTTTAGTAAAGGGTAAAAGTGGTAGTGGAAAAACTACACTTTTAAACTTGATATCTAAAATAGATAATCCTACAAGTGGAAATATTATTACAAATTATTCTAATGATAGTTATTCAACATTTGTATTTCAAGATTTTAATTTGATTGATTATCTAAATATAGAAAATAATTTAAAAGTTTTTACAAAAAATGAAAATGATTATAAAGTGTTAGTTGAAAAATATGATTTAACAAAAACTTTAAATAAATATCCAAATGAAATTTCTGGAGGAGAAAAACAACGTTTAGCGATAATAAGAGCTTTATTGTTAAATAAACCAGTACTTTTATGTGATGAAGTAACAAGTTCATTAGATGATGATAATGCTTTATTAGTTAATGAGATGCTAAAACAAATATCAAATGAAAGACTTGTAATAGTTGTAAGTCATGATGTGGATTTATTTTCGAATACAGATTATCAAATAGAACTTTCTAAAGGAGAAATAGTTTCTAATAATATAGAAATAAATGGTGAAGATGAAAAAATAGAAGTAGAAGATTTTAATTTGAATTTGGAAAATACACACCTTATTTCAAAAGCTTTTATCAAAAAGAATCTTATAAAATATGTATTAATGTCAGTAGTATTATTTTTTTCGTTTTTATTATTGATTTCTTCGCTTAATGGGCTTTTTAAACAAAATTCACATGTTATTTATAATGTATACAAAAATGAAGGAATATCTCTAGATGTATCAAAAAAAGGTGGATATGGATATAGGGTTTTATCTGATTCTGAACTTGAAACATATTGCTCTAAATATAATTGTTATCCATTTTATAATCATAATTTTTATGTAAATTTTGGCGATTATAAGTTTAAAAGAGTATATGTCACAAATCATGTAGGTATAAAATTGATTTATGGCAAACAGGAGCTAAAAGATGATGAAATTATTATTTCTGATTATATGGCTAAACAAATAAATACTGATTTAAGTAAAGTATGTGGAACAAAAATCGGCGAATGCACAATTGTAGGTATTTTTAAAACAAATATTACTAAAGCCAAAGAAGAATTAGAAATGGTCTATGCTGGATGCTATATGACAAAAAATACTTTATTTAAAAAATTATATTCTAGTTATGATAAATTTAATGAATTTGAATATGATTTTTTACTTAATGATAAACTTGATGAATTAGGTGGAATTATTGGTAAAGAAACTACTTTAAAAGATGATGAAATTATTATATCAACATATTTTGCTCAAATGTATTTTAATACGATAGAAAATTTAGTTGGGAAGAATATAAATATTGATTTTGTTAATGTACTAGATGAAGTTAATAAATTATATATAAAGGAAAGCTATACTTTTAAAATTGTAGGCATAGAAGGACGCGTTAGGAAAATTGAATTGTCTGAGAACAACTATAACAACATTATGCAAAAATTTTCTACTTCACAACATAGATATTTACCTAATGGTTTATCTTTTGAAAAATATTCTAAAAATACAGCTAAAAAATTAATAAATGATGGCTTCTTAGATAATAGTTATCTTACAGATGAAATAGATAGTGGTCTTTCATGGCTTAAACCACTTAACTATATTGAACTTGGTGTAGGAGCAGTTCTTCTTTTAATAATTATAGTTGTAGTAGTAAACTTTTTAAACAATATATTTGAACATGAAAAGAAAACAATAGGTATTTTTGCAACATATGGAGTTAAAAGGCGAAAAGTTACAAACATATATTTTAATACTTTTTTAATTAGTTTTATAATATCTATTTTAATGTCTTTAGTAACGGAAATACTTATAATATATTTAATAAATAAATTGATTATTTCAAATGGTATAACTAAAGTTTCATGCCTTTATTATGAATTTAATGCTTGTATGTCTTTGATATTAACATTTGTTATAATTTTGGGGCTTATTTATTTTGCGTTGTTACATAAAATTAAGAAAAGAAGTATTATTGAACTTATATATAATAAATAATTATGTAGGAGATGCGAAAAAACATCTCCTGCATATTTTTTGTGTTTTAAAATATTTTGCTTGAATTTAAAATTTAAAGTATTAAAATTTATATGGTATGAATTTATACAAAGGTGTATAAATTAGGAGGTTTTTATAATGACAAATGAAGATAAATTAATTAATGGATCATTATGGAAAAATATATTAATTTTTAGTATTCCTGTTATTTTTTCAAATTTATTACAGGTTTTATTTAATTTATCTGATATAGCAGTCGCAGGTAAATTTTCTGGATCAATTGCGCTTGGTGCAGTTGGATCTACATCTATGCTTGTAAGTCTTTTTACAGGACTTTTAATGGGAATTGGAGTTGGAATTAATGTACTTGTGGCTCGCTTTAAAGGTGCAAATGATATTAATAATCTTAGAAAAACTGTTCATAGTGGTTTAATAGTTTCATTACTATATGGACTTGTAATAATGGCTATAAGTTTAGTACTTGCAAAACCAGTGCTTGTAGCAATGAAAACTAAGGATGAACTTATTAAAGATGCAGTATTATATATAAGAATATATTTTATAGGACTTCCTGCTCTTGCTATATATAATTATGGAAATGGAGTATATAGCGCAGTAGGAAATACACGTAGACCTTTAATTTTTATTATGATTTCAGGTGCTATGAATATTAGTTTAAACCTATTATTTGTTGCGGTATTCCATTTAGGAGTTAAAGGACTTGCGTTCGCAAGTATTATAAGTCAATATGTTTTAGCACTAGTAATTGTTACTTCTCTTAAATTATCTAAAGGCGAATATGGATTAAAATTTAAAGAATTAAGATTAGATAAAAAAAGTGCTAAAAATATTTTATTCATAGGAATTCCTTCAGGTCTACAATGTGCAATATTTGCGCTAGGAAATTTATTTGTACAAAGTGGTGTAAATACATTTGATCATATAATGGTAGAAGGTAATTCAGCTGCGATGAACGCAGATACATTAGTATATGAAACAATGTATGCATTCTATACAGCATGTGCATCATTTGTAAGCCAAAATTATGGTGCAAATAAAAAAGATAGGGTATTAAAAAGTTATTTAATATGTATGGTTTATGCTTTTGGAATAGGTGCAATTTTAGGACTTTTAATTTTTACATTTGATAAAGGATTCTTAAAAATATTTACAAATGATGAAGAAGTAATAAATGCAGGAGCTCGAAGACTTAGACTTATGTGCTTCTGTTATTGTACAAGTGCATTTTTAGACAATACTACAGCCGCATGTAGAGGGCTTGGTAAAACATTGTTCCCTACAATCACAATGATTTGTGGAGCTTGTATATTTAGAATTGTATGGGTATATACTATATTTAAATATTTATGGAATTCGATTGTAGGATTATATATTGTATATATTGTTTCATGGGGACTTATATGTCTGTTTGAAATACCGTATTTCATATATATTTATAAGAAGGCATTCGCACCTAAAAAAGAAACTGATACCATAAAAAATATCCGAACTGAGACTATTTAATTTTAAATTTTAATGATACCCTTAAGGTAGGGTGATTGAAATGAGTAAAAAATTATTAACAATTCAAGATATTTCGTGTTATGGACAATGTTCTATTACGGTAGCGCTTCCAATCCTTAGTGCATATGGTGTTGAAACAGCAATTCTACCTTCAGCGATTCTTTCAACACATACTGCAGGATTTAAAGATTTTACAGTTCTTGATTTAACTCTTGAAATGCCTAAAATAATTAATCATTGGATTAGGGAAGGCATTAAATTCGATTGTATTTATACAGGATACATTGGCGATGCAAGACAGTTTGATTATATTTTAGAATGTAAAGAAAAACTATTAAAAGAAGATGGATTGTTTATTGTAGATCCTGCTATGGCTGATAATGGTGCTATGTATTATGGACTTGGTGAAGATATAATATCTGGAATGAAGAAAATATGTAGTGTTGCGGATTATATTCTTCCAAATATTACAGAAGCATGTTATTTAACAAATAATTCTTATGAAGAATATAATGAAGAAAAATTAGTAAAAGATTTAAAAAAATTAGGGGCTAAGAATGTAATACTTACAGGTGCTATAGAAGGTAATAAAATAGGCGCTATAGGCTATGATGGAATTAATGTTTGTAAAGTTTTAAAAGAAAAACAAGAAAACTCATATCATGGAACAGGTGATATATTCTCAAGCGTTGTTATTGCTTATATTCTAAATGGATACACATTAGAACAATCTCTTGATTATGCTACAGATTTTATTGTATCTTCGATAAAGAAAACAATAGATGATAATACACATAATTATGGTGTTAAATTTGAAGATGTGTTAAATATAATAAAATAATTAAAATTAAGCATATGGCATATACTTTGTGTCATATGTTTTTTTATGAGATTAAACAAGTATAATTATATGTACTATATTAAAAATATATAGTAAAATAGAATAAAGTGATAATCAAATAACATTTAAAAGAAAAGAGAGGAATGATATTGTGTCTTTTGAATCAAATAAATTACAAAATAAGCATAAGGGAAGAAATATTTTATGTATTATATTTTTAATAATGTTTGTGATTACGTTAGCTTTTACATATGCAGTTAAAAACATAGATGTAACTAGTGAAGGACTTAATAATACATCAATTGGATTTACTAAATTTAATAAAGATGTATTTGAAACATTTGCAGATTTAAAAGTTAGAGATTATGCATATGAAATATCTAGATATGTAGGATATATTCCATTTCTTTTTGTTGTGTTCTTTGCACTTGTTGGACTAGGTAGTTTATTAAAAAATAAATCTTTTAAAAAAGTAGATGCGGGTATTTATTTTCTTTTAATTGCATATTTATTGATGGGGATAGTTTACTTTATTTTTGAAAAAAAGATAATTAATTATAGACCAGTATTTGAAGATGATGGAACTTTAGAAGCATCTTTCCCATCATCGCACACATTATTTTCTATAGTATTATGTGGGACTACTATCATATTAAATAATAGACTTGTAAAAAAAGGTATTGTTTTAAAAAATAAATTTTTTACAAGAATTTTAAATATTGTAATAGCGATAATTGCTATTCTAATTATAGGCGCAAGATTATTATCATGCGTACACTGGGCAACAGATATTATTGCAGGAGCATTATACGGATTTACAATACTAGCATTGTATGTTGCATTGCTTTTGCATATAAAAGAATAAACTTGCTTTTGTTTGATTATTAGTAAGAATAGCCAAATGAAATAATATTTTCTTTATTAGAGTGTGGAAAAATTTTTATATTGAGGCCCATCTTTATGTTACAATCTTTAAGTGATCAGCTGATGTGAATGTATTCAAATTAAATATATTGTTATACAATACTAGATAAAAACTTAACGTTTGCACAATTATTGACTAGAACTTAAATGGCTACTATTATTAATAACGTGGGTGGATTGAGATAGTTAATATAAATGTGCATAATCACAAATCTGCCCTAAAAATAGAGGAGAAGATTATGAAAAAGATTATAAAATTATTTTTTAGTTTGATTTTACTTACTACAAGTATTATATGGTTAACTTAATGTAATAAAAGTAATAAAGATAATGCTATAGTAAGAAGTGGAAATGTAGCATTTTGTAAGGATGATTATTTTGATTCATTAGTTGATGAAAGTGTCAAGATAAAATAAACCAGTTTGGTCAACTTTTTTTGAACCACTATT
>CAVFNL010000030.1:0-26460 GCA_963623875.1 Parabacteroides distasonis | reverse complement strand
TATAAGGGATCATTTGATATATTTAATTTATCAAATAATTCTTTAGAATCACAACTTTTGAATAATACGCATTAAGCATAGATAAGGCCATAGTTTTTCCGAAACGGCGTGGACGTGTGAGGCACATATATTTATCACTTGTTCCAAAAACCTCATTACACTCTTTAATCATATTAGATTTATCTATAAAAATACGCGAATTTTTATATTCTTTAAACTTTCACTGTTTTTATTTAAATAACAAGACATTTTATCACCACGATCTTTTATTTGATTATATCCTTTATTTTGAATCTGTTCTATAAAAGTTTCAAACTAACACCAAATGTATGCTAATTTATTTCTATGTTGATGTATAACGTTACAAAGTCTTTAATATACAATGCTTATTCGTTTCTAATTTATTTAAATAAATAGTACTACCTGATTTATTTGATAGGCACTTAACAAAGAAAAAAAATAAATTCCATTAAAGAAATTTATTTTTCATTGTTAATTATTACTTTTTTTAAAGAAATTAAACAGGAAATAAATAGCACATACGCTAAAGAAATATATTAGCGCAAGATTATAAATGTTCCCATCTGCCATTTTAGTATAAACTCCATAATAATCTATCATTTTGAAGTTCTTATGTGTAATACTATATTCAATATAGCTACATGCATCAGATATTAAAAATGCAAAGAATACCAAAACTATAAATCTTTTTATTCGAGTAATCATTTATACTACGCTTTCTTAATATCTGTAACATCAAATTCAGTAGGTGCAATTGTACCTAAGAAATTAATTCCTACTGTAACAATTTGTTTTTCTTCGTTAATATTTATAACTTCCGCAACTTGTCCAGCAAATGAACCTTTAACGATTGTAACCTTATCTCCTACAGCAAATTCAAACTTTGGCTTTTCTTTTAATCCTAAATTAATTAAAATTGCATTCATTTCATCTCTAGGAACAGATGTAGGTTTTGCTCCTTTACCACTTGATCCTAAGAATCCTGTTACCTTTGGAGTGTTACGGATCATGAACCAAACTTGGTCATCCATTTCTTTTCCTTCTTCGATTTCAACCTCAACGAAAACATATCCTGGGAATATCTTTTCTATTTTGATAGTCTTAGTTCCATCTTTTTTTTGTACTTCAACTTCATGCTCAGGTACTAAAACAGTGCAAACCTTTGATTCCATATTCATAGATTTTGCTCTTGCTTCAATATCATTTTTAACAGAACTTTCGCTTCCTGAATAAGTTTGAACTATATACCACTTTTTCATATTAAACTTCTCCTTTAATCATTTAATCCTATAATAAATTTAATTAATTTTGCTACAAACGCATCAAACAATAATAACACCGCAACTAATATTACTAAGAATATAAATACACGCGCTACGTCTGCTCCAAAAGTACGAGCCTTTGGCCATGATACTTTTTTAAGTTCAGGGAATGCTGGTTTAAAGAATGGCCAAACCGCAAGTAAAATAGCAAGTGCTGACAATCCTATTAATATCCATGCAAACACCTTAGGGAAATTACCGATTATAGGGAATGATTCAGATACCTCTAGAGTACCATTGATAATTAAACATCCTAATATCAATGCCATAATAGACAAAATTAACAACACGTAATTTTCCCATTTATGCTCATTCTTTAAATACTCTAAAATACGTGAATGTTGTTCTTCTACCTTAGCTTCATTATCAACATGAGAATGACCTTTTTTAGGCTTTTGAACTTCTTTAGCATCTTCTACCACTTCAGTACTTGATTCTTCAGTCTCTGTATTTTCTTCTACACTAGAATTAGTTTCTTCATTTGATACTTCACTAGTGTTTGTATCTTTCTCATCATCAAAATACATACGATTCCTCCATTTTTTTATTTTGTTTCCTTATGAATTGTATATTTATTACAATTTGGACAATATTTTTTTATTTCTAAACGTTTTTGTGAATTAGCTTTATTCTTAGTTGTGCTATAATTTCTAGCTAAGCATTCTTCACATACTAAAATAATTTTTTCTCTCATAAAAAAAACCACCTTTTTATAAAGTGTCCAAATAAATAATAATATATTTATCAAGAATAGTCAATATTTTAATTCTTGAAGCTTATTCTTTATTTTGGCTATAGTGTTATATGTTTTCTTAATATCTATGTTTAAAGCTTCACTTATAAGAGATGGAGTCATACCTTCTTTATACATCATCCTATATACCTTTTTATCAAGTTCTGTTTTAAACAAAGACATTCCTAATTCAAAATAATCATTTTCAATAGAATCTTTTTTAGAATTATAGATTGCAGCATCTTCATTAAATTCTTCATAATATGAAGAGAATGGTATATCAATCTTACAGCTATATTTAAAATACCTAACAAATCTTCTTTTAATAATGATTTGTAGATAACTATAAAAGCTACAATCAATATTCATATTGAATGTTTCAATAGTTTGCGATAATGCTAGAAGTCCTTCTTGGTAGAAATCGTCATAGTAACATTTAAATACATTAAATTCTTTAATACACTTGAATATAAATGCATTATATTTTTTATATATCAAATGCTCTGCTGCCTCATTACCCTCTCTTATTAAATAAATCAATTCATAATCATTTATTTCGTATAAATTCACTAACTCTTTTATGCTTTATACTAATTCGCTTATAATAATTCCTGCACTTACAGATGCATTAAGGCTATTTACGTGTCCTGTCATAGGAATTTTTATCATGTAGTCACAATTTTTTGCGACAAGCCTTGATATTCCAAATCCTTCTGATCCAATTACTACAACTAAATCTAACGTTTTATCAATGTCGCTTGCAGTATTTGAAGCCATCGCATCAGTTCCTACAACCCAATATCCATTTTCTTTTAATTTTAGTAACGCTTGATTTAAATTGTTAACCATAATAATTGGCACATATTCTATTGCGCCTGTTGATACATGGGCTACAATCTCAGTAATACCAACACTATGATTTTTAGGTAATATTATTCCATCTATAGAAAACGCATCTGCCGAACGAATAATAGCCCCTAAATTGTGTGGATCTTCTAATCCATCTAAAGCTAGGTAAATTCTTCTTTTTCCTTCTTTTTTTAACGCTATATCAAGCATTTGGTATTGATAATCTGCAACTACCGCTGCATATCCCTGATTTTGTGTAGTAAACATCTTATCCATTTCATTTTTTTTATGACGAATGATTTTATATCCTTTATCATTACATAACGAAATAAATTTAGTGTCTTTAGAATCTTCCAAGACATGTATTTCTAAAATGTGTCTTTTAGCACGAATTGCTTCATATACACAATTCTTTCCATATATTTTCATTGTATCAATTCCTATCTAATTAAAATTATATCATAAAAGATTTTAAATACAAATATCAAAAAAGATGCATACTATGATGCATCTTATTTTTTATAATCGACCAACTATTTTCTTAATATTTTCGATTAATTCTTTAATCCATGGTACTACTGCTCTTAAAAGTCCCATAATAGGTGTTGTAAGAGCGCATAGCGCAACAAGCAGTAAAATACCTGCAAGTGGCATAGTTGATACTTGTCCACCATATGTTGTTTGCACAACAATATCAGTGTAATTTGTTTGAACTCCATCAACTACTAATTGATGATTTTCATTGAATGTTAATTTACGATATTCTTGGTAAACTGCTTTAAAGTTAGTATACTCACCAGCAATTACTAAATATCCTTCTTTTGAAGATTCTAATGAAATCTTGTATGAATAATATTCATTTGCTGAATCACTAATAATTTCTCCATCATAAGTATATCTCATAGTGTCTGCTAAACCAATTTTTGAGTTATTGTTACTATTATATAAAATAGATGTTCTAGCAGCTCCAACATATACTTCGTTATTATCATCAATAGATAATTCTACAGGAGATACTTCATAACCGATTGCTTCATCATTTACATATATTTCATAATTTTTAAGATATGTTTTTCTTATTTCACTAAATTTAACTGGAATTTCTGTTACTTTACCATCAATTGTGTAAGTATTACTTTGAGATATAGTAATTTTTGGTAAAATATTAAGTTTAGTTGATACACCATTTACATATACATCTCCAGCATATGAAACTTGTACATCTATATCATCTGTATAAGTTGATTTTGTATCAGTTCCTCCTAGGCACAAATAATTGTAGGACTCATCTACGCTATATTTACCAGTAGACTCATCATATTTTAATGTTCTAGAAGGTAATATTTCAACATCAATGGTTGTTTCTTTACCGTTAATTGTAATCTTTCCATTTGAATTATAAGAAATAATTCTATTGTCTTCACTACTTCCAACTTCAATTTTGGTATATGTTCCATTAATTACCCAGTACCCATTTTTACTTCTTATGATGTTTGGTATATTATCAAGCGATGTCACTTCTAAATCAGCGTCGTAATATACACCAATATCACTAATAGGAGTAAAATCTAAGAATTTTGGTAATAGTAAGGTAATAAATACACACGCGACAAATAAGAATGCATACATGAATTTTTTAAATAATTTCCATGGTTTACATGTTTGATATAATACGACAAGGCATGTAAATGTCGCAATTAAAACTATAAGTGTTGAAGTATCACTCTTTGTAAGACCTATTAAATCTGATAGTTTTAATACTATCATCGCATTTATTAGTATTGTGATTGCTCCCGGCAATGCACCTTTAATGATATTCGCAAGGAAACCGCCATTCGACTTTTCATTATTAGGCTCTAATACTAAAACAAACGATGGAATACCTATACAGAACACATCTATCATAAATAATTGATTTGTTGATATAGGGTAGTTACCACCACTATTTATTGCATATATTGCAAGTAATAGTGAGAAGATTGTTTTTGTTAAGAATAATTTTGATACTTTCGCAACATTATTTATAACTCTACGACCCTCAGATACTACTTTAGGCATAGAGCCAAAGTTATTATCAAGTAATACTAAGTGTGATACATTACGTGCAGCTTCTGAACCTGACGCAACCGATATTGAACAATCTGCTTCTTTTAAAGCTAAGATATCATTAACTCCATCACCAGTCATCGCAACTGTATGTCCTGCTTCTTTTAGTGTTGTTACAATAAGTTTCTTTTGAGCAGGCGATACACGTCCAAATACTGTATATTTAGTTGCGGCACGAACAACTTCAAGATCAGTAAGGCCTTCAAGTGATATATAATCCTCTGCATTTTCAATACCAGCTCTTATAGATATTCTTGATACTGTAAGGGGATTATCTCCTGATATTACTTTAACTTCAACGCCTGATTCTTTAAAATATTTTATTGTTTCAATCGCATCAGGTCTAATAGTATCTTCGATATAGATTAAAGCCACAGGCTCTAAATTTTCATGATTAATTTTTCCATCAACTATATTTTCTTTTGTGTACGCTATAGCAATTACACGATAACCAAGTTTAGCCCCGGCAGTTACATCAGATGATACAAGTTTGTAATTTGATGTAAACACAAACTCAGGAGCTCCCATAACAAAAGTTCCAACCTTATCAAATGTTACAGCACTAAATTTACGCGATGATGAGAATGGAATTAAATTAAGATGTTTCATTCTCTTAGCTCTACCAAATTTTTGTTCTAATGCTCTATTTGTCATATTATCCGCATCATGAGCATTTAATATTGCTGATACAATATTTTTAACACTAAGTCCTGGAACTCCATTATATTCAATAACGTTCTTTACAGTCATAGTTCCATCTGTTATAGTACCTGTTTTATCGAGGCATAATGTATCAACACGCGCAAGCATTTCAATACAATATAATTCTTGAACTAAAACGTTGTTTTGTGCAAGTCTCATAACTCCAACCGCAAGTGCAATAGATGTTAATAAATATAATCCAGATGGAATCATACCAATCATCGCTCCGGCAGTTTTTCTTGTTGCATCCGTAAAAGATAGAGAACCTAAAAGTTGTTCAAATTGCATACAGAATAAAATCGCACCTATTGGTATAATTACAACTGCCATAAAACGAATTATGATGTTTAATGATTGAAGTAATTCACTCTTTGGCTTATTATATCTTTTAGCTTCCTTTGTTAGTTTATCAATATAATTATCTTCACCAATAGCTGTAACTCTTGCGTGAGCTGAGCCTGATACAACAAAAGATCCACTATATAATGTATCTCCTTCTCTTTTTACTATCGCATCAGACTCTCCAGTAAGAAGTGATTCATTAACCTCTAATGTTCCTTCTACAACAATGCTATCACAAGATATTTGTTTCCCAGCTTCAAAAGTTATAATATCATCTATTACGATATCTTCTACACCAATTTCTTGGGTAGTACCACTCCTTATTACTTTACAAGTTGGAGCTGATAATATAGATAGTTTATCAATAGTTATCTTAGCTCTAATCTCTTGAATAATTCCTATAATAACATTTAAAGAAACTATTACCATGAAGAATAAATCTTTAATTGCGCCAACTGAAATCAACCATCCTGCAATACATATCATTAAGATATTGAAGAATGTGAATATATTTGTAAATATAATCTTTTTGATAGACTTAGTCGATTTGTTATTCTTTACGTTAACATAACCCTTCCCAAGTCTTTCATCTATTTGTTCCTCATTAAGACCTTGTTCAGGATCTGGATTAACTCTTTCAATAGGTTCCCTTGTTTTAGTTTTCTTAATCCTTTTTAATCTTTTTTTCTCGAACTTTGCTTGATCTTTTATAAGTTTTTGCTCAGTATGATTAGAAATTTCCTTTTCTTTTTCTATTTCAAGAATACTTTTAGAAGATTCTAAAGCATCGTTCGATTCTTTATCTTTATTTTCTTCCTCATCTGAAGTTTTTATGTCACTATCAACTTCTTCAGGCTTTGTTTCTTCTTCTACATCTAAATTAGGTTTTGATGCATCTTCAAGAATATTTTCATTTTCAGCATTTTCAATTTCTACTTTTTTTCTTCTTGGCATTTTACCCACCGCCTAACTTTCTATGTTAGATACAATACTCTCTATTAGCTCGTATGCTCTTTCTATTTTATCTTTAAAATATAAATAGCCAATTAAAGCTTCTAATCCTGTTGCGTTATTGTAATCTAAAACGCTTAAACTTTTTCTTGTTTTGTTTGTATTACTATTTCGTCCACGTTTAAATATTTGCACTTCTTCATCGCTTAATAAATTTGAATTAAGCAAATATAAAGCCCCTTTTGCTTGATATTCAGCACATGTATATTTAATAGTTTCCTTATGAAGCAAATTAACCTTACTAATTCCCTTTTCTATATTCATTTTTCTAATATATGTTTCATATATTGTATCCCCGATATAAGCAAGAGTAAGGCCTGACATTAGATTTGCGTCCATTAAATTATTCCTCTTTCTGTAAGAGTTTCTCTTATTTTATCAGCTTCAGTAAAATTCTTTTCTTTCTTTAACATAGTCCATTTATTATATAATTCTTTATCTGAATCACTAAGTTTTGTATATGCTAGTTCGATACCAAGAATTCCTAGAATTAATTTTAATGTATTTGTCTTTATTGCAAGTTCTTCTAACGCATTACTTCTTGTAAGTTGATTAATTGCTTTTACAAGATTATCAACCAAAGTCAATACATTAGGAGTATTTAAGTCATTATCCATGTATTCCTTAAATAAATTTATTGATTCTAAATCAGTATCAAAAGATGTTACATTTTCTAAATCTAATTTAAGTGATGCGGCCTTAAATGCTCTAGTAATCTTTAAATATTCATTTTTAAACTGATTCAATAATTCATCATTATAATTTATATTTGATCTATATGGCGCACTCACTATAAGTAGTCTTAAAATCATTAAATCATCTTTGTTTAAATCTACAACACGTACAACGTTTCCTAAAGATTTACTCATCTTTTCACCGTTCATGTCTAGTCGCCCTACATGCATCCAATATTTTGCAAGATGATTATCATATAAAGCCATTGATTGCGCTATTTCGTTTTCATGATGAGGGAACTTTAAATCCATTCCTCCCCCATGAATATCAAGCATTTGATGGAATATATCATGTGACATTACAACACATTCAGTATGCCACCCCGGTCTTCCTTCTCCAAATGGCGAATTCCATTTAATACCTTTTGTAGTCTTTTTCCACAAAACAAAATCTCTAGGATCTTCTTTCTTTTGATCTACAGCTTTACGAACACCAGCATCTAAGAATTCTGCTATTTGGTTTGAAAGAACGCCATAATCTTCTATCTTAGATACTCTAAAATATACATCTCCATCAACTTCATATGTATATCCTTTTTCTTTTAAATCCGAAATGAATTCAATCATCTTTTCAATATATGCAGTCGCATGTGGTGTATAATTTGGCTTCTTAGCACCTAAATCATTTACATTCTTAAAATAAACATCCGCATATCTTTCAGCTATTTCTTTCTCAGTTTTATTTTCTTCTAATGCTTTATTAATTATTTTATCATCAACATCTGTTATGTTTGATGCATACACAACTTCATATCCTAAGAATTCTAAATATCTTTTTAATGTATCAAAAAAAATCACAGGTCGAGCATTACCGATATGAATATAATTGTATACTGTAGGTCCACAAACATACATGTTTACCTTTTTATCTTCTATTGATTTAAATTCTTCTAATTTGTTAGTAAGTGAGTTATAAATTCTAAGTCCCATAATAATTACTCCAATTAATTTTTATATATATGTAATGTTATACTATTTTATGCTTTTTTTCAATATTTTTTAGCCTATAGCAGTACATAAAACAAAAATATGTCTTATTATTCACTAAACATTTTTATTTTAAGCACGCTTTAAAAAATACATTTTATATTTTAAATAAAAAAGGATTATATTTTTTGAATATAATCCCTATTTTAATACTACTTTGTAGTTTGCGTTTTCTTATTATAAAATTCTAACACTTTTTCGCTTAGCGCTGTGGTATCAAATTCAATTTGTTCTGATTCAATATTTAATGATCCTTCTTCAGAAGTCTTGATTGTAGCATCTGTTGCCATTACATATCCACTATTTGTAATCTTAGTTGTAGGATTTTGAAGCACACTCTTTATATTTGCTATTCCATCAAATTTTTTAGCAAATAATTCTTTGATATCTTTATCAGTATCTTCTGCGTAATTAGCAGTGTCAACTACACTATTTTCACCATATAAAATACCTAATGAATTTGTAACTGTTGAATCAACAACTTCTCCAATTAATGCTCCTACATAAAGTGTATAAGCATCTGCTGTAGTATATGAAATATTTGAGTAAGATACACAACCTTCAAGAGTTGATGAATTAATAACTCTTCCTGCAAATCCTCCAAGACTTACGATGTAGTTATTTAATTTAGAACCTGTTGTGAATGTCGCAGTACCTACAATTTTTGCATCAGAATATGAATTCTTAATGTTAAACATACTTTCTCCTACAAATCCACCTGTGTATTGGATATAGTCCGCATCAGTCGCAGTATCCTTATCAACTGTATGTGTTGTAACGAAATCTGTTTTGATTTCAACTGAAGTTGCGTAACATGAATCGATTTCAATACCATATAATGCATTTTGAACTACACCACCATTTGAACCTACAAATCCACCTACTGTAGATTGAAGTCTAGACCTTAGTGTCATAGATACATTTTCTACAGATGAATTTGAAATCTTATAGCAGTTAACTCCAACAAGTCCACCAATATATTGTCTTGTTGTGGCTGTTCCTAAGTGAGAGATAGTAACATTTGTTGCATGTACATTTTTTACTTCTCCTTGATTACATCCTGCAAGAGCTCCTAGATATAGATATCTTCCTAGTGTTGAAGAAAGTGAAATATTATCGATATTTAAATCTTCAACAGAAGCTCCTTTTCCAATGTATCCAAAAATTCCTGAGTATACATCTGATGTCTTAATTTCTAAATTTGAAATAGTATGACCATTTCCATCAAAATGACCATCAAATGTTGTTGTCGCATCAAATAGTGGCTCAAATGATCCTTTTGAACCCTTTTCATCTTGGAAATCTAAATCTGACTCAAGTGAATAATATGCATCTCTATCATATTCGATAGCTAAGAACTCATCCTTTGTTGTTATCTTGATAGGATTATCGCTTGAAGAACCAACAGATGTTGTTGTATGTTTCTTGTTATAATATGTTTTTGATTTATCATCTACTGTGGCCTTTACAACAAGTTTATATGTTGTTTCTTTATCAAGATCATCAAAAGTAAGAGTTTGTTCATCTTCTACTAATTCATCAAATGTTAAAGTTTTAAGCTTATCATCATCAGAGTTATAAATGATTGCTTCTACAGACTTTGAAGTAATTAATCCATCAGGGTCTGACACCTTAATTGTAAGTCCTATTCTTGTACGTCCTGGAGTTACATTTACAATTGTAATTGTTGCTTTCTTTCCACACGACGCAAGAACTGTTACAGATATAATTGCTATTAACATTAATAAAATCGCTTTTATTTTCTTCATTATAAAACCTCGTTCAAAAATATTTACTAATCCATTATACATTGAAAATATAAATAATACAACAATATTTTTTCCATAAAATCATACCAAAAAGTCGCAATTGTATTCTTCTTAAAATTGACACTAAATTATATTTTTAATATAATACTATATAGCGGTGCTTATTTTTAAAGCACTTTCGAAAGGATAAGATTATATATGAAAATCGGAATAGATATAGGTTCTACTACTATTAAATGTGTTGTTGTAGATAACGATGCAAATGTGATTTATTCAACATACCAACGCCACTACTCTCACATCAAAGAAAATCTTTTAAAAATACTAAATATTTTAAAAAATGAAAATATAATTGATTCTAAGGCTACTTTTGCAATTTCAGGTTCTGCTGGAATGGGAATCGCTCATGCTACTGAAGTTGAATTTATTCAAGAAGTATATGCGACAAGAATTGCCGCAAATAAACTTCTTCCAGGAATAGAAGTTATAATCGAACTTGGTGGAGAAGATGCTAAAATATTATTCTTAAAAGATGGTATGGAAGTTCGTATGAATGGTACTTGTGCTGGTGGTACTGGTGCGTTCATCGATCAAATGGCAACTCTTTTAAATGTTACAGTACCAGAAATGAATGATATGGCTGCTGAGCATGAAAAAATATATTCAATCGCTTCAAGATGTGGAGTTTTTGCAAAAACCGATATTCAACCTCTTTTAAATCAGGGAGCTTCAAAAAAGGATGTTTCCGCATCTATTTTTAAGGCTGTTGTAAACCAAACTGTTGGAGGTCTTGCGCAAGGACGTAAAATTGAAGGTAAAGTCGCATATCTTGGTGGGCCTTTAACTTTCTTATCTGAACTTCAACAATCTTTTAATGAAACTTTAAAACTCGATGGTATTTGCCCTGAGAATTCACTATATTACGTAGCGATTGGTACAGCTCTTTGTGGAACTAAAGAATATAATCTTGATGAATTAATTAATTTATTTACTAATGTAGAAGCTAGCGGAAACTTCAGTTTTAATGCTCCTCTTTTCAAAAACGAAGATGAATTAAAAGAATTTAGAGAACGTCATGCAAAAGATGATGTAAAAGAACTTCCTATAGAAGGTTATGATAAAGGATTCTATTTAGGTATAGATTCTGGTTCTACTACTCTTAAAATGGTTTTAATTGATGAAGATGATAACATTAGATTTGAACGCTATTATCCAAACAAAGGAAATCCTGTAATAATAATGAAAGAGATATTTGAAGAAATATATTCAAAATATCCAAATATAAAAATACTTGGTTCTGCATCTACAGGTTATGGTGAAGATTTAATCCGTAATGCATTTAACTTAGATTCAGGACTTGTTGAAACTATCGCCCACTATACTGCAGCTAAGCACTTTATGCCAGAAGTTGATTTTATTATCGATATAGGTGGACAAGATATCAAATGTTTTAAAATTGAAAATGGTGTAATATCTAACATTTTCTTAAACGAAGCTTGTTCTTCAGGATGTGGATCATTCCTTCAAACATTTGCTAACGCACTTGGTTATGATATTAAAGATTTTGCACAAATGGCACTTCTTGCACCAAAACCTGTAGATCTTGGTTCAAGATGTACAGTATTTATGAACTCTTCAGTTAAGCAAGCCCAAAAAGATGGAGCTACTATTGAAGATATTTCCGCAGGACTTTCAATCTCTATTGTAAAAAATGCATTATACAAAGTTATTCGTGCAACAAATGTTAAAGAACTTGGTACACATATCGTTGTACAAGGTGGAACATTTAAAAACGAAGCTGTTCTTAGAGCCTTTGAACGTGAATTAGGATTAAATGTCGTATGTCCTAACATATCCGGATTAATGGGTGCTTACGGTGCCGCATTACATGCTAAGAGTCTTCATTTAAAAGAATCTAAAACTATTAGCGCCGCTGAACTTAAAGAATTTGTTCACAACGTTAAATACATTAAGTGTGGTTTATGTAACAACCATTGTTCACTTACAATAAATACTTTCGCAAATAATAATAAATTCATATCAGGTAATAGATGTGAGCGCCCTACTTCTACTAAGAAAGGTGATGATTCACTAAATCTATACCAATATATAAGAACTAAATTACAATCTTATAAACCAAAAGAAGGTTCTAGAGGTAAAATTGGTATACCTATGGTTTTATCAATGTTTGAATTATACCCATTCTGGTATACATTCCTTACATCACTAGGATTTGAAGTTCATTCTTCTGGATTTAGTAATTCAAAGACTTATGTTCTTGGTCAAACAACTATTCCATCAGACACTGAATGTTTCCCAGCTAAGCTTGTTCACGGACATATTGAAACATTATTAAACGAAGGATATGATAAGATATTCTATCCTTGCATGTCCTATAATTTTGATGAACACAAAGGAGACAATCATTATAACTGTCCTATAGTTGCTTACTATCCTGAACAAATTAAAAATAACGTCTTAGATTTGAATTCTAAAACATTCATATATGATTTTATAAGTGTTGATGATAAAAAGAGATTTGAAGAACATATCTTTAAGATTATGCAAAAGTATTTCAAAGATATTACTAAAAAAGAAATTACTTTAGCAGCTACTAATGCATATTTTGAATACGATATGCACTTAAAAGATTTAAAAGCTCATGGAAAAGAAATTATTGAACGTGCTCGCATTGAATCAAAACCAATCATAGTACTTGCAGGAAGACCTTATCATGTCGATCCTGAAGTAAATCACGGAATCGATAAAATGATTACTTCTTTCGATGTAGCTGTTGTATCAGAAGAATCAGTTGCGGATAATGCCGTTAAAAAAGTAAACACTCAAGTATTAAATCAATGGACATATCATGCACGTCTATATGCCGCAGCTAAATATGTTACAACACAACCTGATATGAACTTAATTCAATTAGTATCCTTCGGTTGTGGACTTGACGCTGTCACTACAGATGAATGTAAGAGAATACTTGAAGAAAAGAATAAGATATATACTCAAATTAAGATTGATGAAATCACAAATCTAGGTGCTGTACGTATAAGACTTAGATCTTTATTTGAAGCATTAAAACAACAAGGAGGTAATAAATAATGGAGGAGAAAGAAATGACATATCCTCGTTTTACCGAGGACATGAAAAACACACATACCATATTAATACCTTCTATGCTTCCAATTCACTTTGGGCTTTTTGAAGGTATACTACGCCTTCAAGGTTTTAAAGCTGAGGTTATGCAAAATACAGGACCTCAAGTTGTTGAAGAAGGATTAAAATATGTTCATAATGATTCATGTTATCCTGCCCTTCTTGTAATTGGTCAATTTATTGATAACTTAAATCACCGTGATGATGTTGATAAAGTAGTTCTTCTTATCACTCAATCAGGTGGGGGATGTAGAGCTTCAAACTACATTCACCTTCTTCGTAAAGCTTTAATTAAAGCTGGTTATGGATTTGTGCCTGTTGTATCATTAAACGTATCAAATCTTGAAAAAGATAGTGCATTAAAGCTTACTAAACCTTTAGTATTAAAACTTGCGGCTGCTTGCGTATATGGAGAACAAATGATGTACTTATACAACAAAGTTCGTTCATATGAAAAAAATAAGGGTGATGCCAAAAAAGTTGTAGACATATGGCAACAAAAGCTTTTAGATTTATTCAAAAGAAATAAAGGTACTTCGTATTTTGCGCAAAAAAAGTTATTAAAACAAATAGCTTTAGATTTCGATAAAGTTGAAATTGTAAAAGAAGTTAAACCAAAAGTTGGTGTTGTAGGAGAAATATATATTAAATATGCAGCACTTGGTAATAATAATCTAGAAGATCTTCTTATATCTGAAGGTGCCGAAATATATGTCCCAGGATTGTTTGGATATGTATTATATTGCTTATACAATACACTTTATGATGATGAATACTATGGTGGTGTATCTAAAAAAGCCAAACGTCTATCAAAACTTGTAATATGGTACATCGATAAACTTGAGGGTATTATTATTAAATCAATTAAACTTACTAAATATACTCCTATGGGAAAATTTAAGCATACAAAAGATTTATCTGAAGGTATATTAGACCATGGTGTTAAGATGGGAGAAGGCTGGTTACTTACTGCAGAAATGATGGAACTTATTGAATCAGGATATCCTAATATCGTTTGTGCTCAACCATTCGGATGTCTACCTAACCATATTTGTGGAAAAGGTGTTATAAGAAAAATAAAAGCTAAACATCCTGAAGCTAACATTTCACCAATAGATTATGACCCATCCGCTACAAGAGTTAACCAAGAGAATAGAATTAAATTAATGTTATCTATTGCTAAAGAAAATTTAGGCGATGAAATAAAATTATAGAATGTGGCAATGCCACATTTTTTTTATTTGTAAAAAAAACATGCTTGTAAAAGCATATTTTTTTGTGCCCTAAAACTATAACATTTTCTCCCTAGGGCATACTATATTTATATCAAAAAACAAAATAAGATGGTGACCATTATTCGGACACCATCTACATCCATAACAAAATTCCAACGATTGCGCCCATAAAAATATATAATATTGGGTGTTTTTTAAATTTAAAGATTAAAAATGCAAACAAAAGTCCTACACAAATATTTTTATAATTAAATATTAAATCACAAGATGAACTTAAGCATTTAAAGAAAGTTTTAAAAGATACATTAGAAAACGATGTCTTAAATACATCTACTACACAAGAATTAGACATAAGCGCCACTTCGGCAATTGAATATAAAGCTGCTATCATAAGACCTACAGACGCAGCTCTTAAGCCATAAAAGGCATAAGATACATATTTATTATTTTTAAATTTATCTAAAAATAGCGCAACAATACATATTACTATAATAGATGGTGTCACAAGGCCTAGAGTAGATATAATACTTGATATAAAATTTAAAAACATATTATGATAATTATTTGCAAAGACCATATATCCTACATAAGTAGACATATTAATCCCCATTGCGCCAGGTGTTGATTCTGATACCGCAATCATATTTGCGAGTTCAGTCAAAGAAAACCACGATGTATTTATAGACAATTCTTTTAAAAACGGAAGCGTCGCAAGTCCTCCACCAAAAGCACAAAGTCCTATTTTAAAGAATTGGAAATATAATTTAAAACTCAATAAATCATCTTTTATAATCGATATAATCATGCAACATACCATTATTAAAACAAACGATAAAATTGCTATAAATATATTAATTATACTTTTCTTTTTGGATTGTTTTATTTTTTCTTCTTTATCTAAATTATCTTCTACTTCTTTTAATTCTTTATTTTTTTCTTTTATAACATTAAATACTATTCCAAAGATTGCCGCAAGTATTACATAAATATATAAAGGAACACTAAGTATAATAGATAGTATTCCTACAAGAACTGCGATTACTTTTGGTGTAATGCCTTTACAGGAACTCTTAAATATTTTTACTATTGAAGATAACACTAAAAAGAACACAACAACTCTTATTCCTACAAGTGCATGAGAAATATATTTATTATCACTAAAACTAGATAATAGGGACGCAATAATAAATATAATTATGAATGCTGGTGAAATAAAGCCTAAAGTTGCGGCTATCCCTCCAAGTACACCTTTTCTTTTATAGCCAATAAACGTTGAAACATTTACAGCTATTGCACCTGGTGTGCACTGTCCTACTGCATAATAATCTGTAAGTTCTTCTTTTGTAGTCCACTTCTTCTTAAAAACTAATTCACGTTCAAGTAGTGGTAACATCGCATAACCACCACCAAAATTTACAAGTCCTAGTTTAAAAAAAGTCAAATATAAATTTAATAGTTCCATTTTAATTCCTATTTGTTTTCTATTTTAGAAACTTTTTTTCTAAAATATATATTATATCCCAAAAGTGCTACAAAAAGCCCTACTAAAAGTCCTGCAATAACATCTGTTGTATAATGTACCGCAAGAACAACTCTTGTTATAGGCACTATTATAATCACCACAAGAGATACGTATTTTACAATATTTTTTATTATTTTATTTTTTATCGTGTCATCTGAAACAATAAAAAAACTAAAATACACTCCCATCGCAATAGCACTATGTGTTGAAGGGAATGAGTATGATGTCTCCTTCATCCACCTATAATCAAGAGGTGGTCTATCACGTGCTACAATAGCTTTTATTGAAGCATTAAGTCCTATTGTAACAATGCATATAACAGCTAAATACCAAATTCTATAATCCCATTTGAAATAAAATCCAAATATTATTAATAAAGATACTAATATCCAAAAATTTGAAAATTCTGTAAGTATTCTTGAAATCCAATAACAAACACCATATTTATTGCCTCTATGATCAACTATAGTTCTTGTGATGTCTCTATCAAACGAATAAAAAACATCATTTTTTTCAAGAATCATTAAAATTATAATAACCACCCCTATAATAAGAGGTGGTATATATCCTTTTATTTTACTAAACATTTATCTAATTCCTTAATAATTAGATCCTTATCCATATTATGTCCTATGAAAACAATACGTTGTTCGCGGTCTCCGTATACTTCATCCCAATTCTTTAAGACATCAGGATTTTCCGCAATAAGTTCTTGTTGTTTTTTCTTAGGAGCTGAGGCAATCCAACGTCCCATTTCACCAAGTGTCTTTTGCTTTCCACTTTGTTCAAATATAAATGCCATATCACGTTCATTAGAGAACCAGCATAAACCTTTAGATCTAATAATAGCTCTTGGCCAATCACCTGACACAAAATCTTCAAACATTAATCTATCAAAAGGACGACGTGCTTCATATACGAATGTTGAAATTCCATATTCTAGAGCTTCTCCTTCACCGTGGTGGTGATGGTGATGATGGTGTTCGTGTTCATCGTGGTCATCATCTTCATCCTCATGATCGTGGTCATGGTGATGTTCATGCTCGTCATGATCGTCATCATCGTCATCATCGTCATCTTCTTCAGCATTTAATGCTTTAATCCATTCAGCTGACATACCTACTTTTTCAAAATCAAAATTATTAGTATCAAATATTTCATCTAAAGACACAACACCATAGTTAGCTTCAATAATTTTAGCTTCTTTTTGAAGTGATTTAATTACTGCGATAACTTCATTTTTATCTTTTTCAGAAATCATATCTACTTTATTAAGAACAATTGTATTACAGAATTCAATTTGTTGAATTAATAAGTTTTCAATATCATCTTCTTCAAGATTTTCTTTCTTTAAATCTTCTGCATTCATGAATTCATCATACATTCTCTTTGCATCTACAACAGTAACTATGTTATCAAGACGTACAATAGATGGGAAATCTGTTTGGCTCTCATCTTCAAGAGCTGTAATAGATTGGGCAATTGGAAGTGGCTCGCAAATCCCTGATGCTTCAATTAAGATATAATTGAAATTTCCACTTTCTGCAAGTTGTGTGATTTGATTCATTAAATCAGTTTTTAATGTACAGCAAATGCATCCATTTGTTAGTGGAACAAGATTTTCATCTTTTTCATTTACGAATCCATTTTTTTCAATTAAAGACGCATCAATGTTAACTTCTCCAATATCATTTACAATAACCGCAACCTTATATCCTTTTTGGTTTTGTAAAACATAGTTTAAAAGAGTTGTTTTTCCAGCTCCTAGGTAACCTGTAAGAAGTGTTACCGGAATCTTCTTATTACTCATATTTCTTTCCTACCTTTTAGTTTGCTTTTGCTTGATCTTCTGCTTGTTTTGTAAAGTCAATAAGAGGTAAAACGATTGTTGATACTCCTCCTGCTTGAGCAGTAAGAGATGAAACAATTGATCTTGTTTGTGCATATACAATTTCAGGTGCACTAACTTTCATAAACTTATCAATTTCTTCTTGTGCTTCATCAACAAATTCAAACATACCTTCAATAATAACATCAAGCCTAATAGGTGTTTTATTTTCTTCTGTTGATTCAATTGTTACATTATTTTGTAAGCTGAATACATGACGATTAACATCACCTTTATCTTCAGCAGTTAAGTTTAATTCACGAGCATTAAATTTAATGCTTGGATTAATTCTAAACTCATTCATACTAAAGTCATTGCTAAATTCTAATTTTCTTGCTCTAATTTCCATTCTTCTCATTTTAAAAATTCTCCTCATTATAATTAATAATATCTAATGCAAGTATAATTGTACAAATGCAAAGTAATGAATCAACATCACTAGTTTGTATTACATATGCAGCATCAAGGCTATACTTGCACAAAACCTTTGCTACTATTTTACCATAAGACCTTATTGTAAACTCTCCTTTTATAATATCTGTAAGATACCATTTGTTAGAAAGCACTACATCAAGTCTATCGTTCCAATCACAAGATATGTATCCATAATCCTCACCAAGCACTTTAAGATCAGCTTTTTTTATATTATATGGATTTCTTATAATTAGAGCTTCAATTTTACTATTACGCTCTATAGCATATCTTTCTCCAAGAACTTTTCTTCTTTTTACCCTATATAATATCTTTTTATCATCATTAGATATTATATTATAACCACCTATTGTTTTTTTAAGATAAATTTCCATTAAAATATCTCCTTATAGATATCCATTGCATATGCAGTAGTAAGTGGCTTAGACGGAATTAATGTATAACATCTTTGTCCATCTTCATCACGGGTAGCTCTTAGATAATAAACTTCATCATTTTTATAATAATCATCTAATAGATAATACAAATGATACATATGTGATACAGAAAGAGTTGTAACACCTTTTTCATGTAAAGCCTTTATTATATCAAATGCTATTTCTGATCCTTCTCTTTCAGATGTTGATTGAAATGATTCATTGAATAATATTAATGAGCCACGCTTAACATTATTCATGATTTCATCAAATCTCTTAAGTTCTTCATCAAGTTTTCCACTTTCCATACTCTTATCTTCTTCTTTATTGAAGTGCGTGAATATTTTTGTAAATGTATTAGACTCAAATGATTTCCCTGCAACAAATAGTCCTAGTTGCATCATTATGATTGCTTGACCATAAGACCTTAAGAATGTTGTTTTACCACCTTGGTTTGCTCCACTTATGTATGTAATACTAGAGTTTGTTTTTAATGTATTTCCTACAACTAAAGAATTAGATTCTAAGGCTAGCGCTACATCATATAAGCCATCGCATGAAAACGATGTACTATCCATTACCTTAGGTGTACATATTGGCATACCTTTTGCAATTAATTTATCATACAGATTAATCGCTCCAATATAAAATGCCATTTCTTCACGGCTCTTCTTTAGATATTCTACTACATCATTAAATAAATTACAAATAGAAGGCGCTAATGATAGTAATACTTTATCAGTAAAATGCATATAATCTGTTTCGGCTGATGCGATTGCATTTGGATTTTCTATTACTTTCTTATGTTTCCATTCTTTATCTTCTTTAATTTCTATATCATATGCTTTAAACATTGATACTTTATTTCTTAATTGAACTCCTATTGGTTCTAATTTGCGCTTTTGTTCTTTTATAGATGATTTCTCATCATATATCTCAAGATTTGCAATCTCAAGCCTTTCATTTAAAGAACCTTGCACATAATAACCTTTAGGAAATTCTAGATGAACAAACATATAGTTTAATTTTTCAATATATTCAAGATTGAATACATTTAAAAATCTATCAATGTATGATTTGAATCCAACTGACTTAAATAAGTCTTTATATTTTGTATAATATCTATTCATATTCTCTAAAGCCATCAAAAGCTTCTTTGATATTCTTCTTGTCGAATCGAATGATTTAGTAATATGTTTTGATTGAAGTTCAAATCTATCATTATATATATCTTGCAATAACTCTTGTATAAATTGATATAGGTTTGTAACAACTTCCCTATTCTTAATACAGTCTCTTAAAACAGATTGCCTATAATAAATAACATTCTTATCTGTTGTCATTAAACTTACAGGGTTTAAATATATTTCTTTTATATATTTATCATAGACACATAAATGATTAACAATAGTTGTATACCAAAGGTCAGTATATGTTTCTTTATTATCAACATTCACATAATCCCTATCTGGGTATAGTAAATAAGATTTCATATTTATTCTACCCTCCTTAATATATCATCGTATGAAACATGATTTTTTGCAGCAATAGATTTTGCATACGTATTAGAATTATCTGTTTTTCTTAATATTTCGAATGTTCTTATACTAGGATCTGTCATATCTACCACAGAACCCATCGCAACAGTTCCTAAATCGTTTTTCGATAATTCTTCAATAAATGTTACGAATGCCATTTTACTATGCTTAGATTTAACAAGTTCCATAATCTTCTTACCAAGTATTATTCCATCTTCTAGAGCAGTTGATGCGAATACCTCATTTAAGATAAACAGCGAATTTTCTTGCATTAAATCCATTATATTTTTAATTCTTAATAATTCAGACTTTAGTTTACCATTAAGATTTGTTGAAGCTTCTTCAACCTCATACATAGTATATATTCTATCAACTATGTCTATCGATGAAGATACACCACACACAGGTACACCAAGTGACGCAAGATAAAATACTTGTCCTAAATATCTACTGAATGTTGTTTTTCCACCTTGGTTTGGTCCTGATATGATTAGGGCATATTCATCATTATTATACATAAAATCATTAACAACAATATTAGCACCTGTTACATAAAATTTAAGTGCTAAAGCCATATCATAACCTTTTATACAATAACATTCTCCTTCATTGATTTTAGGAATAGAAAATGATAATCCCATAGATTTAATTCTATCCATAATTTCAATATACGAAATGTAGAATTGAATATCATTAGAAAATCCCACTATAACTTTATCAATGAATGTATCAAAATGTTTACTAAACAGCTCCAGATGTTTAAATTCTATTGGATACATTTTAGAAATCTCGCGGTATATTTGGCCTAAAAAATGAACAGGTAATTGTCCATAATCTAAAGAAAAATCAACTGGATTTTCTACGTGATACATAGAAACAACATCTAAAATCTTGTCACGTAATAATTCTTCTTTTTCATCTTTTGCGATTTTTATAGTACCATTTTCAAAAGCTAGTCGATACCTAACTTTCTTCATTTCTTCATTAATAAGTGCCATATCTTCTAAAACAAATTTAACTTTTTCGCTTGAAAGGAAATCAGAAATATATGACTTCATCATATTTAAAGCTTCTGATTTAATTTCATATTTAGATAAATTGGACATTAATTGTTTTAATATAACTATTACATCTTCTATTTTCTTTTTAAGTTCTATTTGCCTATAAACTTCAAACTTCATAGTATTAGCTACTTTAAGTTCTTGAAGTTTTCTATTCATAGTATATGAAAACAAATTGAGATCATCAAAAAGAGTTTTATTTTCTAAATCTTTAAATACTTCATGTCTATATACAATATTTTCTTTGTTTTTTAAAGGAGTGTAATAATATTTTTTTATGTCAAAAAGTTTAGCTCTACGTAGAACTTCTGATATGACATCATCAAGATTTAAATCTTTAAACACTATATCATTTTGATCATATATATTTAGGGGTTCTTCTGTTTTAAAAAGTATACTCTTCATAAATTATATCACCTATCTAATTATAACATGAATGGTAAATTTTACCTTAAAAAAATTATGTTATTTTTCACAAAATTAAGTTTTAAATATAAATACCATCCAAAAAAATAGGATGTTCAAGAGCTCGTTATCACATTTCATGAAGAAAGCTTTCCATAAATTATATTAATAGATGCAATCGTTGTTTTTACTTAAGCATTTCATACTATTTATCAAATTAAAAAAGTAGTTATGATAATAAATACCACAACTACCTTTTTCAGACAATAATTTATTTAACATGTCATTGCTTATTATGCAATTTCACTCTAATTCTATTCACCAAAGTTTTTTAAATACTTATCATATAATTCTAATGCTGTCTTATAAGTTGCATTAGGTGCGCTCTTTTCTACAACTTCATCATTATATGTGAAATCTAGACTTGCAGTTAATTTACTAGCATTAAACGCAAGTGTACCATCTTCATCTTTATATGTACCTTTAATGTTGCTAAAATCTAACGCTAAGGTCTTAATATACCCTGTTGTAGCATCAACCATAAGAGTAAGTGAATAAACAGAATTTGTATTTTCTAATTTAAAATCATCAGATATTAAATTTATTATAGACGCAAATGCTTGAGATTTCATAGAAGCTTTAAATTCAACAATATTTTTTTTGACACTTGATATTTCAATACCAAATTGTTCAATTAAGGATTTCAGATCAACATTTGCATTACTAGCATATTTAGTAATAGTGTTAATGTTTAACATTCCAACATTAGTTTGAATTTCATATAAAAGATTGTTTGCCGCAACCAAATCATCTTCATCAAGCATTGATGTTACAGTAGCCATTTCAATCTTATATTTATCACCACTAAATGCATTAATTCCTTTGAAGTCATCATACATTTCATAAATAGTAGATGCTTGCTCTGCAGTTGTCTCAACTTTACATTCACCAAAATCAAGATATATAGAACTTTCACTACCAGCTGTTTTATAAGCATTTAATGACGCGTTGTACTTCATAGCATCACTATTTACCGCGATGCTTCCATTACCTAATACTTCTGCATAAAGCTTAGTGTTATTAATTGCATTAAGAGCTGTTTCTTTATCAGTTTTACTTAATTCTTCTTCATCATCTACTATAGCTATAGTACAACTTTTGCATTACTATAGATTTATCTAATATGCAGTGTTAATTCTTTTATGAAGAATCATTTATAATAATTAATAAATACCTTTATTATAGGTTTATGCATACTCTACACCTAAAATAAAGTTTACCAAAAACAATAATATTGTAAGTGGAATTGCATACACAACTATTTCATACCTAAGATTGCCACAAATTCCCATTTTTTCATCACAATAAGGATTATTCACATCACATAAGATATTAATCCTATCTTTAATTTTTATATTCCTTTTTACCATTATTTCAAAAATAATAAAAATCAAACCAAATACAATTATAATAGTAATTGAAAATGGCATATTTAAAATTGGATCAAATAGAATTTTTGTATTTGTTAACATTGAAAAAAGCACAGTTAAAATTAAAATAGCGTAAAAAAGTAACGCAAGATGTGATACAACTAAAAGCATAACATTAAATAAAGCTAATAAATGATGAGAAATAACAGCTAAAAAGTCATGCTTGCTTTCAATAAACTTTTCATTTAGTTTTTCTCTATACTCTGAAAGGTAATATGATAAAATTTCAAAAGTAATAGCCACAATAAAAATTATTGTAGAATAAAGTCTCATACCAAACTATCTCCTTTGTAAAAACTCAATGTATACATCATATTAATCAATTTTTTCAAATTCTAATTATAGTAACCAAAATATTACACTACACATTTTTATACTATTATGTCATTCCTACGTATTTCCATAGTATCATTTTCTTATATACATTTCAATAAATGCCAACATTTTAAGTTCTATAGCATATATATTATATTTTATTTTAGCTACTAATAAGGCAATTTCTTGTAAAAAAAGTAGGTAAAATTATGATTATCAAAAGAGATAAATACTTGAACGAATTAATAGTAAGGAAAAACAATGGATTAATTAAAGTTATAACAGGATTAAGAAGATCTAGCAAATCTTATCTTCTAAATCAGTTTGATTATATACAGTTAAATTACCTCTAACTACTTTTTTTAGCGCTTCAACGTTTGCGGCACTTGATGCTGTAACAGCAATTACTTCACTTCAGCTCCAGTTTGTACTTCTATAGCTTTTACATCACCAACGTTAGTTGCGGTAACATTTATAAACGAAACTTCCGACTCGATTCGGCTACAAATCTACCTTTAGCAAATAAAACAGTATTTACTTTTCCATATTCATGATAAGATTCACTTGCTACGGACGTAACATTAACTTTGTCGGCTGAATGATTTTTATGTGTACAAATAAGTTGTTTTTATAACTGCTTTTACGCTTCTAGTATTACTAGGTAGTGCTAAATATAATAAAAATAAGTCCCACATTTATGAGACTTATCTTTTTACAATGGAAATATTAAATTATTTATTAAATGTAACTTCTTTTAACCCATCAAAAGTTACAGCCTGAGTACTATTTGTGAAGATATAATAAACTTGATCATGAGTTCCTTGATTATTAGAAGTAGCTACATTACCATTGACCATTAGATTAGTAAAATTCAACTTAATATTCTCTACTCCACCTTTATTATTTTGAATTAAAGCAAATCCATCATATAAAACTGAGTTAGATGCTGCAATATAACTATATTCATTATCTTTAATTTCAAATGTTACTGCAGTATTAGTATAATCTGAAATTCTTATAGGATTTGTAGATGATGTAGATATATCATTAAATTTATTACCTGTTAAATAAATTGTAGCATTTTCTTCTTCAGTGAAAATATTAATACAATTATGTCTTATTGAAGTACCAACAAATGTGTTGTTAATAAATGATGTACCATTTTTTACAACTGTATCTCCACCAAATTCAATAACATTGTAATATGCACAGCTAATTCCATCAAATGTACAACCCTCAATATTAACCTTACCAGAAGTATTTATGCTAATATCCGCATTAACTCCTCCAGCACTACCTTTTTTAATTTGCTTACTTGCATATACAATTAAATTTTTAAGAGTAAATTCACCTGTTCCTGAAATAGACATAATAGAAGTTGTTTCTACAGTAGTAGTTAATTTATGTCCATTACCATCTAAGGTTAATGCTTTATTAATATTTATAGTTGCACTGCTTGAAACATCTTTAAGAAGTTTAACAGTATTACCATCGCTAGCACCTACAATTGCATCTTCTATCGAATCATATGGTGTTGTACCAACCACGGCAACAGCATTTGCTAATTTATTTGCATCGTCTGCACTAATATTTTCCGATTTAGTCTCAACAACAGCGTTTGATTTTACTTCAATACTAGCGTTTGTTTGACTTACTGCAACTGATACTTTACTTCCATTTTCTGCAATTACTTTTCCAGTTTTTGCGATTAAGACTTCAACATCACCATATTCGTGATAACAAGAAGTTCCAGTGGTAATTTCAGCCTTTTCAGAATCACCATAATGCATTTGTTGACTATTTATATTTGTATCGTTAATTACAAGATTTCCACCATTAGTACGAATAATTACTTCTTTAGCTGTACTTGTGGTATTTTTATATTCAACATCAATTCCATCGTTATCCCCCACATCAATGCCTGAACTTACAGATACTGTATTACTATCAAAAGTATCCTTTAAATAAACACTATACCCTTCTTTTGTATATTTATCAATTTCTTTTAATGATGATACAAATGTAAAATAATCTGCTTTATTTGTACCAAGTACTGCACCTTCAGGAGCTTTTACTTTATAGTTTTCATCTAAAAGTAATACTTTTTCTCCTTGACTTCCATTAATGTTAAGTACAAATATATAATCATCTGCAGTTGGAGTTAATTTATTAATAATTAATCCTCCATCTTCAAGATCTACTACTGCTTCATGTGGAGTTGCATATACCTTTCCTGCTGCAACAGAAGCATCTAGAATAGTATTCATTTGCTTTGTAAGACTTACATCATTTGATACTTTAGCTTTCTTAGTAAAGCTTGTGTATCCCACAACGGACACAACACTTAGTATTGCAATAATTGCAATTACTACTAAAAGTTCTACTAAAGTAAATCCTTTTTTTATTTGTTTTTTCAT
>CAVFNL010000029.1:0-3984 GCA_963623875.1 Parabacteroides distasonis | reverse complement strand
TAAACTGGTTCCAAAGTCAAGGACTAAATGCTGACAGTAATGTAAAAATTGAATAATTTTAATTTGCAAGTAAAGATGGTGAGTTTTCATCATCTTTTTTTGTCATGAACACTCATATTTCAAGCCATAACAAAAACCTTCGAAAATTGCAATTTTTTAAAAATTCGAAGCATTCTCTCCATTTATTCAATTTGAGTTAAAAAGTACATTAAAAATTATTTTTGTGGACTGGTTATTAAAATAATCTATTCATTTGTTCTACATACTTTAGCTCATCATACTTAAGCCAAGATTGTGGATTAGTTATATCTTTTTCAATATCAGCACTCGCATTTAGTATGAATAGTTCAGCTTTAGTTATAGACTCTAATAACTGATTATATTTATCAATTTGTTCGTCTATCAATTTCTTTTCAATAGTAAAATCGTCAATAATTTTTTGAACAACTTTCCTATCTCTTATAATAATAGCTATAGGGTCAATATAGTCCCCTTTCTCAGTCTTTGTTTCCTTAGTGTTTTTACTAATTGCATTAATTTTCTCTCTTTTCTTTTTTGCAGTTTCTTTTCTAGCTAAAATACAAGACTCAATTGAGTTTAATTTCTCTTCAGGAATACCATAATATTCTTTTAGAGAATATATTCCTGTCATACAATATTGATAGAATTCAGTAGGAGTAAGTCCTCCTAAATTATATTGATAGTGTTTATTGTTATAATCATTAATATAATTATTAGTCATAAGAGCTGCAGTTTCATAATCATCACATAATACTAGTAAATCAATAATTGCCGTTTTAAGACGACCAAAGAATGATTCCATAGGTGCATTATCTTGAGAGTTTCCTCTACGTGAACAAGATTGAACAAACTTGTTATCACTCAAGATTTGTTTAAATTCAGTTGAAAGATATTGAGAACCTTGATCATGATGAATATATACAGATAAATCTTTCTTAAAGGTATCTTTATGTTTAGCCATCATATCATTATAAGCTTCTTTAACAAGTTCAACATTCATACGTTTACTTAAAGCTTTACCAAGTATTTCACATGTATAAGCATCCTTAAAAGCGCAAAGGTAGAACAATTCCCTGTTAGGTCCATAGTAAAGGTATGTTATATCAGTTAATATAACAGTTCGAGGTGCAACTGCAAAATTTCTTTTAACTCTATCTTGTATAGAAGCACATACATGATTGTATGTAGCTTGACCCTTATAAGCATCTTTATGAGGAAGAGAAGCAACAATATTCATTTTCTTCATTATTTTAGCACAATTTTTAACGCTAACTTTCATATCGAAGTCGCGAACTAAATATACTTGGAAAGTGCGTTTACCAGGCACATGGCCAACCTTCCTAATAATTTTAGCAAATATTGGCTTTAATTTATCTTCTAATTCCTTTTCTCGAATTTCACGCTGAGAAGGATTAGTACGTCTATTTAGCCAGTTATAATAACCACTCTTACTAACATCAAGCATAAGACAAAGTTGATCAATAGTAAAGATATTATCTTCACGTTCATATTCGGATTTAATAATTTGAAAATAATCCTCTACTCTTGATTCTTGGAAGATGTAAAGAGTTCCTCGAATACGTCTGGGTAGTTTTTTTTTATATTTTGAGCCATCTCTAAAAAACAAACTCTAGAACGAAGATAATCAAGTTCCTCTTCAGGTGTCATTTTTCCCATTTCACTGTAAGGTATAGTTCCATTGACAAACTTCATTTTTTTGAATCTATTTTTTGATTTTTCCATAGCTCTCTTACATGCAGAATAAGCTCTATTTTCGCCAAGCTTCTCTATATCAAATCCTAAAGAAGCATAAGCATCTAGTCTATCCATTCCCTCATTAATTTTATTACATATCTCAAGGTAAAATTCTTCAGTGTACATAATTCCTGAATCATTAGTTATTTTCTTTACATATTTATTATCTTTAAGTAATATTTCTAGTTCTTTCTTAGTTAAACTCATATAAAAATCCTCCATATATATAATTTTAGTATACTATAGGTTTATAACAATTCCCATATTTTTTGCACGTTTAACCGCAAGCATTCTAGCATTTTCCATCATTTTGTTATATTTATCGAGTTCCTTATCATAGTATTCCTTATACTTTACCTCATCTAATGAATTAATATATGATTCAAATTCTATAGGTGTCATCATACACCTATTCCATTGAGGTCTTTCATAATTATAATAATGTTCATATTCCTCAATCTCTTGAACTACACTTTGAAAAGAGTCAAATTTCTTAAGATCAACCTCATCCTTCATATGCCCAAAGAAAGATTCCTGAGGTGCATTGTCCCAACAATTCCCTCTTTTAGACATAGATTGTGTGTAGCCTAAGGCATTTAATTTATTTTGAAAACTATCACTTAAATATAATGCACCTTGATCCGAATGAAATAGTTTAGTTCCTCCAGTATTTTTTGTTAATAAATCTAAAGTATTTAACGCTAGTTCTAAATCATTATATTTACTAACAATAAGCTTAACCTTACCGCTGCAACCATCCTTAAGAGCTGATAAATAAACAGTACCAAAAGAACATTTAAGATAAGATACATCAGTTAAAGTAATTTGATTAGGTTTTGATAACTTAAACTTTCTTTTAAGCAAATTATCTTTCACATTCCTTTCTAACAAAGCATTCATAGCTTGTCTACATTTGTTATGTTTACGAACATTACAGTTAATATTAAACTTTTTACATAATCTATATATTTTATTCCTACTCATAGGCTTTCCTATACGCCTAAGTAACATATAAATCATTCGATTTCCTTTAGGATATTTATTAGAGTTAATAACACTTTCAATATAAGTTTTATCATTTAAATCTCTTAATGTTTTATCTTTTTCGTATTTACCATAATTCTTATTCTTCAAAATCGAATAATAAGAAGATCTAGATATTCCAGTCATCTTTAGCAATTCATTTAACTTATAAATGCAGTACTTATTGTTAAGAAGAACTCTAATATATTTGCATATATCTTTTCTTTGGCTACAAGCCAATGAATGTATATGATCTTTAATTACATTCATATCTTTAACAAACATTGTAGATAAGGCATTTAATTTATTGTTTTCAATCTTAAGAAGAAGTTCTATATTCTTTTCAAGTGGTTTAACTTTGGCTTGATCATAAGCATTAATTTTAGATTGTAATCTAATTTTTCTATTGTAACTAATTCGAGAAGCACCAATTTCAAATATATCCAGTATTTCATTAATGGATAATCCTTTAAAAGACTGGGCTTCAGAAAAGAAATTATCTTCAAAGGTTATCATTTTATTGGTGATTTTTTTAACATAAGGGTGTTTTGACAAGTAACTAATATCTTCAGTTGAAAAAGAATCACTATTCTCATCATAATGTTTCAGTTTTTGTTCAATCATATATAATCTTCGATATCCAAAACGATTCAAATCAATTCCAATCGAAAAAAGATAATCGGCAACACCTACCTCTGGATATCTAGCATTAATATCTCTCATTAATTTTGTGGTTGGCTTGATTCCAGATTTGGATTCTATAAATAAACCAGTAGAAAGCAAAAATTCATTATAGGATTCATCTATGTTAAATTTATTTTGATAATCATAGTGATAAAGCTGTACATTAGCTGCGCCTTTAGGCCTACACTTTTTGAAATTTTTAATCATAGTGAAGTAACAATCTCCGTCTAATTTAAAAGCAAATCCCAATTTTTTAAAAGCATTTTTCAAATTAGACACAGTTAAATTTGGATAAATTAAATCATATAGTTGTTGTCTAAATTCTAGGGTAAATCTTACAGTTGACGAATCAATGTGTTTAACTCTGGGATCCTTAGATACAGTTTCTATAAATTCCTTTGAATACTTTATATTTCTCATAATAAAAAAATGGCACCAGAAGTGCCGATGTTGACTATAATTTACTGTCAACATTCAGTCCTTTCTTCCAGTACCATTTTA
>CAVFNL010000028.1:0-15021 GCA_963623875.1 Parabacteroides distasonis | reverse complement strand
AGTAATCAGTGACGGCATTTGCTAAAAACATGTCCATAGATATTTTTTTGCCAATCATAATTTCCTTTTCCAGATGCGTCATAACGGACTATAAAATCTCCATCTAAAATATCTAATAGATTTAGTTCTAAATAAAAATAATATTTTGCCAAAGTATCATTTCTAAAACCAGAACCATGTTCGAAAGTAGCGCCTAAAAGTAATTTACCATTGCATAAATTATCATATATAAAAATATGTCGGTATCCATCATCAATTTCTTTTAAATCCATTCTGATTTCTATTGCGGCAGTTCTATAACCCTCATTATATAATTCGTTTAAACCGAAATCATATCTTTTACTGATTTTTACTACATCTGCATGGTTGTTAAAGCGTCCATTATCGGTAATAATTTCCTCACCTGAAAAAAAATTTTATTATCATTTGATGTAATATAATAATCTTCTCTTATAGATTTATAATCATTTGTTCCATCAGTATATGTAATATTTACAGAACTAGTGCCTAATTCATTAAAAGCGAATACCCTTACACAAATAAAAAATATAGATAATGACAATGATAAAAGTAATATTTTTTTCATAATATAATCCCCCCTTATATAAAATTAATAGCGCATAAATTTTTATATTTCAATAAATTTAATAATTTAAGATATATAAAAAAAATATATATGCGTTTTAAAAATTATATTTTATTTGTGGATATTAGTTTGTACAGATCCTGATTTATTAGCTTATGGAGTTACTTCCAATTGCAATGAAATTTAACAAAGATGTATCAGGCACTAAATACAAAGATATATCTGAAGCTTTCAGTGCCGATACTACTAGTATGAGCCAAGAAGAATATAGAAGTGCTGTGATTAATTCCAAAAAGAAATCATCTGAAGATGTAGGAATTCTTAAAAAGTGTGAAAGTATAAAAGAAGAAGATTTAATTTCTTTATCAAAGGATGAACTTAAAGATGCATGTTATCCAGGTAATCCTAAAGAAGCCTCGTTAGATGATGTTATTTCAATGTTTAGACAATTAATGTAGAGATGAGTGTAGAAGAAAATAAATTTAGATTTGATAAAATAAAGATAAATTCTTTATGTACAATATCCAAAACAATATCATGAAATACTTATGGTAATATCATACTTTTTAAAAATGCAAAATATACAACTATTTCAAAAGAAGGTTATGATTATTCTAAAATATTTATAGTATTTAAAGTGTATTTAGAAATAAAGAATTTTGATATCGTATAAATTAATAAATATGATGTCGTTAGTTTAGGAAACGATTCTATGTTAGATACTTATATGATGGAAGATAGTGTGTATTTTGAGATTAATTTAGAAGGAGATAGAAATATGAATGGTTTAATAGAAAATAAAGTTTAAGTAAGACCTTATTTCAGAGAGTATAGGTTATCTTAGCACAACAACTTCAAAACCCGGATAATTAGAACTTTTTATGAATTTAGGCGGATTTATTAAATAAAAAAAATAAAAATTATAATTCTTGACTATTAAATGAAATTAATTATAATGATATTGTATTTGGTAAATTAGTACCGATACTATCGGTTTAAAATCCGACAATTTTATATACCTTTCTAGTGGGACGGTTGACCTGAAACAACTGTCCTTTTTATATTTTAATATTTTTAATATGTGCTATAATTAGGTGAGGTGATTTAATATATGGAAATGTTAGATATTTTAAAATCAAGAAGATCATGTCGTAAGTTTTCATCAGAGATGGTTGAAGAAGAAAAAATAAGTAAAGTTATTGAAGCAGGTTTATATGCACCAAGTTCAAAAAATATTCAAACAGGTATAATACTTACTATAACAAACAAAGAAGTGCGTGATAAACTTAGTGCTTTAAATGCAAAAATAGGTTCTAGAGAAGGAGACCCTTTTTATGGTGCCCCTGTAGTATTTTTAGTATTAGTTAAAAAAGGCCCTAACTGTGTATATGATGGCTCTATTATGATTGAAAATATGTTAGTCGAAGCCGAAGCTTTAGGACTTGGTTCAATTTGGATTCATAGAGCTAAGGAAGAATTGTTATCAGATGAAGGAAAGGAAATTTTAAAAGAAGCTAGTATTAATTTTGATGAATATGAAGGTATAGGACATGTAGCACTTGGTTATAGTCTTATGAATGAGTATCCTACAAAAACTATAAAAGACGGAAGAGTTATTTATATCAAGTAATATGGAATTAAAAGATATAATGAATTTTAAAAGATTTGCTGTAGTAGGTAATACTATAGTAGATGATAAATATGCTAAGAAAATAAAAGATAATTTAATTCATTATGGATACATAGTATATCCTGTGTATAAAGAATTAAAATCTTTAAACGATATTAATGATGAAATAGATGTTATTGTTTTATGCATAAACCCTTCGTTAGGAATAAATTTCTTAAAGGAATGTAGTAAGAATTATAAAGTGGTTTTAATACAGCCAGGGGCGGAATCAGAAGAAATAAAGGATTATTTAAAAGTAATAAATAAACCATTTTTAGAAGGTTGTGCTTTAGTTGGTATTACTAGATTTAAAGGTAAATTATTAGATTAAATAAAAAAAGAACATTAGATATTCTAGTGTTCTTTTTATAAAATTAATGGTGATGTGAACAATTATGTAATGCGTCTTTATTAAATTTTAAATTCCCATTAATAAAATTATTTATTGCGTCTTTTGCACTACCTGATACACCGT
This sequence comes from Parabacteroides distasonis, assembly GCA_963623875.1. GTDB lineage: Bacteria > Bacillota_I > Bacilli_A > Acholeplasmatales > Anaeroplasmataceae > UBA3206. The sequence continues at coordinate 12,291 of CAVFNL010000028.1, read as the reverse complement.
TATAGACTGCGATGTTATTTTTAGTAAGCAAATCATAAGCGAATGTTCCCATACCACCACATATTAGCGCATTTATTCCTAAATTTTTTAAGAAAGGAATAAGGTCTATGTGGGATGCACCATTTGAGTCAACCATTTTAGAAGATATTATTTTATTATCTTCTATTTCATATAGCATGAATTCTTTTGTATCTCCAAAGTGTGGAAATACGTTTTCGTTTTGATAACTTATTGCGACTAGCATATTTAATCCTCCATTTTTTAGAATTTTAACATATTTTATAAAAAAGACAAAGTAAAATACATATATAATTAATATATATTTCTTGAAAGGATATATGGATATGATACTTATAATTGCTGAAAAACCTAGTGTAATGAAAAATATAATAGATGCGAAACTTGAAAATGTTAAGCCACGAATGGCTAAAGGCGCAGCTTTTGGTAAAAACTTTATTTATACTCATTGTATAGGTCATCTTTTAACACTTAAGATGCCAGGGGATATAGATATTAAATATAAAAAATGGGATTTAAATACATTACCATTTGAGTTTGATAATATACCACTTGAGGTTAATAAAAGTGTTAGTGAACAATATAAAATAGTAGAATCACTTGTAAAAAGAGATGATATAGAAGAAGTCGTTAATGCGTGTGATTCGGATAGGGAAGGGGATTTAATATTTCGAAATTTATATCACTATGTAGGGAAAAGAGTTCCTAAGGTATCTAGAATGTGGATTGAATCTCAAACACCAGATGGTATTTTAGAATCTTTTGAGGGGCGTCTTAGCGAAAGTGTGTATAACAATGTATTCTTTGCGGGTAAATCACGTTCATATGCGGATTATATTATAGGACTTAACGCTACTAGAGCTATGACTACAAAATTTGGTAATGGTACAATTCTTACAATAGGACGTGTACAAACACCAACACTTAGAATAATTTGTGATTTAGAAAATGAAATTAAAAATTTTAAGCCACAGGATTTTTATAAGATTAAAGCTGTAGCGCATAAAGAAGACACGCCTATCAGTGCTTATTATGTTGATGAGGATTTAGATGGTAACAAATTCAAGCATAAAGAAGATGCTGAAAAGATTATAAATGAAATTGGGACAGGAACCGCAAAAATTATTGTATGCGAAACCACAAAACGATATGAAAAGCCTAAAATGCTATATTCACTATCAGATCTTCAAATAGATATGGATAAAAGATATAAAATGAGCGCAATGGATGTTTTAAATACAGCACAAGCACTCTATGAAACACATAAACTTATAACATATCCACGTACAGATGAAAATCATATTTCAGATAGCCTAGCTAAAAAATCATATCAAATACTTAAAAGTTTAGTTGTTTCAACTGAAGTTGCGAATAAAATAATTAATGAAAAAAGGCAAATAAACAAAATGATGATATCTAAAAAAGATATCGGAGCCCATGAAGCCTTAACGCCTACTACATTTAAAACAACAAGAGAAAAAATACTTGCGCTAAATGATTTTGAAAAGAAAGTATATATGGCCATTGTTGAAAGATTTTTAGCTTCATTCTTAGATGATGCGGTGTTAGAGAAACAAAAAATAGAATTTGTAAGAAATGATGCTCATTTTCAAACTGAAATGGAAATATGCACATCTCTTGGCCATAGAGAAGCTTATAAATATGGTAAAAAAGCATCAGAAGTAAAAAACTTCTTGCCGCTAAAAAAAGATGATGTAATAGAAATTTCAAATCTAGAACTAGAAGAAGGTAAAACAACACCACCTTCAAGATTTACTGAAGGTTCTTTAATACGTATGATGAAAAATCCATCAAAATATGTAGAATCAAAAGATGATAAAGACGTATTAAAGAAAATTGAGGGAATAGGAACTGAAGCGACACGTGCACAAATTATTGTTGATTTAAAGAATAGAGGATTTATTGAATTAGATAAAAAGAAATCTATTATTGCGACAAAAAAAGGAATGGATTTAATAGATACAATACCCGGTGATGACATTAAGTCAGTATCTCTTACCGCAACATTTGAGCGTAAACTCGATTTAATATCAAAAGGAGAATATGATCACAAAATATTTCTTCAAGATATAAATGATTTTACAAAAAAGTTTGTAAGTGATATTAAAGACATAAATTCTTTAGATTCAAAATTATCGAATGTTGTATGTAAATGTCCTATATGCCAAAGTGATGTGATAGAACGTGATAAAGTTTATTCTTGTAGTAATAAAGAATGTAAAGTCTACATTTTAAAGAATGCTTTAGGAGCTAAGCTTATTACAAGAAATCAAGTTAAAAACTTACTTACAACAGGAGATAGCGCTACTAAGGTACTTTGCACATCGAAAAAGACTAAACATGATTTTGAAGCATTAATGCATTATGAATACAATGGCGCATTAGAATACCCTAATGTTTTAACATTTGATTTTAATGCGAGTGCAGAATCAGAAGAAGAAACATTATCGCTAAAAGAAGAAATAAAACCATTATGTAAATGTCCAGTTTGTGGAGATTCTATAATTGATGATAAATTCAAATATTTTTGTAAAAATAAAGAATGTAACGTCATGATATATAAAAACGCAAGAGGTGCGAAACTTATAACAAAAAAGGACGCAAAGGAATTATTTCTGAAAAAAGAAACATCTTCAAGAGTAAAAGTCTTAATTAATGATAAAGAAGTGGAAGTATATTTAAAATATAATTATGACTCTTCTAAAAAATATCCAAACCAAATTGAATATATATTTGAAAAAGCGGATGATAAATAGCCTTTATCATCCTATTTTATTGTGATAAAATTAAATAGGTGATATATATGACAAAAGAATTACTATATAGAAAAAGTTCTAAATATTACATATTTGATGTAATCATGATTGCATTAACATTAATAAATGTTGCGGGTTTTTTAGTAGATTATAATTATTATGGATTAAAATGGCCTATATTTGGCTATGCTTTATTTGCATTTTTATATTTAACATTATTTATCTTAGGAAGAGCTTTTTTCAAGTTTGAATTGATTTTAGCTTTAGGTTTAATATTATTAAACGGAATAGAATTACCAGTACTATTCTATCTTTATGGAACTAATATGTTGGTATATCTTCTTGTAGGTTTAGTATCTATTGTTGTATGTATTAAAAAGGAAAGGAAATGGATAATCACAGCGATTATTTTACTTATAGATATAGCTGTAATGTGTTTATCATATATATATCCACAAACATATATTAAAGACATAGTTTCAAGCGATGATGCTATAATATTGAGATATAAGAATATAGTAGCGAACGTATCGTATTTTATTACTGTTTTTATCTTAATGATAATATCTGAAATATTACTTAAAAGATATGAAAAATTAAAACACATAAATTTAACGCTTAATGAAAATATCAAAACACTATCTAAAAGAGATAGTCTTACAAGACTTTTTAATAAAAAATTTATTGATGATTATATTAAAAATTTAATCGCGGATGGTAGAACTTTTGGAGCATCAGTTTATAAAATATCATCTTTTCAAACACTTGAGGATAAATACGGAGCACAGTATAATGATGTAATTGTTGTAGGTCTTGCGGAAGTATTTTTAAAAGAAGGCGTTGAAAATGCAGTAATAGGAAGATATTCAAAATCAACATTTATTTTAATATTTTCAAATGCTGATAAAATGAATGAAATAACAGATGGAATAGACGCAAAAATTGATGGTGGATCATTTTCAAATATTAAAGTACTAAGAGGACATGAAGTAGTCAAAAAAGATGATACAGCTGAGGCGTTTTTACAAAGGCTTGCTAGTAGCGTGAAAGGTTATGGTGATATGTGTGAAGATAGAGACATTTTATGATTTTTATAATTTAATGGAATGTAATGTATTAAGTGCTAAGTCAAAAAATAATGAACTTAAGCTTTTATTAGAATTAAATTCTCATCTAGATTTAATGGGGAATGGAATTAGACCATCGCTTGATGTATCATATAAACATTTATTTGTATTCACTTACGAAGGTGATATGGTCTTTTTTGATAAAGATATTAAAATAAATGAATATAGATTAGTAGATAACAAGATATTACTTGATATTAATGGTGTTAAAGTATATCTTACAAGTATTAAAGAAATAATAAATAATTATGTATAAATTATATGTAGATAGTAAAGATATCAAAAAAGATATTACAAATTGTGATATATTAAATCATATAAATAAGATTAGTAATATAGATAAAAAAGAAGAGTCTAAAAAAGCCTATGTACTTTTAGAATATGCGTTAAGTCTTGAGGGTATTAAAGACTTTAAAATTGATTTTTCATCAAAACCTAAATTATTAAATGAGAAAATAGAATTTAATATATCACATGATATGGGCACTGTCGCAGTAGCGCTATCTTTTAAACCAATTGGAATTGATTTGATGCATATAAGAAAATTAAATAAAAAAATTGTTGATTATATCATAAATGATAATGAAAAATACCCAACAAATGATTTAGAATACACCATTTTATGGTGTATGAAAGAAGCATATATAAAATATATTGGCAAATCAATATCATCGAATTTAAAATTAATTGATACTACAATTTATAAATATGATATAAAAACATATGACAACTATATTATTGTTATATGTATAGGAAAGATGTAATGAGGATATTATGAAAACTTTAATTGATTTAGCAAACGCTGTTGTACCAAATCTTAAGCATGATAAAGATTATTATTTAAATAAATATAAAGCCCGTGAAGGTGTTATTACAAGATTTGCACCATCTCCTACAGGATTTTTGCATACAGGATCTTTATATATGGCTCTTATAAATTATAAAATAGCTAAAGATTCTAATGGTATTTTTTATCTTCGTATAGAAGATACAGATACTAAAAGAGAAGTTGATGGTTCACAGGATATGATAATATCTATGTTAAAAGAATTTGGAATAGAATTTAATAATGCTGAAGAATATGGTCCTTATATTCAATCACAGCGTGAAGATATATATAATGCGTTCATATATGATTTAATACTTCAAGATAAAGCATATCCTGATTTTTTAAGTGAAGAAGAACTTGCCAAAATAAGGGCTTCACAAGAAGAAAAAGGTGAAAGAATCGGGTATTATAAAGAATATGCGGTTGGAAGAAGTTTAAGTATCGATGAAATGATTGAGCGTATAAATAATAACAATCCTTATGTAGTACGTATTAAATCTAGGGGAGATTTTTCAAAAAAGATTATATTTAACGATATGTTAAGAGGAGAAATAATCTTCCCAGAAAATGATTTTGATATTGTAATACGAAAAAAAGACGGACTTCCTACATATCATTTCGCACACGCAGTAGATGACACACTTATGTATACATCAATTGTTATACGTGGTGAAGAATGGTTAAATAGTATTCCAGTACACTATGAATTATTTAATCTACTAGGATTTAAAATGCCTAAATATATGCATATATCATCTATATTAAAACAATCAGATGATGGATCACATAGAAAACTTTCAAAACGTAAGGATCCTGAAGCCTCAGTTTCATACTTACTTGAAAATGGATATCCTATAGAAGGTATAAAAGATTATCTTTTAATTCTTGCGAATTCAAAATATGAAAATAATAATAGCAAAGATTATAAGCTTGATTTCAAGAATTTTAGTATTACAGGTTCTACATTTGATGTAATGAAACTCGAAAGTGTATGTAAAGAGACAATACACAATATGGATATAGATACTTTAGTAAATGATATAATAAATTATGCAGAAAAATATAATCAAAAATTATATGAATTAATCTTGCATGATAAAGAATACTTTAAAAATATCATGATGTTTGAGCATTATCCACAAGAAAGAAAAGACTATTCTAAATATTCTCAAATATTAGATAAAATATATTATTTCTACAATGATTTATTTGATGAAATGTCTTATGAAGATTTGGGTATTGATAGTAATGTAATAAAGCAATGTTTAGATATAATAAAAAATATAGACTTTAGCTTAGAAGAGGATATGTGGATTCAAGAATTAAAAAACAAAGCATCAGAAATTGGCTTTGCAAAAAACAAAAAAGAAAAACTTGAAAAAAACTTAAATTATATGTTCCAAGATTTTATGAAAATATTAAGAATTGCAATATGCAAAAAGAATGAATCATTTTCAATTTATGATGTAATAAAACTAATAGGTATTAATGAGACTATTAGAAGGATTAATATTTTATATAATAAATAATTACAAGTGGCTCTTATTTTATAAAAGTAAGAGTCTTTTTTGCAAACCTTAGCGAAAAAAGGTTTGACAAAATATAATTGGTATAGTAGAATACACTTGTTGACTTATGGTCGAATGGTCAAGAGGTTAAGACGGGACCCTCTCAAGGTCCAATCCCGGGTTCGATTCCCGGTTCGACTACCAGTTTAGTAATAATTATGTTCGATACTATAGTATCGGACTTTTTTTATGTAAATTATAATAAAGTTAAACATAATTTGTGTCACTTAGAGAATAAATGCTTATAAGTTATCTTTTAATTATATAAAAAGTATATAAGAAATATTATTAGAATCTATAGAATCGCCTTTTAAATATATACACTTTTACATGTTCAGTCCAATATTTTAAAAAATCAGTAAGATTATTTTATAAATAATCCTTTAAAAATTGCTTTTTTTTTTTTTGAATTAAAATAAAAGCATAAGGAGATGATTTTTATGGAACCAAATGAAAAAGAAAGTTTTTGGACTAAGACAAAAAATACATTTAAAAAGAATAATTATTTTTGGACAAAGATTGCGTCCGCTATACTTGCAGGAATAATTGTAATTATTCTAATAATATGTTTAGCAACATGTAATGGACATAATCACAAATATGATTCTGCGTGGTCTAGTGATGAGACAAACCACTGGCATCAAGCTACATGTGAGCATGATAAGAAAAAGGATTTAGCAGCGCATACATATGGTGATTGGGTTATAGTAACAGAAGCTACTGAGACTACTAAAGGAAGTAAGAAGAGAGTATGTAGTGTTTGTAGCTATGTTGATACTGCAGAAATTGCAGTAATACCACATACACATTCGCTTGTTCATCATGAAGCAGTTGATGCGACACATGCTACAAAAGGTAATATTGAATATTGGTTATGTTCTGGATGTGGTAAATATTTTAGTGATGCGGCAGGAACAACTGAAATAGCAGATAAGACAAGTGTAGAGGTTAAATACTTTAGTAAAGGTCTTGAATACACTTTAAGTAGTGACGGAGCATCTTACCTTGTTTCAGGAATTGGTACTTGTACTGATACTGATATTGTTATCCCATCAACATATGAGGGAAAAGATGTAACAGGAATAAAAAGTGAAGCATTCTATGAAAATGAAACTTTAACAAGCGTTGTAATGCCAAATAGTGTAACAAGTATAGGTATGGGTGCATTCCGATTATGTACTAGTATTGCAAGTGTTGTAATACCAAATAGTGTAACAAGCATAGTAGAAAGTGCATTCTCTGGATGTTGGAGCCTTACTACATTATATTATGATGGAACAATAAAAGATTGGTTAAGCATTGAATGTGGCGAAGATGCTAGACCAAATACAAATATTGATTTTAAATATTTTTATATAAAAGATGAAAATGGAACGGAAGAATATAATGGTTCTAAATATAGTTTATTAAAAGAAGTTGTAATACCAAGTGGAATAACAGCTATTCCTGATTATGCATTTATAAGATGTAGTAGCATTACAAGCATTACAATTTCTGAAGGAGTTACAAGTATAGGAAATAGTGCATTCTATGGATGTAGTGGTCTTACAAGTGTGACTATCCCTGATGGTGTTACAAGAATAGGGGAAGCTGCATTCTGTAAATGTGCTGGCCTAACAAGTATAGTAATTCCTAAGACAGTAACTAGTATAGGCTATATTGCGTTTAATTATTGTGAAAGTTTGACAGCCGTTTACTATAAAGGAACAAAAACTGAATGGGATGCTATAAGTATAGATAGTTCAGATGGCATAATTAATAGCGTAACAAAATATTATTATAGTGAAACTGCTGAAGTAACTGATTATACATTAAAATATTGGCATTATGTGGATGGAGTTCCAACAGCGTATATATTTGCTTAATAAAAGTAAAACTTACAAGACTAAATTCTTGTGAGTTTTTTTATGCTTAATAATAATTAAATAACTTTAGTATATAAAATCATAGTTATAATTTTTTAAATATTAATGTCTTAAATTGATGAAAATTGTTATTTGGTGTACTTTTTTTGTAAATGTTTTTTGTTATCCCTTAAATACAAAACTTGCATTTTCTAAGAGGCGTATTATAATGTATAATAATTTGTATGAGAACTTTTTTTATTTGTAAGAGGTGTATTAATTGAAATGGAAATTAGAAGAAGTAATACTGATGATATAAATGAAATCTTAAATATTTTTGAAGTTGCAAAGCAATATATGATAGAACACGGGAATAATAGGCAGTGGAACAAAAAATATCCTAGAGTAGATAGTATTTTAGACGATATAAATAACAATAATAGTTATGTTATAACCTCTAATAATGAAATTGTTGGTGTATTCACATTTATTATAGGGGAAGAAGAAAATTATAAAAATATAATAAATGGTTCTTGGCGCAAAAACATACCTTATGGGACGATTCATAGATTAGCATCTTCTGGCAAGAAGAAAGGAATCGCAAAAGCTTGTTTTGATTTCTGTACTTCAAAAATAGATTATGTTAGAATTGATACACACAAGGATAATATTACTATGCAAAAAGCAATACTAAAATATGGTTTTAAAGAATGTGGTAATATCTTTGTTGAAGATGGTAGTGCACGAATTGCGTATGATTGGTATAATGATTAAAAACAAATTGTGTTATTTTATAATGAATTGATTTATCAGTTCATTTTTTTTATAATAATTTTAATAGTGAAAGGATTTGATATTGTGAAATACGTACTTAAGAATTGTAATATTATAACAGGTGTAAAAAATGAAGAGATGTTTAAGGGAAATATTTTAATAGAAGATGATAAAATAGCCTTAGTATCTAAAGATGATATTTTAGATGTGGATAAAGAAATAAATTTAAAAGGTAAATATGTTTTACCAGGTCTTATTAATGCACATGTACATTTACCAGGCTCTGGTAAGCCATCTAAGAAGAAGCATGATGAAGAATATGTTGGTAAGCTACTTAAGCATAAGATAGTAAGAAAAATTGTAAAAGGTATGTGCAAAAACTACGCAAAAACAGAAATTTTATCTGGAACTACAACTATTCGTTTAGTCGGGGGACTTGAACATATGGATTCAGAAATTAAAGATGAATTAAGTATACAAGGCCCAAGAATATTGTCTAGTGATTATGCAATAACAGTACCAAAAGGTCATATGGCTGGAACAGTTGCTAAAATAGGGCATAATAATGATGAATTTAAAGCACTTTTAGATGAACTTATTAAAAATAAGGTTGATCTGATTAAAATAATGATTACAGGTGGAGTTTTAGATGCAACAAAAAAAGGTGAACCTGGAGAATTAAGAATGAACGATTCGGAAGTTAAGTATATTTGCGATTATGCACATAAACATAATTTGAAAGTTGCGGCTCACGTTGAATCAACAGAAGGCGTAAGGGTAGCTTTAAGAAATGGTGTTGACACTATTGAACATGGTGCTAAAGTGGATAAGGAAATAATAGATCTTTTTAAGCAGACTAAAGCCCAACTTGTCTGTACTATCTCACCTGCCGCACCAATGAGTTTTTTAGACAGAAATATTTTGCATTTAAGTGAAGAACAACAATTTAATGCGAAAGTTGTCTTTGATGGTATCATAGACTGTGCAAAAGCATGTCTTGAAGAAGGTATTGTAGTAGGGCTTGGTACTGATACTGCATGTCCTTTTGTAACACATTATGATATGTATAGAGAATTAGTATACGCAAATAAATTTTTAAGTGTAAGTGCACTTGATGCGATAAATATGGCAACTGCTGTTAATGCCAAAATTCTTGGTATAGATAGTATTAGTGGGACAATTGAGGCAAATAAATCGGCAGATTTAATTGTTTGTCAATCAAATCCACTTTTAAACTTAAAAGCGTTAGGAAATTTAGATTGTGTAATATATAAAGGTAGAATATCTTATAAAAAGGTTAAGAAATATAAAAATATAGATAAAATGTTAGATACCATAGCATAAAATATATAAGAAAGAAGTGATATTATGTGTACAGCCGCATCTTATAAAACATTAAATACATATTTCGGAAGAACACTAGACTATGAAATGTCATATGGAGAAAATGTAGTAATAACACCGAGGAATTATCCTTTTAATTTTAGATATTTAGGTATAAATGAGAATCACTATGCAATAATAGGAATGGCACATGTAAGCGAGGATTATCCAATGTATTATGACGCAATGAATGAAAAAGGGCTTGGAATGGCAGGGCTTAATTTTGTTGGTAATGCTCATTATAACAAGGTAGAAGATGGGAAAGAAAATGTTTGTCAATTTGAATTTATTTCCTATATATTAGTTAATTGTAAAAATGTTTTTGAAGCAAAAGAAAAAATAAAGAAAATTAATGTTTGTGATACTAGGTATAGTGATGCATATCCATGCGCAAGTCTTCATTATATTTTAAAAGATAAAAATGAATGTATAGTTGTAGAATTTATGCATGATGGTGTGCATATATATGATAATAAGACAGGTTGCCTTACTAATAATCCACCATTTAATTATCAATTAGAATCATTAAATAAATACAAGGGATTATCCAATAAAGATTTAGATTGTAATTTTAAATTTGATGATAAATTTTATTCGCGTGGTATGGGATCATTTGGTCTTCCAGGCGATTTAAGCAGTCAAAGTAGATTTATAAGAGTTGTATTTGCATCATATTTTTCAAAATCAAAAGATGACGAAATATCTAGTGTTAATCAATTTTTTCATATTTTAGAAACAGTATCACAAACTAGAGGTTTATGTAAAATAGATGATGAATATGAAATAACAATATATACATCATGTATGAATTTATGCGAAGGAATATATTATTATAAAACATATGATAATACAAATGTTAGTGCAGTACATCTTAGAGGTGAAAATTTAGATTCTAGTGCAATGATTGAATATGATTTATTAAAATGTGAATTTAAAAGTCAAAATTAAAGGAGAAATTATGCATATTAGAAAAGCTAATATAGATGATATTTCATCTATTGAAGAAATATATGATTTGATTATTGAAAAATAAGAACGAAAAGAAATTTCTATAGGATTGGTAAGAAGAGTATATCCTACAAGCAATATAAATTTAAGATTGAAAATGATAAATATATTCATTTAGATTCGATGCAAGAACGTAATCTTTGCTTAAAGAATTCAGCTAAACGTTTAGAGTTGGTTAATACTTCATTTGTAACTAAAAGAAAAACTGTAATAACAATTATATTTTTTCCTATATTATTAATAGTTTATCTTATTGCTTCCTTGATTGGTGTTGAAACTTTTGAATATAGTTGTTATTATGATTTAAGTTGCATTGAAGAAGATGAGGTTTTAAAAGTTGAATATGATGATGAAAAAAACGTAATACTTAGATGTGGTAATAAAATTATTGAAAATTGCGGCCATTCAAAAATAAAATCATTTATTGCATTCATGTTATTATCTATTTACATAATATTAATATATTTTTGTATTGCTTGTATAATATATGAAACTTGCAAATAAAACTATTTCGTGTTTGAATCTTAAAGATGTTGTGTGTCATTTAAAAAAATATTTTTTATTGAATTAACATTAATGATAAAGTCTATTTCTATTGTAAAAAAAAATGGATATTTATTATCAAAAAACTTAAGCGATACCCCCCTCAAGTATTCACTTTAATTTTGCAATTCATCAATGAAATAGAGAAGCAAAAAAATGATTCGAATATTCAAAATAGATAATAAGTTATAATTCATAAACTAATACCAAACGATATTTTTAGTTTCCACGAATGCAGTGAAATGCAAAATCATGCGCTTTACAGCAGGTTCACCGAGTGTTACCAGAGGTGCAATAGGAAAATATGTAAATAATAATGGATTTATAGTTATAAGGATTAAAATTAGTTGACAAATAATTTTGTGATTTACAGTGACATTTACAGTGACATTTGATATAATAAATTTGTATAAGGTGGTA
>CAVFNL010000027.1:0-14509 GCA_963623875.1 Parabacteroides distasonis | reverse complement strand
AACAATAAATTAAATTTAAAATTAATGCTTACAAGAATTATTCTTGTAGGAATTTAAAAAAAATATATATTCTAAGTTCTAATTTATTCAAATTGATTTTATATTATTTTAGTAATTTTTATATATCTTTTGTATATATGATAGTGTATTTAGAAAAGGAGAAAATATATGAATAAGATATCTAAAATAAAAATGGATAAAATTATTAAAGAAATAGATTTGAAATTAGAACAATTTATATTAGATGGAAAGTATAAAGAAGTATTAATATCTATGGGTAATTTATCGCATTATTCATTTAATAATCAAATGTTAATTATTATGCAAATGCCTAATGCTAGGACTACTTATGGTATTCGCAAATGGAATCTATTAGGAAGGCATATAAGACAAGGTGAAAAGGGAATTAAGATATTTAGTCCTATACTATCTAAAAGAGGTTCAATAGATGAAGAAGAATACCATCTTATGGGATTTAGAATGCAGTATGTTTTTGATGTATCACAAACAAATGGTAAAGAATTAAATGTATTTATGTTTGATGCTTCTAAAGTCGTTAATGAAAAAGAAAAAATAATATGCGCAATAAAGTCTTTATTAACTGAACAAGGTTTTAATTTAAGCTATGTTTTTAAAGAAGAGTTAGGAGAAGATTGTTATGGCTTATGTAACCATAAGACAAAAGAGATAAAAATACTTAATACTTTAAGTGATCTTCAAGAAATATCAACAATAATTCATGAATGCGCGCATGCTTTGGCACATACAGAAGAAAGAGTTGATTTTAAAGGGCTTACTTCAAAAGAAAAAAGGGAGATAAAAGAAGTAGAAGCTGAATCTATTTCATGTATTGTTTGTTCATATCTAGGACTTGAGACAAAAAATTTTAATTTTTCATATATTACTGGTTGGTCTAGTGGAGATATATCTAAATTTAGAAATAATATTGGTATTATTTCTAAATATGCAAATTTGATTATTGATTCGATTCTAAATAATATAAATAAAGGAGAAAATTATGCCTAATTTTGTAAAAAATAAAATAATTGTTGGAAAAAGTGATTTTGGAAAAAAACTATTTGAAAAATATACTATATTAAATAAAGATAATTTATATGAGTTTGATTTTAATAAAGTTATTAAAATGCCAGATTCTTTGAATGTTGAATTTTCAACAAAAAGTAATGCATCTTTAGCACTATATCTTACATACATAAATCCATATATTAAATATTTTGGTAATTTAGAAGATAAAATAGATTATGAGTTATATCAAAATATAATAAATAAACTAAATGATAAAACATTGTTAATTAATAATTTTATGTTAAAAGATTATGAAATAGATGATGTTATAAATAAATTTTCTAAATCATCTAGTAAGGAAGAATTATTAAATTTAGGTAAGATACAAATAGATAATATTATAAATTATAATGCACTAAATTGGTATGATTGGAATATTAAGAATTGGGGCTGCAAGTGGAATAGTTCCAATTTTAATATTTCAGAAGATTATAAAACAATAACGTATGAAACACCTTGGAATCCTGCAAAAGAAGTAATAATTGAAATATCTAGGCAAAATCCTGAAATGAAATTTGGATTTTTATATAGCGATGAAAATATAGGCGCAAATGTCGGATATATGTTACTTAAAAATGGTGTAATAGATTATGCTGGTACATTTGCTGATTATTCATGTGATGCTTACAGACTTGCATTTGATTTATGGGGATGTGAAGATGATTATATCTACTCCGAATCTAAAAAAACTTATGTAGAAAAAGATATAAATTAGGTAAATAAATGATATAGAAGGCAATCTTTAGATTGTCTCTTTTTTATGACGTTAGTTGACGTGTCAACTATTATGATATATTATGGAGTAGTAAAGGAGATTAATTATGGATTTAAGAGATTTAACAAAAATAGTAAGAAACATGAATTTGTATAAGAATTTATATAATAAAAGCCATGGTTTGGATGAACTTAATGATAATGAATTTGAAATGTTAAGATATATAACTAAAAGAGATAAGAGAACGTTATCTGAAGTTTGTGGTTACCTAAATGTTGATAAAGGACTTATTACAAGAATGAGTAAAAAGTTAGAAAATTTAGGGTATATAAGAATAGAAAAAGATCCTAACGATTTAAGAAAGAAGTACGCAATAGTTTGTGATAAAGCTTTAGAATTAAAAGATTTAAGACAAAATCTAGAATTGGATTTTTACAATTCATGTATTAAAGTTTTAAATAATGATGAACAAGAATTATTTTTAAATCTATTAGATAAAGTATATCTTGAATCTAAGAGGTTTAGAAAAAATAATTTTTTAGGAGTTAATAATGAAAACTATTAAGTATGATAAGGTATCAACTTATATAAAACTTAATAAAAAAACTTTTATAATAGCAGGTTTTTCCGGAATTATTTTTAATTCGCTTATGGCATTAGTACCTATTGTTCAAGGAAAACTTTTAGATGCGTTTGTTTCAAACAAAAACATTAAATATATTATTATATTTGCTTTATCATTTCTTTTGTTTGTCTTATTTGTTCAGTTTAATAGATTTCTTAAAAGATATTTTATAAGAGATTTTTCTAACAAGATGGTATTACAAATGCGAAGGGTAAGTTTTTCTAACATGTTAATGTCAGATATAGAAACTTTTAGTGATAATTCTAAGGGTGATATTATGAATAAAAACCTTCAGGATATTAAAGATAGTGCGGAGGGTATAAGGAAAATATTTACAGAAATTTATGATACAATAATTCTTTTACTAGGATATTTTATATCTATGTTTATAATGAGTCTTAGAATTACTCTATATGTTTTAGGATTTATTATATTATCAATTTTAGTCGCAAATTCACTTAAAAAGATAATATATAAAACAACAAAAGAATTTAAAATTGCTTTTAGCAAAACAAAAGATGAAACATTATATCTAATAGAAAATGAAGTATATTATAGAGGATTTGGAGTATCAAAAAATTATGAAGATAAATATAAAACAACACTTAATAATCTTGAAAAAAAGAGTATTAAATCCTTAATATTTAAATCATCTTTTGAACCATTATATCAAGTTGTAGCATTGCTTGGATTGTTTTTTATAATTTATTTTGGTGGTAAAAATTATATAAATGATGTTTGGGCAATAGGAACTTTTACAGCATATGTTTCAACATATGCATTAGTTTCAACTAAAGCATCAAAAGTTGGTAAAGTTTTTAATTCATATCAAACATTTAAAGTTTCATGGAATAGATTAAAACCATTTCTTTCGAAGAATGATAATTATGAAAGGTTAGAAATAAATAACTTAAAAGAAGACTTAGTTGTATCTAATATGACATTTGGATTTGATGATACATTCAAGGTTAAAAATATATCATTTAATCTTAAAAAAGGTGAGATAATTGGAATATGCGGAATGATACATACAGGTAAATCAACACTTGCGGCATCACTTTCAGGAATATATGATTACATTGGCTCTATAAAACTTTATGGATTAGAACTTAAAGATAATAAGCATAAATTCATTAATAATTTTATATCATATCTTCCTAGTGATTGCGAAATATTTTCAGATAGTATTAAATACAATGTTTCATTTGATGAAAAAATGGATGTGGAAGTTTTAAAAGATGCAGAAATATATGATGAAGTAATGTCATTCACACATGGCGTTGATACATTGTTATCACACTCAAATATTAATTTATCTGGTGGTCAACAAAAAAGATTATGTATTGCAAGATGTCTTGCTTTAAATTCATGTCTTACAATACTTGATGATCCGTTTAATGCAATAGATATTTCTATGGCTTTAGATATTATTTCAAATATTAAAAAGAGAAAAGAACAAATGTTTGTTATAGTCACAAATCAAAGGAAAGTTTTACAAAAGTTTGATAAAATTTTATTTTTAAAAAATAATTCGTATAAGTTAGGAACTTATGATGAATTAATTTCTAATGAAGATTTTAATAAAATAGTAGGAGGGATATTATGAGTGTATTTAAATGTTTATTAAATTATTTAAAGAAACATTATTTTATTACAATATTTACATTATTAATTATTGTGTTTGTTACTATAATTTCTCTTTTACCTCCACAACTTTTAAGGATAATAGTAGATGATATACTAGTTAAAAAAGCCATTTCTAAACTATTAACATTTGCTATATTATATACATTATCTTTCGTCTTAATTGGTGTTATAGATTTTTTAAAAGAAGTATTGCTTGTTGTAATATCACAAGGCTTTTCTAAAGATTTAAGATATCAAATGATATTAAAAATACACAGAGTAAAATATATAAATTTTAAAAAATATGATTCTGGAACACTCGAAGCTTTCTTTTCTAATGATGTAGAAGAAATAAATTCACTAATAACATCAGGGGTTGTCTCTATGGCAATAGATGCTTTAAAGATAATAGGAATTATAGTATCAATATTTATCTATTCTTATGTTTTTGGGTTAATATCAATTGCTTTAATACCACTTATACTAATATTTTCTTTATGGATAAAAAAGAAAATGTTTAAAGCCCAAAGAAGAAATAGAGAACTTGAAGCATCTGTTAATAATCTTTTACTTGAAAATGTTAGTAATATTAAAACAATTAAAAGCTTTAGAATATATGATAATACAATATCAAAATATGATAGTGTTTTAGAAAATCATTTTGAAGCAAACACTAAATCTAATACATACGATGCGTTCTTTTCACCAGTTATGCAAATGGTAAAAACTATAGTTATTGTTTTAATTATTATATTATCAGCTGCTAAAAATAATATATTTGGTATGTCTATAGGTATGGTTGCGTCTTCAATAGATTTAATTACTAATCTTTTTAAGCCGGTTGAAAGCTTAGGTACGGAACTTCAAACAATTCAAAAATCTATAGCCGCAATATCTCACATCAATGAACTTTTTATGCTTGAAGAAGATGATATTAAAAATATGTCTTTAAATAATACAAATGAATTAACATTAGAATTTAAGGATGTTTCATTTTCGTATGATGAAGAAAACTTTGTATTTAAAGATTTTAATTTAGTATTACATAATAATGATAGATTATCTTTAAAAGGAGTATCTGGTTCTGGTAAATCTACATTGTTTAAATTAGCCTATGGTCTTATTAAGCCTAGTAAGGGGAGAGTTATGATAAATGGTGTTGATACTTATCTTTTAAAAGATGAAGAAAAACGAAAGATTTTTGGCATAGTATATCAAGATTATTATTTTAGTGGCGGAAGTATTAAAGATGAAATATGCTTACAAAATAAAAATGTATCGGATGAAGAAGTATATATAGTACTACATCTTGTAGGCCTTGATAGAGTTAAAGATATTAATAAAGAATTAAAAACAAATGATTATTCTACAGGAGAATTATCTTTATTTAATATTGCTCGTGCAATAATCTTTAAGTCTAATATATTATTTTTAGATGAAATGAATGCTAAAATAGATTTCTTAAGCGCTAAGAAAATAATTGATGTTATAAATAATGTATCAAAAAATAAAATGGTTTTATCAATAAATCATTTTGGTGATTTAATTGAAAATAGTAAAATATTAGTTTTAGAAAAATAAAATATTGATTTTACTAAAAATAAATGTTAAAATTTTTATATCTTAAGAGAGTAGATGACCATTCATGGTTATAGTTTCGTCAGTACGGAAAAATATCCCGGAACTATATTAAATATCAAGACTTAGGTGTGCATGCCATACTTAGGTCTTTTTTTATGACTGTGTGTGGTAAATATATATTTTTTTGGAGGATATATGAAAAAAATTGATTATAGTTGTAAAACTATCGAAGAGACATTAAAGGATCTTAATACATCAAAAGAAGGTCTTGAAAGCAGTGAATCATCTAAAAGACTTGAATCTTTTGGATATAATGAATTAAAAGAAAAGAAAAAGGATTCATGGTTTAAAATATTTATAAGTCAATTAAAAGATCCATTAATTTATGTACTGTTTGCGGCTATATTATTTACGATTATTGTATCTATTTATGATACAGTAAAGTCTATTAGAGATGGCAGTGGGTTTAGTTTTTTTAAAACAGGAGATTGGCCTGATGTAATAATAATTCTTGCGGTTATCATTTTAAATGCTTTAATTGGTACTATTCAAGAAATTAAGGCTAATACATCTCTTGATGCATTAAAGAAAATGTCATCACCTGAATCAGTTGTAATACGTGATGGTAAAAAAATAAAAATTAAATCAAGAGAACTTGTAAAAGGTGATATCGTCTACATTGAAGAAGGAGATACAATAGGTGCAGATTTAAGGCTTATTGAAACTATCAATTTAAAATGTATGGAATCGAGCCTTACAGGAGAATCTAATGCAGTACTAAAAAATGCTAGTATTACATTTAGTGATAAAGCTCCACTAGGAGATAGAGTTAATATGGCCTATATGTCTACAACTGTTGCGTATGGTCGTGGATATGGTGTTGTTTGTAATACGGCAATGGAAACTGAAATTGGATTAATTGCTGATGCCTTAGATAATGATGAAAATGAAGAAACACCACTTCAAAAGGTTCTAGCTCGTTTATCAAAATTCTTAGGAATTTTAACATTTGGTATTGTTTTTGTAGTTTTATTTGCTGAAATCATTTGGATTTTTGTTGATAATAAACAAACAGAAGTAGATATGTGGATTGAAGCACTACTTTCTGCAATATCACTTGCGGTTGCGGCTGTTCCTGAAGGATTATCAGCTGTTGTAACAATTGTATTATCCCTTGGTGTTTCTAGAATGGTCAAGGCTAATACAATTGTTCGTAAACTTCCATCTGTTGAAACTCTTGGTGCTGTATCTGTTGTATGTAGTGATAAAACAGGAACTCTTACACAAAATAAAATGACTGTTCTTGAGGCTTATGTTTCTAAAAAATATTATAAAAGAGAAGAATTTAGAAATTCTTGCAATAATGATTTAGAATTCCTTGCTAAAGGTATGACACTTTGTTCAAACGCGACTGTTGATGGTGGATTATTTGGGGATCCTACTGAAATAGCTTTAGTTAATATGGCTCTTGAAATGGGTTATTCTAAGAAGAATCTTGAAGAAGAAAGTCCAAGAATTGATGAACTTCCTTTTGATTCAGTCAGAAAAATGATGTCAACAGCACATAGTGGAATTATTTATACTAAAGGTGCACTTGATTCGATTTTAAAACATACTACAAAAATTTTAGATAATGGTGTGGTACGTCTTATTACAGAAGATGATATTAAAAATATTATGGATGCTAATTCATATTTTGCTAAAAAAGCCCTTCGTACACTAGCACTTGCATATACTAATAATGATTCCATTTTAGAAGAAGATTTAATATTTGTAGGTCTTACTGCGATGATTGATCCACCTCGCCCTGAATGTAGGGAAGCAGTACTGAAATTTAAGGATGCAGGAATTAAGACTGTAATGATTACAGGAGATCATAAGGACACTGCATTTGAAATTGCTAAACAACTTTGTATAGTAGATAGTATAGATGACTGTTATACAGGTGCGGATATTGATTTAATGGGTCAAGAAGAACTACAAAAAACATGTCTTACAGCACGTGTTTTTGCAAGAGTTTCTCCTAAGAATAAAGTAGATATTGTAAAAGCATTCCAAGCAAACGGAAATATTTGTGCAATGACAGGAGATGGTGTAAATGATGCGCCTTCGTTGAAACAAGCAAATATAGGAATTGCGATGGGAATTACTGGTACAGATGTATCAAAAGGTGCGGCTGATATGGTTTTAGTTGATGATAATTTTGCATCAATTGAAAAAGCATGCGAAGAAGGAAGAGGAATGTATGAAAACATAAAGAAAACTGTTTTGTTCCTCCTATCATCAAATATTGCGGAAGTTTTAGTTATGTTTTTACTAATTATTATAGGACTTCCAGCACCTCTTATTGCAATTCACTTATTATGGGTAAACCTTGTGACAGACTCCTTACCTGCGATTGCACTTGGTATGCAACCAAAAGAAAAAGATATAATGAAGAATAAGCCTAGAAATCCTAATGATTCTATATTCGCAAATGGTGGTCTTAAAACGACTCTCTTATATGGTTCATTCTTAACTCTTGGTGTTGTTATTTCATACTTTATTCCAGCATGGACTAACAATATATATTCATTATCTAAAATAAAAGATTATTATGAAACTACAGAAAAAGCTCTTCACCAAGCTCAAACAATGGCATTTACAACACTTGCGTTTAGTGAACTATTCCATATGGTAGGTATGTCAGATGTTAAAAAATCATTTGTTCATGTATTTAAAGATAAGAATATAATGATGTTAATTGCCTTTGTTTTAGGAATTTCTTTACAACTTCTTGTAATTGAAGTTCCATTCCTTCAAAAAATATTTGATACTGCTAATCTAAGTGCAAAAATGTGGATATGGACCGCAATACTTTCACTAATACCTTTAATTATGCATGAAATATTAAATTTAGGTAGAAGAATTTTTAAAAAGAAGTTATAATAAAATAAACATTGCTTAACTGCTTTAATGCATGTTAAGCATTTATTTTTGGAGTTAATATGATTTCTGTTGATGAATTAAAAGAACTAATTAAAAAAGAATATGATAATTATGATGAAATTATTGAAGGCTTATTTTCTAAAAGATTAAATTCTTTTAGAATTAACACTTTAAAAATAAATCCCCTTGATTGCTTAAAAGAGTTAGATAGAAAAAATATATCATATATTAAAAGTGATATATCAGAATATTCGTATCAAACAAAAGATGATAATAAAACTTTAATGAATCTTGATTTGTTCAAAAATGGTGAAATATACTTACAGTCATTATCATCACAACTTCCTCCATTATTTTTAGATTTAGATAATGCAAAAGATGTTCTTGATATGTGCGCAGCGCCTGGTGGTAAAACATCATTCATTTCAATGTTAAATCCTAAGGCACAAATTCTTGCGATTGAGCCTGACAAAATAAGATTTGACCGATTAAATTATAACTTAAAACATTTAGGTTGCATAAATTGTAATACAATTAGGACTGATGCTAAAAAACTTGATTCATTCTTTAGATTTGATTCTATTCTATTAGATGCGCCATGTAGTGGTT
Organism: Parabacteroides distasonis; assembly: GCA_963623875.1. GTDB lineage: Bacteria > Bacillota_I > Bacilli_A > Acholeplasmatales > Anaeroplasmataceae > UBA3206. The sequence continues at coordinate 5,339 of CAVFNL010000027.1, read as the reverse complement.
CTGGAACTATTAATAAAGATGTGGACTTAAAAAGTTTTTCTTACAAACTTGTACAAAATTGTGCAAAACTTCAAAAAGAATTATTAAAAAAAGCATTAGAAATTTTAAAACCAGGTTGTGCTTTAGTATATTCTACATGTTCTATTTTAAAAGAAGAAAATGAAGAAGTATTAAAAAGCGTATTAAATAAAAATTATGTGTTAGAGCCTCTTGATATAAAAGTTCCACAATTAAAATCTATCCTAGATAATACATATACTATAAAACCATCTAGTGAATATGAAGGATTTTTTATAGCAAAAATTAGAAAGGTTAAATAAAATATGAGAAGATTAAAAATACATGGAATTTATAAACATTTTAAAGGAAATTATTATATAGTAGAAGATATTGCGTATGATTCAGAGACTAAAAAAGAAATGGTAGTATACAGAAGGCTATATGACGATAATTCTCTTTGGGTCAGACCTGTTGAGATGTTTTTATCTGAAGTAGATCACCTAAAGTACCCTAATGTTAAACAAAAATATCGTTTTATGCTTGTTCATACAAAGAAAATAGGTTAAAATTTATAAAAAAGAAAAGAGGAATAATATGGATTTTTCAAAGATTATTTTAGGAATGCAAAATTATTATACATTTAAAATGGATATATTAGAAAATAGTGAGGATAAACTGCTTTTAACATCACAAGTTAATGTAAAAGATTATTTAAATGTTCAATTTTATCTACAAATTTTAGTATATAAGGGTGGATCTCTTCACATAGTTATGACATTTGATGAGATTGTAACATCATTTGAAAATTTAAAACTAATTAATTCAATAAATAGTAATAACCCATCAATTGTTGCGTATATTAGAGATGATAATAATAGATTAGAACTTCATTCGTCAAACAATTGTGGCGATTCAGAGGATATGGTTTTCTATAATATTCAATATGTACTTGATTTATTTTTAAAAGAAAATATTATGACATATTTAAAACCACTAACAGAAAATTTAAATAAAGAATTTAATTAATAATTATGTGAAATAATGAAATATATAGTATTTTGTTAACATATAAGTTAAATATGATAAAATAAATATGGTGATGATATGGAAAATAATGAATTAGATAAAGAGAAAGAAGCACATGAAAAGGTTTTAAAAGCCAAAGAAGATTACTATAATCAAGGGCTTAAGAATAAAAAACAAGTAAGATTTTTTAAATCTTTAGTATATGTAATTACATTTGTAATGTTGTGCCTTGGGGCTGTTACATTTATTATTCAATTTTGCCTCGATAAGAACTACTTTTTTACATCAAAGATATCAATTCCTTTAATTACAATATTATTTGGTGTTGATGCAATATTACTTACACAAATCAATGGTAAAATGAATAAAACAAATAGCCTAAAAGGTGATGTTGTTGAACTAATTATTGGTATATGTTTAACATTACTTGGAGTTATTTGGCTAATTACTAATATAATTTAATACTTAACATATATTCTATACTATGTTATAATATTGTTGCTAGGATAAGCCGTGGAACCCAAATTACTGAAGGCTGGTTTGAGGTATAATTTGTGTTGAAGGCCCTTAAGTGGGAATCCTAATAATTAACCATGAGAACCTATTATTGAACTATTCTAGTTCTCACGTATCCTAGCACCAATTATGATAATAAGGGAATTTTATTCCCTTTATTTTTTTAAAAAATGCGATACTTGAAAAATGAATTATGTTTTGATATAATTTCTTGTAATTTGATAAAGGAAAAAATAAAATGGAAAATAAATTTAGTGAATTAAATGTAAGCGAAGATATAATATTATCTTTAAATGAAAATGAAATATATGAACCATCAGAAATACAAGCAGCCGCAATTGGGCCAATGCTTGAAGGACTTGATGTAATAGGACAAGCACAAACAGGTACTGGTAAAACTTTTGCATATGGTATACCTGTTATTATGAAAACCGATGTTAAATCTAACAATGTTGAAACCCTAATATTATGTCCTACACGAGAACTTGGTATTCAAGTCGCAAAAGAACTATCTAAACTCACAACTCATAAAAAAGGTGTAAGAATTGTTACAGTGTATGGTGGAGAATCTTATCAAATCCAAATTAAAGCTTTAAAGAATAAGCCACAAATAGTTGTAGGTACTCCAGGACGTATTATTGATTTAATGGAGAGAGGTCTTTTAAAATTTAATAATATTAAAACCCTTGTTTTAGATGAAGCTGATGAAATGCTTAATATGGGATTTAAAGAGGATCTTGAACATATATTAAAACAAACACCTGTAGAAAGACAAACTGCCCTTTTTAGTGCAACTATGCCGGAATTTATTAAAAATGTCGCAAAAAACTATCAAAAGAATCCTGTTCATATAGTTATAAAAAAGAAGACTCTTACTGCTCAAAATATAAGTCAAGTAGGTTATTTATGCAGAAGAGAATCTAAAAAAGATTTACTCGTAAGACTACTTGATTATTATTCTTTTAAAAACTGTATTATTTTTGCGAATACTAAAGCTATGGTTGATGAACTTACCCTAGATTTAAATAAAATGGGATATAAAGTAGATGGTCTTCATGGCGATTTAAAGCAAAATGTTCGTGATAGAGTAATGGAACAATTTAAAAATGGAATTACTAAAATCTTAGTAGCAACAGATGTTGCGGCTCGTGGTATAGATATTTCAGGTCTTGAAGGAATTATAAACTATGATATTCCTCAAGAATTAGAATTATATGTTCACAGAATTGGACGTACCGGTCGAGCAGGTGCAGAAGGTATATCAATTTCTATTTTATCTCCATTTGAGCAAAGAAGATTAAAAGATATTGAGCGCTATACTAAAAAAGAAATTACAATGCTTGAAATACCAAGTGTTGAAGAGATTAGAGAAAAAGTTTCTTTAAAACAATTTGATAAAATAATTGATGAAATTAATTTAGATAAACCTATAAAAAATAATCAATTATTGTTAGGAAAACTTGCAAAGCTTGATATTGATCCCACAGTTTTAATTAATGCACTATTAAATATGGCACTTCCTTCATCTAAAGTGTATAATAATATTACACCTATAAAGACAAGAGTTGAGAAGAAGGAGACTTATCAATCTCAAAAAAATAAACCTTCTAAGAAGAGTTTTATTTATGCTCACCTTAATATAGGAAAGAAAGAATTATTAAGACCACAAGCCCTACTTCAACTTATGGAAAAAACAGCTGGGGTAAGAAAAAGCAATGTAGGTGATATTGTTATAAGAAAAAGTGGTACTAATATAGAAATAACTCAAGAAGCATATAGTTATTTAAAAAAATTAAATGGTTATAAATACGAAGGAACAAGGATTGCTGTAAGTAAAGTTTTAAGCCTTGATTAGGTATAATATGAGAATTAATGCTGGAAAATTTAGAAATCATAACATAGATATGTGTAATTTAGATACTACAAGAGAAACATCTGATAAAGTAAGACAAGCAATATTTAATCTTATTGGTCAGTTTTTTGATGGTGGAGTAGCCCTTGACTTATTTGCAGGCTCAGGTGCTATGGCTTTTGAAGCATATTCTAGAGGTATTTCTAAAATTTATTTAAATGACATTAATTCTAAAGCTTTAGATGTATGCAAAAAAAATGCAACTAAACTTAAAATAAATGATTGCGTGTTTTCTAATCTTGATTACAAAAAAGCTTTAGAAAATTATAAGGGGATTAAGTTTGACCTAATATTTTTAGATCCTCCATATGCAATGCAAAATATAGAAGAAATAATTAGCCTTATTGATTTATATAATCTACAGGATAATGATTCACTTATTTCTTTTGAAATGGAGAAAAAGACTAAATGTCCTGAAGTAGTTAAAAACTATACTCTTATAAAAGATAGATGCTATGGAATAAAAAGAGTCTGTATATTCAAAAAAGGAGTGATTTTAGATGAAAATTAATCCTATGGATAAAATAAGATATGATATTTTAAGTAAATCATTAAAATTATTTAGATTAAAAGGATGGTTTGAAAAGCTTAACTCTTCTAATATAATTGTTTTTGATTCGGAAAAACAACAATTTGGCCTAACAATTACATCAAAGGGTGAAAGAGATAATTATGGAGTCACATTCTTTGATGGGCTTAATGGAATAGATTGTTTAAATGATATGCTAACATTGTCAAGGGAACAATTAAATGAAGCAAGTTTTAATGCAATAGTAATTTCATTCAAGAATGAAAAAGAATTATCATCTCTTGAAATTGATTTTTTTAAAAAGAGAAAAATTCGTATTAAAGCTAAAGATAACTTAACATTCTTAACATACAAAGAAGGATATGCGCCATATTTTTCAACAATAAAAGAAGCTAATGTGCTTATATCTGGACTTACTCTTTTCTATAGTGTGTTTAAGGATTGTGAAGAAGAGGCTTTAGAGAAATTTAAAGATAAAACAATTCAATCTATGTTATGCTATGTAGATATAGATGCTCATGAATATTCACTATCTTATGGAATGTTACCTACTATTTTAAAAGAACCTAAATTTAAAAAAGTTTTAGATTATGAGGTAGATATGTTCAAAGATATTCCTCAAAAAGACTATGAAATGAAACTTATTACAGAACATATGAATGTATGTGTATCTATTGATGAATGCAATAAGGCAATCACACCTCTTCTTATATCAACATCTAATAAGGAATTATGTGATTTTTCATACTTCATTTCTCTTAAAAAAGATCAAATAGAACAAATGCTTTTTTTCTTAAAAGAAAATTTTGAAAAAAATGGACTGCCAACAAAAATAGTTTTTAAACAACCATTTTTCTATAATGCATTCTATAATTTATTTAAGCAATTAAATATTGAATGTGTTCTTGATAAAACTTTAGTGTGCGGTATGTTTAAAGTAATCGATGAAGCGTTTAATAAAACATTCCAAACTATATTTATTGATCAAAATTTCAGAACAATTGATATTTCTTTATGTCAAACTAGTCTTGATACTCTACAAAAAGCAGTAAGATCAATTAATAATTCAGATGATTGTGAGATTCATAGTGATATGACATTTCTTTGCGATAATTTCTTTACGACTTTGTTTGAAAATAAACAAAAAAATGATGAAGAAGATGATGAAATGTTAGAATATACTAAACTTAGTGATGAAAAACTTGTATCATAAGTGATTTATAATAATTTAAAAAAAGATAATGATAATTGTTTGATTAGATAAAAACAATTAATTTAGAATTATTTTAATTCTTTGATGTTGAAAGTGTCAAGATAAAATAAACCAGTTTGGTCAACTTTTTTTGAACCACTATT
>CAVFNL010000026.1:0-22108 GCA_963623875.1 Parabacteroides distasonis | reverse complement strand
TCTTTAATTCGATAATTCGCTTGGTTTGTATCATTATTCAGTTTTCAAAGACTTAATGATTGCGTGTTTTTTTCACGCTTACTCATTATATTAAAACTGACTACATTTGTCAAGATTAATATTTTAAAAAGTGGTGGTCAGGGCTGGTTTCGAACCAGCGAACCCTAAGGAGCAGATTTACAGTCTGCCGCGTTTAGCCTCTTCGCTACCTGACCATTATTTTTTTCGCCATTTACACAGCGCTTTTTAATTATATAGCATCATGCTATTAATTTCAAGTACTTTTTGAAAAAAGTTTTATTTTTTTTACATTGTGATGTTTTCTTGATTCATAAATAAATAAGGCGAAGTCTTATTTCAAAACTTCGCCATTTACCTTTTTAACCTTCTTATCAAGTTCATATTTAGGCATCAATATAATTCTCTTACATCCTAAACACTCAAGTTTAATATCTGCACCACACCTTACAACTTTCCAATCATAAGAACCACAAACATGTGGTTTTTTTGTAGTTAAAACATCATCTAATTTAAATATCATATAAACTCCTTTATTTTAAAAGTTTTTCGATAATATCCAACATTTGACTTTTATCTTCCACATTTATAGTTATACGTCCTTCATTTACCCTTAATTTAGAACCATTATATAACTTTTTAAATGCTTTTTCTTGTGCCTTATATTCTACAAGACGTTTTCTTGATTTACGTTTAACCTCTTTTTTCTTTTCTTCGCTTTTAGCTATTTCTTCAATTTCACGTACAGATAGTCCCTTTTCAACTATGTCATTAGCTAAATGCAATATTCTATCTTTATCTTTTAACTTAGATAATGCCCTAGCATGTCCCATTGATATTTTTTTCTTATCGCAAAGTGCTAATACATCATCAGGTAAAGATAAAATACCTAACACATTAGTAACATAACTACGGCTTTTACCAACCTTTTCTGCAAGTTCAGTTTGATTACAAGAAAGTTCAGCCATAAGTGCACTATATGCTCTTGCTTCTTCTGTTGGTGTTAAATCTTCTCTTTGTAGATTTTCAACTATCGCAAGTTCAATCATTTTGCTCTTTTCATAATCACGAACAATAGCTGGAATAGTTTTAAGCCCTGCTCTTACAGATGCTCTATATCTTCTTTCGCCTGAAATAATAACATAGTCGTCTGCTACATGCTTTACAATAATAGGTTGAAAAACTCCATGTTCTTTAATTGACAAAGAAAGCTCTACTATTTTTTTATCATCAAATACATGTCTTGGTTGATATGGATTAGGTTTAATCTTATCAAGTGGTAATTCTAATACATTCTCTTTGCATACGTCACCTACATAATCGTTTTCTTCTAAAAGACTTTTAAGCGATATTCTATTATTAGCCATTATTTGCAATCAACTCCTTAGCAAGTTCTTTATAACCTTTCGCAGCATTAGATGTTTTTGCATATACGCTAACAGGTTTAGAGAACATAGGTGCTTCCGCAGCTTTTACATTCTTATAAATTAATGTTTTAAATACTTTATCATCAAAACATTCTTTTATTTCTGTAACTATTTGCCAACATGATTTAACATTGCTTTCAAGCATTGTTAATAGAACTCCTTCAATCTCGAGTTTTTTACCATTCAACCTTTTCTTCTTTTGAACCACCTTTATAGTATTAAGCAATTGAGTAAGTCCATCCATAGCTAGAAATTGACATTGCACCGGAATTAGAACAGAATCTGCTGCGTAAAGTGCATTAAGAGTAATAATCCCTAACGAAGGTGGACAATCAAAAATAACGAAATCATAATAGCGTCTAACCTTATCAACTTCATTCGCAAGCAAAAATAATTTATCTGGATTGTCTGCTATTTCAAGTTCTAAATCAGCTAAAGAGAGATTCGAACACACAACATCCGCAGACGAATATTGTGGATTAACCACTGCATCCATAATTGGAACACGCCCTAAAATAACATCGTGGATCGATGCTTTTGTTAAACGTCTATTAATTCCTAGACTACAAGTAGCCGATGCTTGGGGATCTAAATCTATTAATAATGTTTTCTTTTTTAATTTTGCAAGATAATCAGCAACATTGACTGAAGTTGTAGTTTTTCCAACCCCACCTTTTTGATTACAAACCGCAATAACCCTACATTTATCTTTCATAAAGCCCTCCTATCTTTTATAATGGTTTATTTTTTATTTGTTGAAACTTTCTAGGATATTTAAGATGCGTTTTATTTACTTTCTTAAATATTAAAAGTTCTCTTTCACCCATATCGTATGGTAATTTATATACATCTTTTCTTAAAAATTCGCATCCTAATATTTTAATACCTTTAATTGCTTCTTCTAGTTCTTGATCACTTTCTTTGCTTTTCATCGCAACAAAAAGACCTCCAACTTTAACAAAAGGTATACAAAGCTCCATTAAAATATTAAGACGTGCTACAGCTCTTGCTGTAACAACATCAAATTGTTCTCTTTCTTCTTTAGCATACTCTTCTGCACGACCATGAATTGCTACTACGTTATTTAAATCTAGTTTCTTTATAAGTTCATTTAAAAATACAATTCTCTTATTTAAAGAATCTATAATAACGACATCTAAGTCTTTATTAACTATCGCATTCGGAACACTCGGAAATCCTGCCCCAGCTCCCACATCAAGCAATCTTATTTTTTCTTTAGGCAATGCATTAGACAACAAAAGTGAATCATAAAAATGTTTTATCAATACACCTTCATAGTCTGTAATAGCCGTTAAATTACACACTTTATTATATTCTGTAAGAAATGAAAAATAAGTTTCAAATTTTAATACTTCTTCATCACTAAGATTTATATTAAGATTTTTAAGCTCATTTTTTAGTTCCATAATAAATTCCCTCTAAATATACAATAAGTACCGCAATATCTGCTGGATTTACTCCCATGATTCTTGATGCTTGTCCTATTGTTTTTGGCATAACCTTCATTAATTTTTCTCTTGCTTCAGTCGCAAGGTTTGCTACATCATTATAATCTATATCATCAGGTATTAATCTTTCTTCTAGTGACTGCATCTTTACAGCTTGGCTCTTAGCTTTATCAATATAGCCTTTATACTTTAAAAGAATTTCAACTTCAGTCATTATATCAGAGACATCTTCAATATCTTCAAGTAAAGCTTCTTGACCTGATTGTTCCATCATTTCCAAAATATTATTTGAAGTGATTTCAGGTCTTTTCAATAAATCATAGTAAAGTGTTGATTCTTGCATAGGAGAAGATCCTAATGATTGTAAATAAATATTATTAACTTCATTCTTCTTAAACCTTGTTGATTTAAGAATTTCTTCTACCTTATCAATGTTTTTAATTTTTAAATTCAAATTATCCATTTGATTTTGGCTAATCAAACCATATTCAAATCCATATTTTCTAAGTCTTATATCCGCATTATCATGACGAAGTAACAATCTATGTTCAGCACGTGATGTTAATAATCTATAAGGTTCATCAGTACCTTTAGTAACTAAATCATCGATAAGAACTCCAATATACGCTTCATCTCTTTTTAAAACAAGTGGCTTTTTCCCATCTAATACTGCAGTAGCGTTTATTCCAGCCATAAGTCCTTGGCATGCAGCTTCCTCATACCCTGAAGTACCATTTATCTGACCTGCTGTAAATAGTCCTTTTACATATTTTGTTTCAAGGGATGGCCATAATTCAATCGGATTAATCGCATCATACTCAATTGCATATGCATATCTTGCAACAGTACAGTTTTCAAGTCCGGGTAATAATCTTATCATTTTATCTTGAATATCTACTGGCATCGATGTGGAAAATCCACCAATATACGTTTCAGGAATATATAATCCTTCTGGTTCTAAGAATATTTGATGTCTTTCTTTATCCGCAAAACGAACAACTTTTGTTTCAATAGACGGGCAATATCTAGGTCCTATTCCTTCAATAACTCCTCCATACATAGAAGATTTTTCTAAGTTGTCAGTTATAAGTTTATGAATTTCTTTATTCGTATATATAAGATTACAACAAACATTAACTTTTTCTATTTGATCATAACCTTTATCAAAACTAAATTTATAAGGATATGCATCCCCTTCTTCTTTAGTTGATTTAGAAAAATCAATAGTAGACGTTACAATTCTTGGAGGAGTTCCTGTTTTTAATCTTTGAACAGTAAATCCTAATTCCTTTAATTGTTTTGATATACCATATGTTGTCTCTTGATTGTCTGGTCCTTCATATTTAAAATCAAATCCTCTAAGCGTTCTTGAATTTAGATATGTACCTGTTGTAAGTATAACTGTTTTAGATAACACTTCTTTACCATCAAGTAAAATTACCCCACATACACTTCCATCTTTAACTATAAGTCTGTCAACAAGAGCTTCCATTAAATCTAAATTTTTGGTGTTCTTTAAATGTTTTAGCATATATTTAGGGTATAGTGTTTTATCAGCTTGGCATCTCAACGCTCTTACCGCAGGTCCTTTAGATCCATTAAGCATCTTCATTTGAATTTGACACATATCAGCATTTTTACCCATATATCCACCAAGTGCATCAATTTCACGTACCACAATACCTTTAGCTGGTCCACCAATAGATGGATTACATGGCATTGAACCTACTCTTTCTAAGCTACCTGTTATAAGTAATGTCTTTTTTCCAATATTCGCAGCAGCTAAACAAGCTTCACATCCAGCGTGCCCTCCACCAACAACTATAACGTCATACATGCTATTACCTTACTTTCTTTTAAACATTATTATTTTATCATTATAATTTATTTTAGTAAAGAATTAAAAACTCTATATGAAGAATGAAAAAATGGCACTGCTTTAGTGCCACTTCGTTATTGTTTTTACCAAAAAAGACCTTTTTTACTATAGTTTTCTATAGTTTCAACAGAGAGTACATTATATCCTTCTTTTTTAATAGACTCTGTTAAAACACTAACATCTGCATCATCAACTAAGAGTGCCTTGCATTCTCCACTCTTATGATTTGATTTGATTTTTATAAGGCTATTTGCCATACTTTTTCTTGCGGCATCATTAACATGTGCTTCGCACATTCCGCATCTCATACCATCTATTTTAAATATTACTTTTTTCATTATAATTATCTCCTTGCTTATATATTATACCCCTATATGGTATATGTCAAATAGAAGGCACAAATGAAAAAGTCCCAAGGAATCAATCTTGAGACTTTATTATTACTTTATATTTTTATATACATTAACTAAATTTTCTACAGTAAATCCATAATATTCATGAATATACTTAAGAGGTGAAGAAATACCAAATGAATTAATACCATATACATTACTAGCATATTTATACCAACTCATAGTATGTCCCATTTCTATCGCTAAACGTTTAGTAACATTAGATGGTAATACACTCTCTTTATATTTTTTATCTTGCTTATCAAATAAGAATTGTGAAGGCATTGATACAACACGTACAAATGTATTTTCTTCTTTTAATTTTTTTGCAACTTCAATTGCTAATTCTAATTCAGAACCACAGGCAATTAAAATACCTTCGTAATTTTTATTAGCTTCATATGCAACATATGCACCTTTTTCTACTAATTCAGAATTAGTTTCTGTAAGATTAGTTAAAGGTTGACGTGTAGTTGTTATAGCAGTTGGAGTAAGTTCTGAATTAAACGCAAGTTTTAATGCTGCCTTAACTTCTTTTGCATCTGCTGGTCTTATAACATTGAAATTAGGAATTGAACGTAACATAGTTAATTGTTCAATTGGTTGATGTGTAGGTCCATCTTCTCCAACGCACACAGTATCATGTGAGAAAATGAATATTGATGGAATTTGCATAATTGCCGCAAGTCTTAATGCTGGCTTCATATAATCACTGAATATGAAGAATCCAGCACCAAATGCTTTAAGTCCTCCATGAAGAGTTATACCATTTACAATAGCTGTCATAGCATGTTCACGAACTCCGAACTTAATATTACGTCCATGTCTTGTATCATATTCAAATACCCCATTTGCACCTTTTACAAATGTTGATGGAGTAAGGTCTGCCGATCCTCCGATTGCGTTTGGAACATCAGTTGAAATTTGATCTAGCATCTTTCCTAATATCTTACGAGTTGATTCTTTAGTTCCAATTTCGTATGTAGGAAGATTTTCATCAATAATTTCAAAATCATTGTTAATAAAATGCATTAACTCATCATATTCTTCTTTATATTTCTTTTCGTATTTTTGAAGAGTAACAGACCATAATGAATCTTTATTATCTCCGCGTTCAACAATAGTTTGTCTAAATAAATCATATACTCGCTTATCTACTTCGAATGGAGCATAGTCATATTCTAGATTCTTTCTTAAAACTTTTGTATTATCCTCACCAAGTGGAGCTCCGTGCACAGCACTTTCTCCACAATTTGGAGCACCATAACCGATAACTGTTTTAATTTCAATAATTGTAGGTCTTGATGTATCTGCTTTTGCTTCAGTAATAGCCTTATCGATTGCTTCAATATCATTACCATCTTCAACAAATAAATATTGCCAGTTCATTGCTTCAAATTTATTCTTGCAAGAATCTGTATTAGTTAATGCTACTTCACCATCTAATTGAATATCATTTGAATCATACAAAACAATAAGTTTTGATAAATGTAGATGTCCTGCAAGGCTCATTGCTTCCATAGAGATTCCTTCTTCTAAATCACCATCTCCACAAATAACATAAGTGTTATGATCTACTACTTTAATATCTTGTTTATTAAATTTATTTGAAATAAAACTTTCAGCTATTGCCATACCAACTGCTGTAGAAATTCCTTGACCAAGAGGTCCTGTAGTCATTTCAACACCTGCAGTATGTCTATATTCTGGGTGTCCTGGAGTTAAAGAACCCTTTTGACGGAAATTCTTTAAATCTTCAATTGTAAGACCAAAACCACTCAAGTGAAGTAGTGAATATAAAAGAGCACTACCATGTCCAGCTGATAATACAAAACGGTCTCTATCAAACCATGTAGGATCTTGTGGATTTACATTTAAATGTCTTGTAAATAATGTATATGCCATAGGTGCTGCACCAAGGACAATACCTGGATGTCCTGATTTTGCTTTATTTATTGCATCTACACCTAAAAACCTAACTGTATTAATTGCTAATTGTTCAATATTTTCCATAATTTTTACTCACTTTTCTCATCATTATTTTTGCTAGATTCATCTTCAACATCGATTACTTCAGTATCATTTGCTGTTTCATTAACATCAACTAATTCTGCTTCCTCTGAAGAACTATCTTCAGTCTCTGCTTCTTCATCATATTTAAAGAATGTATCAATGTATGATCTTTGTTCTTCTAGAAGTTTCTCAAAACGTTTTTCTCCTAGAATATCTTTTATTTTTGAAACAGCTGTTTGATTCGCATTTGAAATTCTTTTATTTATAACTTTTCTAAAAGAGAATATAAACACAATAAACACAAACGCTACAACTAATGCTACTACAAGTTGGATTGTTTGATTTTTAATAAGAAGTGATCCTCCTATAAAAAATACAAGAATTGCAACAAGCATAATAGGCATTACAATATTTCTAAATTTAGAAACTGCCTTATCGCACTCATCCCAGAAATCAATCCAAATTTGATTAATTCTTTGTTTGTAAAGTGGTTCTAATTTTTTATAATATCCATCTTCTATATATAGTCTATAATTTTGATTATCAACGCATGACCAAACTGCAAACTTACCTTGATTAGTAAATTCAGTATATATATCTTGATACTCATTTAAAGAATATATTTCAATAGATTTACCATCTCGTAATTCCTGGCGTTCGATAAGTTTATCTTCAACGGCATAATCATAAATTCTTTGATTTAATTTCACTCTAAAAGTCCATTCCTTTCAACTAAAATATCTACACTTTATTATATATTATTCTACTTTTTTTTAAAAGATAATAATTAGAAAAACAAATTAAAAAACGCTTTAATCCAATTATTCTTATAAAACCATCTTGCGATAGGTACGCCGCTTTCTTTTTCAAGCCTCATGTCTTTCGTCAAAAAGTTCATAATACTATTTGAAGAATCAGCTAATGTTAGTATAAACCCCGCAATTTCAAGAAATACAAATACAAACGTGCAGGCAACCGCTATACCAAATATACCATCAATTATTCTAAACCATTTGTATTCACGTAAATCTTCAACATGAAGTTTCACTAAGAATAATATAATAGCTATTCCAAACCACAAGACAAAAAACGATATAACAATAAATATAATTTTAGTTATACTTGTAGCAAACGCATTACATATATTATCCGCAACATCTTTTATCGAATCACTTGATAAATTATTAGATAACATACCCCTTAGAAATTTAGGTATACCCATTTCTTTTAATGCCTGTTCAAGACCTTCTTTTGCGGTAGCCTCACTACTTAGATTTGCTATTGTATCTGACTTTGCAATTTTATTATAAAAATGATTATAAACACCAGTTCCAAATAGTTTATTTAAAAGTTTTGAAAATCCACTACAAAAAATAAGCGAAAATATTAAACCACCTAACCAACTAGCTATTTTTATAAAAATACGGCCAAAGCCTACAATAAATCCTAAAGCAACACCAACAATAGCAAGCGCAATAATAGCTATATCAAGATAACCTATATAATTTTGGATTGAAAATAAAATATTTGCCATAGCTATCACCCTTTCAAGCACATTATACCATATTTTTTATTTGCTTAATAAATAAAGATATAAAAGTTTTGAAGTCTCCAAAATAGCATCTATTGTTGTTCTTTCCATACCATGTGATGCATCAACGCCTTGTCCAATTAATGCTCCTTCTGCATCAAGTCCACTTCTCCATGCAGCACCAATATCAGACCCATAATATGGGAATATATCTGTTACATATGGTATATTATTACTTTTAGCAAGTTCTATTAATTTATTTGTAAGATTATAGCTATATGGCCCACCTGAATCTTTAGTACATATTGATACTTTATATTCAGACCCTGCTAGATCTTCTCCAACGCATCCCATATCAAGTGTTACAAATTCTTTAATATTTCTAGCCACGCTTGCGGCACCATGTCCTACTTCTTCTTGATTTACAAAATATACATATGTATCGTATGAAGGTATAACTCCTTCATTTTTCATTCTTTTAAGACATGCTAGTATAGCGCATACAGATGCTTTATCATCAATGAACCTAGACTTTAAGAATCCACTTTCTGTAATAACAGTTTTAGGATCATATGCCACGTAACATCCATTTTCAATACCTAATGCTAAAACATCTTCTTTAGAAAATACTCTTTCATCAAGACGTACGATAAGTGAATCTAGTAGTCTATCATGTGTCTGCGCATCTTTATATACATGAACGCTTCTCTCTTCACATAATATAGTTCCACTATATCTTTTTTCATCTCTTGTGATAACCTCACAATATTCGCCATCTAAAGTCGCAGTAAGCGGTCCTCCTACATTAGTTACTTTAAGTGTACCATTTTGATTAATACTTCTTACCATCAAACCTAAAGTATCAGTATGTGCTGAAGTCGCAACAGCCTTACTGTCACTTTTCCCTTTGATAAATATTTCAATATTTCCTTTACTAGTAATACGTGCTTCGTATCCTAATTTTTCAATTTCATTTTTTAAAAAAGCATTTATATTGTTTGAATATCCCGTAGGAGATGCAATATTAAATACTTTTAAAGCCATTTCTTTTATAAATTCTTTCATAGTAAATACTCCTTCGCAAAAAATATTATAGCATTAGAATTTTATTATTCAAACATTAAACAACACTTTTAACAACCGTATTAATTGAATCAAAACATAAATTATACTATAATACATTTGGTGATTTAATATGAATAAAATAAATGAATTTCAAACAATTTTAAAAAATTTAGATATCGACGCATATATTATACCTACGTCAGATTTCCATATGAGTGAATACACTCCTGCTTATTTTAAAACAAGAGAGTATGTATCTGGTTTTACAGGTGATGCAGGTACTCTTGTTATTACAAAGAATAACGCTAAATTATGGACCGATGGTCGTTTCTTCCTTCAAGCATCCATAGAACTTAAAGATACTCCTATTACTCTTATGAAAATGGGAGAGCCTGGAGTTCCTACAATAGTTCAATATTTAGAGGAAACTTTATCTAATGGTGGAAAACTTGGATTTGATTTTAGAGTAATTGATACCCTAACAGCATTAAACATCAAGAAAGTTTTACCAAATACTGAATTTATAAATATTGATTTATCAGAACAAATATTTGAAAACAGACCTAAAATGCCATTTTCATATTTATATTTACTAGAAAAAGATTTTTCTGGTGAAGAATATGAATCTAAATTAGTAAAAGTTCGTCAAATGATGCAAGAATCTAATGCAGATGTGCTTGTTCTTGCAAAACTTGAAGATCAAGCATGGTTATATAATCTTCGTGCAAACGACATTGAATGTACGCCTGTATTCTTATCATTTAGTGTTATCTTAAATTCAATGGTTTATCTATTTATTGATAAAGAAAAAATAAACAAAGAAATAAAAGACTACTTAGATAGTAAAAATATCACTGTAAAAGATTACAATGAAGTATATTCATTCCTTGAAAGTATAAAAGACAACAAAATAATGTATGATGAGTCTTCTTGTAATTATAGCATTTATAATTCACTTGCTAACAAAAACAATGAATTAATAAACAAAATGAATCCTACTACAGTTCTTAAAGCAATCAAAAATCAAACAGAAATTAAAAATACAAAAGTTGCTCATATAAAAGATGGTGTAGCAATGGTAAAGGCCATGAAATATTTATATAGTCATGCAGATGAGCTAGATGAAATTAGTTATGCAACTTATCTTGAAGAAAAGCGTAAAGAACAAGAAGGCTTTATTGAATTAAGTTTTGAAACTATAGCCGGATTTGATAAAAATGGCGCAATCATCCACTACCAAGCAAAAAAAGGTAGTGAAGAAAAACTTAATACAATACATCCTACATTCTTCTTAGTTGATTCTGGAGCACACTACTGCCTAGGTACAACAGACATTACACGTACATATGCGCTTGGTGATGTTACTGAAGATATGAAAAAAGATTATACACTTGTTTTAAAGTGCCATATAGATTTAGCATTATCTAAATTCAAAGATGGTCAAACAGGGGAACAAATAGATATGTATGCCCGTAGACCATTATGGATGGAAGGTCTAGATTATAGACATGGAACAGGACATGGGGTAGGACATATTCTTTCAGTACATGAAGGTCCACAATCATTTAGAAATGTAAATGCTAAATATCCACTAAAGCTTGGAATGATAACAACTGATGAACCTGGTCTTTATAGAGATGGTAAATGGGGAATTAGAATTGAAAACGAAATGCTTACTGTAGAAGATAAAACTACAGAATATGGAAAATTCTTAAAATTCGAAACACTAACTGTTTGTCCATATGAAAATAAAGCAATCGATACTTCTATGCTTACTAAAGAAGAACTTGCATGGTTAAACTGCTACCACGCAAATTGTTATGAAAAATTATCTCCATTCTTAAATACTGAAGAAAAAGAATTCTTAAAAGAATTAACAAAAGAATTATAAAATATTAGCTGATAGTCTTATGATTATCAGCTTTTTTCATAAAAAAATCCTTACAAGCATTACCTTGTAAGGATCTCTTTTTTTAGAAGAATACGTCTCTTGCTTTATCCTTAACTTCTTTTGAAGCGATGAATGGAATACGTGTAGTATATCCAGCTTTTGCAGCTACAATCATCTTTGTAGGCCACATTTGAATATCTCTGTTCCATTGAGCAACTGTATCATTATAATTTTCACGAGCTGCAGTAATTTCTTTTTGAAGATAAGAATTTTGTTGTATTGCATCTTGAATCTCTTGATGAGATTGTAGGTTAGGATAATTTTCAATCGCAATATTAAGTCTATTATTGATAGTTTCAATTTCACTTGCTTTTTCATTACGAGCATCATCACCTGTTGCACGAACTTTTCCAGAACGAGCTTCAGCAATTGCTACAAATGTTTCTTTATCAAGAGTAACAGCTTTATCTACTAATTTAGCTAAATTTTGTAGAATAACAACTCTTTGTTCTAGATAATTATCAATTGTAGACGCATCATGTTGAATTTTTTGTTCTAAAGCACGTAAATAAGAACCTGCTTTAATCTTCATAATTAAGAATACAACACCTGGAATAATTCCTAATACCCATAAAATTACTTGAAATATTATTGATCCAACTCCAACTTTAACAGGAATTTGTTTTGCAATAACATTTACATCCTTACCTTCCTCACGGATAGGTCCGTTTTCTTCATCTAGTGCGTTTGCCATCTTTTTTTCCTCCTTTAATGTTTTTTATTCAGATTAGCTTTGCTAATTAGAATCTACTTTTTTTGATTTCCATCTGACACATTCATTTGCGCCTTAGAAGTCGCTTCATCAATACCTTCTTTTACTTCTTTTATAGTATCATTTATATTATTAGAAATATTAGAATTTGAATTCTTATTTGAATTTAGACAACTATTCATTGTATTTGCAATTTTATCATCAAGTTGTTGATTAATTAACATCGCAAATATTCCTCTTTGATATAAGCATCTACCAATTCCGTTTAATAAACCATTTTGGTTCATATTAATGAATTCATTTCTTGAAGAATCTTTATTAGAAATAGCCATATAACTATCTTTTGAAACTGGTTGATATTCGTACCATGTTACTGGAATATCATGAACTCTTCCGTCCCCACCAAACTTTGTACAATGTTCAACATGAGAAATTTTTTTGAATCCATATGCAGTAACTTTAATTTGATCTACACCGCTAACTGATTTTTCATAACTTGTTTTTAAGATATTTAATGTATTAGATTCATTATGAGCTAGTAGTTTAGCATCAAATGAGTTTGCCATTACTTCATCTTCATAACATGTAACATTTCCTTCGAATTTCTTATTGTATATATAATCAACAGACTTAGTTTGTTGATATAATGGTATAGACATTAAAGGTGCCAAATCAAAATAAAGTGATTTGAAGAATTCATTATTATATTTCATAAAATTAGATTTAACTATTGTAAAATCGTATGAAAGATATTTACTTGGATCTGCTCTATAATCAAAATTTTGAGAATGATTACTTTGAATATAGTTAATTTTCTTTACTTTTTCAAAATACCAATCATCGCCATATCCTTCATTAGATTTGATAAGTTTTATCAAATTTCTTTGAGCAAGTGGTGTAAATAGCATACGGAATTGAATCTCATTATTTCTATCTACTCCACCAAATAATGATTCAAATTCATCATTTCCAAATTTAGTATAATTTGTATTTGGATCATTATCAGTTAATGCTTTTCTTGCACGTTTTTCATTTTCCTTACTATCTTGACTAATCTTTTTAGCTAATTCTTTCTCATTCATCTTATTAGCATTTGATGGTTCTCTTGAAAACTTTAAATCAGGAGCCGCATCATTAGCATAAATCATATAAGTTGCAGTACCATATGATACAGCTGGTTTATCAACATATGCTGTTAAAACTTGAGAATGATGCTGTGTACGAGTTCCATTTTTAGTATGTTGTGTAGTTGTCCAATGAATTGTAATAGAATTTTGATATCTATGCGTATACCAATCTTGTTTTAAATTTTTTAATAATAAGAATGGATTTCCAAGAATACTTCCTGATTGAATAGATAATGCGGATGTATCTTTAGCATTTGCTTCCGCAAATCCATATTTATCATATAAATATTGATACTTTTTAACATCAAAATTATTATCTAAAACAATGTCTGTCTTTAATCTATTAACAATCTTTGCTGGTATATTCCAATCAAATAGATTATTAAGTGCAGACATTTGAGCATAAGCTTCTTTTAATAACTTATCTGATTCTTGTTGTCCTTCTGTAATCTTTGATTTTAAATTTTTGATTTTATTTTTTGTTAAAACAATAGATAAAACAAAAGATAAAATCCCTAACACAACCAGAAGAATTCCAAAAACAATAAGTATAATGTTTTTAGGCACTTTACCAAACCCTAATACCGCAAGCACAATACCTACTATTAATCCTATAATCCCTAACACCATAAATGTTGTTTTTAAAGCTTTAACACCAGCTAAATCTTTTTTTAGTTTTTCAACATCATTTACTTTTTTACTGTATTTTGTACAAGTAATCTTATTCTCTTCAACGTTTATATTTGATGTTTTTGCAAGTTCTTCAAAATACTTTTCACATTCATCATTATACAATTGTCTTAACTGTTTTTGATATGCGTCTAATGGTTCAGATATATCAATCATTATTATGCACCCCTATTCAACAAAATTATACCATATATTTTTTTAAATAAAATATAAATATCTTAAAAATTAAAAAAACTCCCAAAGCGAGAGTATATAAACATATAAGCGCCCATCCACACCAGCGCAAGCTTATGGCTGCTACCTTCCGATCCTGACCAGGTTCACCGCAACTGATTGGACAGACTAATAGTATATTATCATATAATATGAAACAATTCAATTATTTTCTAAGTTCTTTAAAAAAGTTTTTTATTAAAATGCTACATTCGTTTTCTAATATGCCACCTTCAACAAAAGGATCATAATTATACCTAAGTGAAAACAAATTAAATTTAGATCCACACATTCCCGTTTTAAAATCATACGCTCCAAAATATATTTTTTTTATTTTAGACTGCAAAATTGCTCCACTACACATTGCGCATGGCTCAAGCGTTACATACATATCACATTCATCAAGACGCCATGACTTTAATTTCTTACAAGCTTTATTTATTGCTAAAACTTCCGCATGATATATAGCATTTTGTTTTCTTTCCCTAAGATTATGTGCTCTTGATATGATTTTGTCATTTAAAACTATAACACATCCTACAGGAACTTCTTTTTTCTTATATGCTTTCATAGCCTCTATTAAGGCTTCTTTCATAAATTCTTCTTTCATATATATCCTTTAAATAATAAAAGCACTCTTAAACGAGTGCTTTCTTATTACTTGTTTAAATTGTAACGTTTATTGAACTTCTCAACACGTCCATCATTTTGAACGAATGCTTGCTTTCCAGTGTAGAATGGATGGCAATTTGAGCAAGAATCAACACGGATTTCGCTTGCAACTGAACCAGTTTCAAATGTAGCTCCGCATGTAGTACAAGTTACAGTAATTTTCTTATACTCTGGATGAATTCCTTGTTTCATAATCTTTTACACTCCTTCCGCCATGGTTATAGGTTACCATAGTAAGTCTTACGTATGATAACACATATTTTATATTTAAGCAAGCATTTTTTTAAAATTCAAAATTTAAAGATATAAATATCACTAAATCTTTAAAGAACATCCACTTTAGAATTGCGTTTAAAATTAAAAGAGGCAATT
Source organism: Parabacteroides distasonis (assembly GCA_963623875.1). Lineage (GTDB taxonomy): Bacteria > Bacillota_I > Bacilli_A > Acholeplasmatales > Anaeroplasmataceae > UBA3206. The sequence goes on along the minus strand of CAVFNL010000026.1, from coordinate 6,577 downwards.
GCCTCTTTATAATTAGTATTTTTCAAAATAATTTTTAATTTCCCAATCTGTTACAGCTGTTCTAAATGAATCCCATTCTTTTTTCTTAGACTCTACAAGTTTTTCTGTAACAACAGGACCTACAGCTTCTTTAATAACTTCATCTTCTAAGAAATATCCTAAAGCTTCATATAGGTTTCCTGGAAGTGATTTAATTCCTTTTTCATCACGCTCTTGTTGAGCCATAACATATAAGTTCTCATAAATTGGTGCTGTATGTGGACAATTTTTCTTTACTCCATCCATACCAGCCGCAAGTATTGCAGATATTGCAAGATATGGATTTGCAGATACATCAACAGATCTAACTTCTGTACGTGTCGCCATACCACGTGCTGCAGGAATACGAATCATAGTTGATCTGTTTGAATCTGACCATGAAATATAGCATGGAGCTTCATATCCAGGAACAATTCGCTTATATGAATTTACTGTTGGATTAGTAAGGAAACAGAATCCTTTTGCATGGCTAATAATTCCATCAATCCAGTCTAATGCTAATTGGCTTAATTTATTAGGCGCTGCCGCATCAAAAAATGCATTCTTATCATCATTTGTTAAAAGGGAACAGTTAACATGCATACCAGAACCATTAATTCCAGCTACTGGTTTTGGCATAAATGTTGCGTGTAGGCCATGACGACGAGCAATATTTTTAACAACTAGTTTAAAAGTTTGAACGTTATCACATGATTGAAGTGCAGTTTCATATTTAAAATCTATTTCATGTTGACCTGGGGCTGCTTCATGATGAGATGCTTCTACATCAAAACCAATCTTTTGAAGTGCTAATACAATGTCTCTTCTGCAATCAACAGCTGAATCCATTGGAGCTAAATCAAAATAATCTCCTTTATCATTAAAATTTAGAGTAGGTTTTCCATCAGGTCCTAATTTGAATAAGAAGAATTCAGGTTCAACACCACAGTTTAATGCTTTAAATCCTAAATCTTTCATCTTTTCAACATTCTTTTTAAGAATTCCTCTTGGATCTCCTTCAAATGGAACATGTTCACCATTTTTACCTGGCTTATAAATATCACAAATAAAACGGGCTGCTTTTCCATATGAAGAATCTTCCCAATCAAGAATTAAGAATGTATCTAAATCTGGGTGAAGATACATATCTGCTTCAAAAACTCTTGCGAATCCTTCGATTGACGATCCATCAAACATAATCTTATTTTCTAATGCATCATCTAATTTTGATACTGGAATTTCAACGTTTTTTAAAATCCCATCCATATCAGTAAACATTAATCTAATATATTTAATGTTTTCTTTTTCAACGATCTCACGGATCTTTGTTTCATTATATTTGCTCATAATTTTTAATCCCCCGAAAAACAATCATCAGTAATTTTTTATGCTAAATATGGATGCTTTTTCATTAAAGCTTCTACATCTAGTTTTACAGCATTTAAAACTTCTTCGTTATCCTTATTTCTTAATGCTAAATCAATAAGGCGAGCTACATTCACAAAATCTTGTGTATCAAAGCCACGTGTAGTCATCGCAGCTGTTCCAAGTCTAATACCTGATGTAATTGTAGGTTTTAGTGTATCACCTGGAATTCCATTTTTATTAACAGTAATATTAACTTTACCAAGAACTTCTTCAGCTTCTTTTCCTGTAACATTTAAAGAAGCTAGAGTATTTAATAAAACAACATGATTATCAGAACCACCTGATACAAGAGTATAGCCTAATTTTTTCAATTCATCACAGAATGCATGCATATTATCAATAATATTTTGTGCATACACTTTAAATTCTGGCTTTAATGCTTCCCCAAAAGCTACAGCCTTTCCTGCGATTACATGCATAAGTGGTCCACCTTGTGTTCCTGGGAACACTGTTGAATTTACTTTTTTAATAATGTCTGGATTATTTGTTAAAATAATTCCACCTCTTGGTCCTCTTAATGTTTTATGTGTTGTTGATGTAACGATATCAGCATATTCACATGGATTTGGATGAAGACCTGCAGCTACAAGACCTGCAATATGAGCCATATCAACCATTAAATATGCTCCTACAAGGTCAGCAATTTCTCTAAATTTCTTGAAATCAATAATTCTAGAATATGCTGATGCACCTGCAACTATTAATTGTGGCTTATATTCTAATGCCTTAGATTTAACATCTTCATAATCAATAAGACCTGTTACAGGATCTACCCCGTATGAAACAACCTTATAATCATTTCCACTAAAATTCTTAGCCATACCATGAGATAGATGTCCACCATCTGAAAGCTTCATACCTAAAATAGTATCTCCTAGATTAATAAGAGATCTATATGCTGCCATATTAGCTCCAGATCCACTATGTGGTTGAACATTTGAATATTTAACATTGAATAATTTTTGAACTCTTTCATTTGCTAAATTTTCAACGATATCTACAAAATCACAACCACCGTAATATCTTTTTCCACTGTATCCTTCAGCATATTTGTTAGTCATAACAGATCCTTGAGCTTCAAGAACTGCCTTAGATACAAAATTTTCTGATGCAATAAGTTCAATATGAGTTTGTTCTCTATTGAATTCTTTTTCTATCGCATCAAACACTTCTTTATCTTGTTTTTCTAATTCTGTCATATTTCCTCCAAAATAATTACAAAAATATTATATCAAATAAATTTTAAAAGTTAAACATAAATAACTTCTATTTTATAATTACTTGTTTATTTACAAAATCTACTACAACACTTTCACTTTTAGATGTTGGGATATTTTTACCAACAAAATCAGCTCTAATAGGTAATTCTCTATGTCCTCTATCAACTAGTATTGCAAGTTCAATCTTTGCCGGACGACCCATATCAATAACCGCATCCATTGCGGCTCTAACTGATCTTCCTGTATATAGCACATCATCAACAAGTATTACAACTTTATCATCTATCGATTTAGAGTATGTAAAAATTGCTTCCTCAGTAGGAGCTTTTTTAGAATCATCTCTATGCGAAATTATATCAACTTCACACACATCAACTTCTGTTCCATCAATCTCTTTAATCATATGTGCTAAATATTTAGCGATTGGAGTTCCTTTATGCTTTATTCCTACTAAAACTATATTAGACATATCATCATTTTTTTCAATGATTTCATGCGTTAACCTTTTTAGTGTCTTTTCAAATTGTTCAGATTCAATAACTACTTTCATAATATTACCTCCTCTAATTCAAAAAAAAGGCACTAAGGCCCTTTTTTTATTCTTCGTCTTCTTCCTCATCTGCTCCGTTAGCATTAGTAGTAACTTGTTGTACATCTTCATTCTCAGCAAGTAATTCCATCATACGATCGAACTTAGCCTTAGCTTCTTCATCAAGATCTACATACATAGACGCAATCATAGATACACCTTGCTCTTTGTATTCAAGTTCTTTTCCACATGCATCAAGTGCATCAGCAATAGCACTTGAGTTCTTTGGATCATCTAAGATAACAACATATCCGTTTTCATCAGTTGAAGTTTCTTCAGGGAAAACATCAGCTCCCATTAATACTTCTAAAACTTCATCTTCAGTAATTCCCTTGAAAACAAATTTAGCTCTACGTTGGAATAAATGTCCAACGCTTGTACCAATTGTTCCTCCAGTTTTACTAAAAATAGTACGAACATCAGTAAATGTTCTGTTAACATTGTCAGTTAAACAGTCAACCATAACGGCAACCTTACCAGGTCCATATCCTTCATAATGAGTTTCCTTCATATTTCCAGATTTTAATCCAGTTGCTTTCTCTAAAGCTCTCTTGATAACTTCTGCAGGACATTGATCCTTTTTAGCCTTTTCAATAAGCTTCTTTAATGGTTGGTTCATGTCAGGGTTTGGATCTCCAGCCTTAGCACAATCTAAGATTTCCTTCCCCCATTTTGAATATTTTTTTGACTTCATTAATGCAGTCTTTGCCATAGATGCGGCACGAACTTCATGGGCTCTTCCCATATTATATACTTCCTTCCTAGATATAAATTATAGTTTATTTTTTAATTATTACTTTTCTATTATATTCTTTAAATGTTTTTTTTGCAATATCGATTTTTTACGACTTTAATCTTTTAATACTTATTTCTATAATAAAACATAGTGGCATACCATGTTATCAAAGTAACAAGCAAAACAATACAAAGAGTTATAAAAACTGTTGTATTGATAAATCCTGATACTATTATTCCTATAAGTAATAAGAATAACATCATTTTCACGGTGAAAAGTGAATATTTTTGTTTAATAAAAATAAGACGTTCATCATTCTTTTTAATAAGTACTTTTTTTGCATAATTTTCTGATGATAAAATACGTGCATAATATACAACTTTGCATATTACAAACGTTTCTCCACATACTACAATTACGTAATTAAATACTTTTACTGGTATATTTACATAATTTGCAAAGTATTCTAGTGATACCGGTGTCAAAATTGAAATAATTATAATAGGTATAGCAATAGAAATAGACATGAAAATGAGTTTGATTTTTGTAGTCTTTTTCAATTTATTCAAATCGTACACATTCACTTTAATCACCATCTTCCATAATAAAAATTTCTTCTAGTGGCATGTTAAAAACTTTAGCAATCTTAAGTGCCAGCAATAACGAGGCCTGATACTTTCCATTTTCGATAGAAATAATCGTTTGTCTTGTAACTCCCACCATATTAGCTAAGCCTTCTTGCGTTATTTTATGCAGTTTTCTGATTTCGTGAACTCTATTTGTCATAAAATAAACCTCCAATTTTACTATAACATTTTTCAAGGGGCAGTGTAAAGATTGTTTTACATTTTAAACTCTATTTTTTGTAATAATTCTATCAAATACATTACATAATTTATTTATTGATATTGTATTAGCAAATTGTTGATATACTACAGAATTCCTAATTTTGATATATTTATTCGTATTAGAATATCCAATTTCTACAACTCTACCATTCTTTAAATTAAGTCTTAAAATATAAGATTTAACTGTAGGATTAGGTCTATCAGGTAATCTTTTAAATGAAGATATAACCTTATCATTTAAAATATCATATGAAATTATATCATCGTATGAAATATCAATATATTTTTTGTCTTGATACCAAAACGCAAAACGTTTAGTTTTATTATCATAACTATAATATGTTTCATATATTGCACTATTAGAATTTGCTTGGTATTTCTTTTCTTGTGTTTTTAAATACTTTTCATAGCCATCAAGAAATGCAACATCTTTTTTTGAATTTCTTTTACTAATTCTATATCCTATAAGAATTATTCCTACTATTTCAAGAATTACACCAAGTGTTGTATAAAATATAATCGCAATACCAACACAAATAATTACAATCGCAAGTAAAATAATCCAATCAAATCCAGCTTTATATTTAAATGTTTTCCTAAAATCTAAAATGTTTTGTTTTGATGTTTCTTGATACATAAAAACAGATTCACATATATTTTCTTTATTATCCATCATAACCTCCAATGTATAGAAGAATTATAATATAAATTAAAACAAAAATAAATAATCTTTATATAAAAAAGTCATTAGATTTCTCTAATGACCTATATTAAATTTGACTTTTTAATTAGTTAAAATAAATTCCAAATTAAGGGAAATTAATTAACTTTAAGTGACACATCCTTAACATAAACATCAGTAAATAAATATTTAATATTTTCATCATCCTGATGAGTCTGATAATAAATACCTAGTTTAAAATAAACACCATACATTGTATCCTGGTTATCCTTAAATGCCGTATCAACCTTTTGAATGCCATCTCTATAAATGCTTATCTTTCTATCATTTAATACAATTTTAATAGAAACATCCTTCATGTTTTCAACATAACCAAGTGATATTTTATCCGAACTAGCAAGCTGTTCAAAATGACCTGTTACATAAGAGCGGTTATAATATTTTATATATACCATAAACTCGCCTTTTACAATTTCCATCATGATAATCGGCTTATCTGGAATATTTTTTTCATCTGCATAATCATAACCACTATACATTATAAACTGTCCAACTGTAAATTTGGCCATATCAAGTTGAGTTGAATTAACCTTAAATGTATATTCAAATTCAGCCGAATTTCCTGTATGGCTTACGTTATTTAGCTTATCTTCACCACTAAAATAATATTTCTCTACAGTAGAATGAAGCTCACTTCTTACACTTGAACCATTAGCTGATTTTCCCTTATCCTGAGCATTCAATGAAAATCTAAGATAATCATTATCCCTTGAAAAATATTTATTTGCAAAATCAGGAGTTAAATCGCTTAAAAGCATTCCACCTTCATCTGTACCACTTGGATACTGAATATACCACTGATTAATATCTATAATATCACTACCAATTGGAGTTAAATTATTTTGGTAATCTAAGTGGTCAGGACAATTTACAACCACTTGGGCACCACCAGTATTAAATGTGGCTGTATAAGTGGCATCACCTGTAACACTAGTGATTTTTGGTGTCCAGCCTGACCAGGTATAAGAGTATAAAGAATCGTTTTCCTTTATAGGA
>CAVFNL010000025.1:0-11723 GCA_963623875.1 Parabacteroides distasonis | reverse complement strand
ATTATATATTAATTATATAATATAATGAAAATCTTAACAAGAAATTTTCATACTTTTGAAATTAATTCGACATATTTACAAGTATTTTATATGGAAATAATAAAATATAATAAAATAAGAGGCTAAATTATGGTATAATTATTAAGCGTGATTATACAAATTTGAAAGGTTTTGATTTTATGTATGAATATATAATAGGTAAAATTACAAAAATAACTCCAAAATATATTGTAGTTGAGAACAATGGAATAGGTTACATTCTTATTGTAGCAAATCCATTTAATTTCAAAATTGATGATAATATTAAGATATATACTTATCAATATATAAGAGAACAAATTAATGATTTATATGGATTTAAGGAAGAAAGCGAAAAAACACTATTTATAAAATTAATAGGTGTTTCAGGAATAGGACCTAAAAGTGCACTTTCAATTCTAGCTTCAGGTAATGTTGATAGCATTTATGATGCAATAGAAAATAGAAATGATGCGTATTTAAAAAAATTCCCTGGAATAGGACCTAAAGCGGCTCAACAAATCATTCTTGATTTAAAAGGCAAAATATCATTTGATGATGTGGTTAAAGTTTCAACATCTAACCAAAAATTAAGTGATGTCACAGAAGCATTACAAGCCTTAGGATATTCACAAAAGGATATTACTAAGATTTTAGGTAAGTTAGATACTTCAAAAGAAATATCTGACATTATTAAGGATGCATTAAAAATATTGACAAAGTAAGGAGTAGTATTGATGGAAGAAAATGTTCTTGATCCTAATCAAACTGAAAATGAGGATGACTTTAAAAGTTTAAGACCTGAAAGATTAAAGGAATATATTGGTCAAAATGATGCAAAAGAAATGCTTGATGTATATATTAAAGCAGCTCTTTCTCGTAATGAAGTTTTAGATCACACGCTTCTTTATGGTCCCCCAGGGCTTGGTAAAACAACTCTTGCAAAAATTATTGCGAATGAAATGGGTGGAAATATTAAAATTATAACTGGTCCATCTATTGAAAAAACAGGGGATTTAGCTGCGGTTTTAACACAACTTGAGCCTGGTGATATTTTATTTATTGATGAAATTCATAGAATTCCAAGGTTTATTGAAGAAATTTTATATAGCGCAATGGAAGATTTTACATTAGATATTATGGTAGGATCAGATAGTAGTGCACGTTCTATAAGAGTTGATCTTGCACCTTTCACGCTTGTAGGAGCAACCACAAGATTTGGTGATTTATCATCACCTCTTCGTGATAGATTTGGTGTTATTCTAAGACTTGATTATTATAGCGTTTCTGATCTTATATCAATTGCAAAGCGTACTGCTAAGGTTTATGATCAAGAAATTAATGAGGATGCGGCTAAGGAACTTGCACTACGTTCACGCGGAACTCCTCGTATTGTAAATAGATTATTTAGAAGAGTTAGAGATTTTGCATCTGTTCTAAAAGATGGTAAAATTGATTTAGATATTACAAGGCATGCTTTATCGAAGTTAGATATCGATGATAAAGGGCTTGATAGAACTGACCATAAATATCTAGAAGTATTAATGAAACAATTTAAAGGTGGACCAGCTGGGCTTGAAGCAATCGCAGCTTCTATTGGCGAAGAAGCTATGACAGTAGAAGATGTATATGAGCCTTACTTATTGCAAGAAGGTTATATATCTAGAACTTCTAGAGGTAGAGTTGCGAATAAAAAGGCTTATGAACAATTAGGTATACCTTATATGAAAGGATTATTTAAATAATGAAAACTGATGATTTTGATTATAATCTTCCTGAGGAGTTAATCGCACAAACACCTCTTAAAGATAGATCTGCGTCAAGACTTATGATTCTTGATAGAAAAAATAAAACAATTGAAGATAAAAGTTTTAAAGACATTGTTGATATGTTTGATGAAAACGATGTATTAGTTTTTAATAATTCGAGAGTTATTCCAGCAAGACTATTTGGAATAAAAGAAGGAACTAATGCCCACATTGAACTACTACTCTTAAAAAATGAAGGCGATGTGTGGACTACACTTTGTAAACCTGCAAGAAGAGTTAGTGTAGGTACAATAGTTAATTTTGGTGATGGAATTTTAAAAGCTGAGTGTATTTCATGTGAAGAGGATGGAATAAGACATTTTAAGATGATTTATGAAGGAATATTCTTAGAAATATTAGATAAACTTGGAGAAATGCCACTACCACCATACATTCATAGCAAATTAGAAGATAAAGAAAGGTATCAAACAGTTTATTCTAAAACTCCTGGTAGCGCAGCTGCGCCTACAGCAGGTCTTCATTTTACAAAAGAAATATTAGAAACCTTAAAAAATAAAGGTGTTGAATTATTGTTTGTAACACTTCACGTTGGTCTTGGTACATTTAGACCTGTTGCGGTTGAAGATGTTACAAAGCATAAAATGCATAGTGAATTTTATACAATAGATAAAGAAACAGCAGATAAGCTTAATGATGCTATCAAAAAAGGTAAAAGAATAGTATCTATAGGAACTACTACAACTAGAACTCTTGAAAGTGCTTATGATAATGGATTTAAAGAGACTAGTGGATGGACAAACATATTTATCTACCCTGGATATGAATTTAAATGTGTTAAAGCACAATTTACAAATTTTCACTTGCCAAAATCAACACTTATTATGTTAGTTTCGGCTTTTGCTGATAAAGAATTTATACTAAAAGCATACAACCATGCAGTAGAAGAAAAATATAGATTTTTCTCATTTGGTGATGCAATGTTAATAATATAGGAGAATAATTATGGGTTATTTTAAGAATTATAATGAATATTTATCAAATGATAATAAAAGAGTAAAAATTGAAATTGAAGGTTATGGAGATATTTTAGTTGAACTTTTTAGTGAAGTTGCACCAAAAACAGTTTCAAATTTTTTGAATCTTGTTGAGTCTAATTTCTATGACGGACTTACATTCCATAGAGTTATTAAGAACTTTATGATTCAAGGAGGAGATCCTGAAGGTACTGGTATGGGAGGTTCAAGTGAGAAGATTGTTGGAGAATTTGTAAAAAACGGATTTAAGAATCTATTATCTCATCAAAGAGGAGTTATATCTATGGCTCGTACGAATAATCCAAATAGTGCCTCATCTCAATTTTTCATTTGTGACACTGATGATACATTCCTTGATGGTGCTTACGCAGCATTTGGGGTTGTTGTAAGTGGTCTTAATGTGCTTGATAGCATAGCTTCAGTTAAAACTGATGCAAATGATAAACCAGAAGAAGATGTAATTATTAAAAAAATCAGTGTTTTAAATTAGGAGGATTTATGAAAAGTGTTTGGTATGAATTAAAACATGTATGTAAGCAAACAGGGGCTAGATATGGAATTCTTCATACTCCACATGGAGATTTTGAAACACCAATGTTCATGCCAGTTGGTACTCAAGCAACAGTAAAATCCTTAACTCCTGAAGAAGTAAGGGAAGTAAGTGATGGTCTAATTTTGGGAAATACTTATCATTTATGGCTTGAACCAGGCGATGAAATAGTAAAAATGCATGGAGGAATACGTGGATTTATGAATTGGGGTGGAGCCCTTCTTACCGATTCTGGTGGTTTTCAAGTGTTTAGTTTATCTAAAATTAGAAAAATTACTGAAGAAGGTGTTTATTTCCGTCATCATAAGTCAGGAGCTAAATTATTTATGTCTCCTGAAGACTCTATTCATGTGCAAAATAATTTAGGTGCTGATATAATAATGTCTTTTGACGAATGTCCACCATTTCATAGTGGATATGATTATATGAAACAGTCAGTAGATAGAACAATCAGATGGGCTAAACGAGGTTATGATGCGCATGTAAACAAAGATAATCAGGCTTTATTTGGTATTGTTCAAGGTGGTCCTTTTAAAGAACTTAGAAAGCATTGTCTTGATGAACTTCAAAAAATAGATTTCCCAGGATATTCCATAGGAGGACTTTCAGTTGGTGAATCTAAAGAGGAAATGTATTCAATGTTAGAATATTTAAAAACAATTATGCCCATTGATAAACCTCGATACCTTATGGGAGTAGGATCTCCTGATGATTTAATTATTGGTTCTATGAATGGAATTGATATGTTTGATTGTGTTTTACCAACAAGACTTGCACGTCATGGTTCCGCACTTACTCATAGTGGAAGAATTATTATAAGAAATAAAACTTTTACAACAGATATGAGTGCACTAGATCCTAAATGTGATTGTTATACATGTAAAAATTTTACTAAAAGTTATTTGTGTCATTTGATAAGAACTGAAGAAATTTTAGGAGCTAGACTTTTAAGTTATCATAACTTGTATTTCTTAAAAACTTTAATGAAAGATATAAGAGAAGCTATTAAAGAAGATAGATTACAAGATTTTAAAGATGAGTTTTTCCATAATTATGGATATGATAAAGGAGAAAAATAAAATGGATACAAAAAGTGAATTATTTCAAACATTAAAAAAAGAAAATATGGAAGCCCTAAAAAATAAGGATGCGATGAAAAAAGGAATTCTTCCTGTTGTAATAAATAAGTGTATGCAGCTATCTATTGAACTTAAGGCTTCAGGAAAAGAGTTATTAGATTCTGATTGTGAACAAGTTATATCTAAAACTATAAAAGAATTAGATGATGAAGCAAATTTGTTTAAAAAAGCAGGAAGAGATGAAAAATATAATGAGTTAATAAATCAAAGAGATTATATTAAATCATTCTTACCAAAGCAATTAGAAAAAGATGAAATTGTATCAATCATTAATTTATTAGATGACAAATCTATTGGTGCTGTTATGAAGTACTTTAAGCAAAATTATGCAGGAAAGTGCGATATGACGCTTGTAAACGAAGTATTAAAAAACATGTAATTTAAGAGGAGCAAATAAGCTCCTTTTAATTTTTTTTAAAAGTTCAAACTGATTTTTGCTAAAATATTATGTTTAATTTTATGAAAATAAAAAAAAGAATATGCAATTCTTTACATAAGATTAAGATTATTATAAAATATTAAAGAATATTGAGGATATATATGCTTTTAATTAATGATAAAACAAGTTTAGAAAATGTAATTAATAAATATAAATGTTATGCGACAGATTATGATGGAACTATAATTGATTCGATGCCTATGTGGCTTAATTTTGCTAGTAGATATTTAGAGTCTAAACATATTAAAGCTAATTCTGATTTAGATATGAAAATGAAATATATTTCAAATCTAGATGCCGCAAGAATTATTCATGAGGAATATGGTGTTCATAGTAGTGCAAATGATGTACTAAATGATATTAATAGCTTTATTTCTTTAGTTTATCCATCTATACCACTTAAAAATAATTCAAAATATTTTTTAAAATTATTAAAAGAAAATGGTAAGAATTTACTTTCAAGTGCTACGCCAAAACAATTGTTAGAATCATCAGCTAATAGTCAAAATATTCTTATGTATTATGATGATATATATTCATCATCTGATTTAGATTTATCAAAAGAAAGTGGGAAACTATTCTCATATATTTTAGAAAAAGAGAATATAAAACCTGATGAATTATTAGTTATTGAGGATTCAATAATGGCTATGAAAGCCTGTCATAAATTAGGAATATCAACACTTATTGTATATGATAATTCTAATAAAGATGATATGGATTTAATTTCAAAGTACGCAACATACTATGTTAATTTAGAAACTTTAAAATAAAGGGTGTTATTTATATGATAAGATTAATAGTTGATTCAGCATCTTCTATAAAAGAATTTGAAAAAGAAGAATATGGAGTAGATTATATTATACCAATTAGAATTTTACTTGGTGAGGAAGATTATTTAGATGGTGTAAACATTGATAATGATTTATTCTATAGAAAATTAATAGACGAAAAGATTTTCCCTAAAACATCTCTACCTTCACTAACTGATGTCAGTGATGTTGTAGAAAATTATACTAATGCTGGAGATGAAGTTATAATTTTATCTATGGCTTCAGGAATTTCAGGTACATACAATGCTTTAAGGCTTACTTTTGAAGATAACGAGCTAGTACATGTGGTTGATACACAATCTGCAGTTGGTGGAATTAGGATACTTGCTTGGGCTATAAATAAGTATAAAAATGAGAAGACTGTAAATGAGTTAGTTGAAATGGTAGAAGAATTAAAGAAAAGAATTGTAATTTATGCAATACCTGAAACATTAACATATTTACATAAAGGTGGAAGACTTTCTAAAGTAGAGTATTTAATAGGTTCAGTAATTGGTATTAAGCCAATAGTGGGAATTGAAAATAATAAAGTTACCTCATTAGGTAAAGGGATTGGTTTGGTTCGAACTATGAAGAAAATATCAGAAGATGTTATGCTAAATTATGATGATGAATATCCAGTGGTTGCGGAATATACATACAATGATGTTAATTTGGATAAATTGGTTGCGAAAACAGATGAAAAATTCACAAAAAACATTATTGCAAAGGATAATTTATCATTCTCAATTGCGGCTCATTGGGGACCAAATGCATTTGGATTTGTATATATAAAAAAAGCATAATTATTAAATCTCCCCTTTATTAAATTCAAAGGGGATTTTAAATGAAGATACTTATTGAATAAGTGATACAATTATTATAAAATTTAGTAAAAGGAGAAGATTATTTATGTTATTTGAAAGACAAGGAAATAGTGATGAAGAAAATTTTAACCAAAAACCTATGATTAAGGTTGTAGGTGTTGGTGGTGGTGGAAACAACGCCGTTGATAGAATGGTTGAAAATGAAGTTAGGGGTGTAGAATTCATTGCGATAAACACTGATGCACAAGCCTTAGCTGCTTCAAGAGCTGATACTAGAGTTCAAATAGGGAAAACTCTTACAAGAGGGCTTGGAGCTGGAGCAAATCCAACGAAAGGAAGAAATGCGGCATTAGAATCTGAAGAAGATATTAGAGAAGCTTTAACAGGGGCAGATTTAATATTCGTTACTTGTGGAATGGGTGGAGGTACCGGTACAGGTGCTGCGCCAATTGTTGCAAGAATCGCAAAAGAACTTGGAGCCTTAACTATAGGAATTTGTACTAAACCATTTCAATTTGAGGGATCTGAACGTATGTCTAATGCGATTTCAGGACTTGAGGCAATTAGACCTTATGTTGATACATTAATCGTTGTTCCTAACCAAAGATTATTTTCGGTCATATCACCTGATACTACAACTACTGAATGCTATAGAGAGATTGATAACATTTTAAGACAAGGTATTCAATCTATATCAGAACTTATAAATTTCCACGGATTAATTAATGTTGATTTTGCGGACGTTAAAACTGTTATGCAAGATAAAGGTACTGCCTTAATGGGTATTGGAGTTGCATCTGGTAAAAATCGTGCTGTAGAAGCTGCTCGTAAAGCCATTCACTCTGATTTATTAGAAGTTTCAATTGATGGAGCTACTAATGCAATTGTAAATATTACTGCATCAACAGGAATTACAATGTATGAGATTCAAAGTGTTTGTGATGAAATTACAAATAATTGCGATAAGAATTTAAATATAATTTGGGGTCAAGCTTACAATGATGATTTAAAAGACGAAATCGTTGTAACAGTAATAGCTACAGGATATGAACTTAAAGCTAAAGAATCTGGTGTTGAAGATATTTGGAATAAAATTTATGAAAATTCTTCAAAGGATAGAATTGAATCTAAACTAAAAGAAATAAATGTTGATGAAGAGACTATAGAAGGTGATGATGAGGACGAAACAATTGATGATGTTTTCAGAAAACAAAATCTCACTGATATAAAAAAAGAACAACATCGTAGATTAAAAGAAGAAGCTAAGGCTAAAAAACTTGCCGAAAAAGAAAGAAAACGTAAATCAAAAAACACTTCTAGTTTTGACGATGATGATTCATCTGATTCATATCCAGATTGGATATTATAATTAATTAGATATAGATTTAAGCAAATCTATATCTTTTTTAATATTCTAATTATATTTAATTTAAAATTGATATATAATAAGGGTAGAGAGGTGATTTTAGTGGTTTTAAAAACTGAAATAAAAGATGTTAAAGATATAAGAAATATATGTGGGGTTGAAAATACTAATATTAAACAAATTGAGGAACTTTATTTTTGCCATATAGAAATTAAAGGAGATAAAATAATCACTGATATTGAGGATTCAATGAAACTTAATTTGTTAGATGAATTTTTTGATATGCTTCTTACTATTTCACATAAGTATAATATTAATCTTACTATTCGTGATATATTATATATTAAGAATATGCAAGATAAAGATTCACTTGAAGAGTGTTATACATTATATGAAAATAGAAATGCAGTAGGTTATACAATAACTAATAAACCTATATTCCCAAAAACTATAAAGCAAATTGAGTATGTTAAATCACTCAACAAATATGATATGGTTTTTGGTATAGGTCCTGCTGGTACTGGTAAAACTTATCTTGCGGTTATTTACGCTGTAAGTTTGTTAAAAGCTGGAAAAATCAAGAAATTAATTCTAACTAGACCTGCAGTGGAAGCTGGTGAAAATTTAGGATTTTTACCTGGAGATTTGAAAGAAAAAATAGATCCATATTTAAGACCACTTTATGATGCACTTTATGATTCTCTAGGAAAAGAGCAAACTGAAGAATTAATTTTAAAACAAGTAATTGAGATTGCGCCATTAGCATATATGCGTGGTCGTACACTAGATAATGCTTATGTAATACTAGATGAAGCTCAAAATACAACAAATATGCAAATGAAGATGTTTTTAACAAGACTTGGATTTAATTCTAAAATGGTAATTACAGGTGATATTTCACAAATAGATTTACCAAATAATACTAAATCCGGTTTAAAAACAGCTATTCGTATTTTGAAAGGGATTAATAGAATATCGATTGTAGAATTTGAAAAATACGATGTTGTAAGACATCCACTTGTCGCAAAAATTATCGAAAGATATGAAGAAGAGGAGAATAATAATTAATGAGAATTCATTTCGTAAGCCATATAAATGGTGATACAAAAGAATATGTAAATTTAATTAGAAGTATCTTTAAACATGTACGTGATAAAAGAGAATTTAATATTATTTTTGTATCAAATAATGAAATTTTGGATATTAATACTAAATATAGAGGAATTAATAGGGTGACTGATGTGATATCATTTGCACTTCTTGATAATAATGAATCAAATTATAATGCTGAAAATGAACTAGGTGATATTTTTATCTGCGTTGATAGAGCAAAAGAACAAGCCATAGAATATGGACATTCTTTAGAACGTGAAATTGGATTTCTTGCTGTACATGGATACCTACATTTGTGTGGCTATGATCATATGAATAAGGAAGATGAAGAGGTCATGTTTAAAAAACAAGAAGAGATTTTAAACAAGGCCGGTCTTTCAAGAGAAAGTGTATGAAATTATTTGAAATAGCTAAGGAAGCTATAATTTATTCGTATTCACCTTATTCAAATTTTAAAGTAGGTTGTGCAATTGAACTTAAAAATGGTACATATATCACTGGCACAAATATAGAAAATGTATCTTTTTCACTTACGGTTTGTGCTGAAAGAGTAGCTATATTTAAATTAATCAGTGAAGGCTATAAAAAAGATGACATTAAACAAATCGCTATATACGGAGAAACTAATGATTTTATAAGACCATGTGGTGCATGTCTTCAAGTGTTTGTTGAATTCATTTCTTATAATACACCTATATATTTATTAAATAAAAATCTTTTAAGTAAGGAGGTAACCCTAGCAGATTTAATGCCTATGGGTTTTAGTAACCTTGAATAATTCTAATTTTAAATCAGGCTTTGTTACAATAATAGGAAAGCCAAATGTAGGAAAATCTACATTGCTAAATACAATAATAGGACAAAAAATAGCAATCATGAGTGACAAACCTCAAACAACAAGAAATAAAGTTTTAGGGGTGTACACAACATCTGATGCTCAAATAATATTCACAGATACTCCAGGAATTCATCATGCACATGATGCACTTGGAGAATTTATGAATGATTCTTCATATAATTCGATAAAAGGTGTAGATGCGATTTTCTTTATGATTAGCGCAACAGATAGATTACAAGACTTAGATCGGGAAATTATTACAAGACTTAAAAATATTAAAAAGCCTATTTATTTAATTATCAATAAAATTGATTTATTAAAAAAGAAATCTGATATTGATAAAGTAGTAGCGCTATATATGAATGAATTACCATTTAAGTCTATTTATCCTATTTCTTGTAAAGAGAAAATAAATATTGATGTTCTTTTAAAGGAAATTGAAGGTTTATTACCAGAAGGGCCTAAATATTATCCTGATGATATGATAACAGATCATCCAGAACGTTTTATTGTGGCTGAACTTATAAGGGAAAAAATATTACAATTGACTCACGAAGAAGTTCCTCACTCTGTAGCGGTTGTAGTAGATTCATTAAAGCCTATTGAAGAAGATTTGGTTGAAATTTATGCGACAATATATGTTGAAAGACAATCTCAAAAAAAGATTATCATAGGTTCAAATGGCTCTTTAATTAAAGAAGTAAAAAGAAGGGCTAAAAAAGATATAAAATCTTTACTTGGAAGTCATACTGTTATTGATCTTTGGGTTAAAGTAAAAGAAGACTGGAAAGATAGAAAAGATGTTTTAAGAACTCTAGGATATTCTAAGGATAATTATTGATGAATAATCTTGAAATTGAAGGTATCACACTTTCATCTATAGAATATAAGGAAAAATCAAAAATAGTATATTTATATACAAAATATGGAAAAATATCATATAAAGCATTAGGATCATTAAATCAAAAAAAAGGTATGTTACCGCTTATTACAAGCATGAATGATCTAAAAGTTATAATGACTGATAATAAATTCCCTACTGCATTAGATTATACAATAATCGATAATTATGATTATATAAAAAATGATTTAAAAAAATCATTATGGTTTTCATATATATTAGAAATTGTATCAAAGATTCCGGAAGATGCACCTCATGATCGAATTTTTATGCTTCTAAAAAAGCTTTTTGAACTAGCTAAAAAGTATGATGGATTAGTTCTTGGAGTTATTTTTATGATTAAAATGACTTATTCTTTTGGAGTATCCCCACAGTTTGGGAAATGTGTTTATTGCAAGTCAAACGAAATTCATTATTTTAGCGTAAAGGATGGAGGAGCATTGTGCCGCAATCATTATAAAAAAAGTTCATATTCCAAAAATATTTTAGATGAGATTACCACTATATATTATCTAAATATTTATAAAGAAGAATTGGATAAAATATTAGACTATGATTTTAAAAAATTGTTTAATATTATGAATGAATACTATACTGAATTTGTGCATATCTATCTTAAAGGTCTTAATTCACTTATAATTTAAATGAGCATAATGTTTTTTTACTAAACATAATTTGCTCATTTTTTTATATTGATGTATAATAAAAAAAGTTTGATATTTCTATCAAACCTAAACTTTCAAATGGAGCAGGTGAAGGGAATCGAACCCTCGTAGTCAGCTTGGAAGGCTGAGGTTCTACCATTAAACTACACCTGCATATATATATAACAATAGGATGTGAAGTATATAATTAATAAAATAATGGAGCAGGTGAAGGGAATCGAACCCTCGTAGTCAGCTTGGAAGGCTGAGGTT
>CAVFNL010000024.1:0-40567 GCA_963623875.1 Parabacteroides distasonis | reverse complement strand
ACAATTGGTTCATTTTTTCCTGACCAAACTGGTTTATTTTATCTTGACACTTTCAAATGTATTAATCGTTATAAAAATAAGCGTATTATTGTTTAAAAAAAGTGTAAAAATGTTGTATCTTGAATTAAAAAGTATTATATGTTAGTATTTTAATATTAGGGGGATTTCATAAATGGGGAAAAAATTATTATTTTTGATTTTATCGGTAATGATACCGATGTTATTTTTAGTTAGGGTTTCTGCAGGTGAAGGCTTTAGTCTAAGTGCCACAAATACTTATAATTATTTAAACAATTATAATACAAATGAACCACATTATGATTTGTCTGAATTGAATAGAAATAAAGTAGGGAGTGAAACATTGTTTACAGTATTAACACCAGGACTTGGAGGTAGCGCATCACATTTTGCGGATTTTAAAAGTGATAAAGATGATTTTTATAATGTGACAAATAAGAATAATATTGTAAATTATTTGTGTCGAAAATTAGATAATAACGTAAAAATTTTATTTGCAAGAATCGATGTGAGTCCTGAAGATGTAACACCATATTTTGTTGATAATTATGTTGAAAACGAAAAAAATCATACAATATTATTATATGAAACAGAAAAATCTTATGCCTCAAATGATGAGAGTTATAAAGAATTTGACGAAGTAATAAGCAGAGTTGTATATGATATAAAGAAAAGAAATAGCGGATTACTTCCAAAAATTAATTTAATAGGGCACTCTAGAGGTGGATTAATTAATTTATTGTATGCACTAGATCATCCTAGGATGGTTAATCAAATTTTTTCTATAGGAACACCATACATAGGTTCTAGTACAGCTAAGATAGATGTAGAATTAAATGATTGTAATATTGGTTCAAAAGGACAGGATAAAAATGGTGAAATAGATATAGTTAATGAAGAATTATATACATCTTATAAAAATAGATGGAACAATAACATTTAACTATATAAAAATATAGATGTATACGCTCTTGCAGGGGAAACAACATATGAATTATTATCGGATATTATTAAAAGAGATGAGACTATAGATTATGTTAGTGAAGAAACAAATGAAAATATAAAATTGTGCAAGATTGTTTCATCTATGATTGCAGGAATGTTAGATGCGTTTAGCTATCTAAGTATATTAACTGATTTTAATAAAGATAACTGGAATACTTATGTTTTTAGAGTACAATCACTATTGGAGGAATATAATTCGAAATATGCGCAAATAGTACCATCCATTTCTTGATACTTTTATAAATGAATCAGAATATAAAAACATAAAAAAAGATTAGTGTGGAAAAAATGATGGACTAGTAGATACAGCTTCGCAACTCGGAAAAGGTTATAGTTCATTTAATGAATATGTAAAAACATTTTCACCATATAACGTTGATTTAAAAAATAAAGCTTCAAACATAGATCCTGCAGTAGTTCATAATCTAGAATGTAGAGATAAAAGTTTTATAAATTATATATGTAAAAGAATTGTAATGGATTCTTTAGATGAAAATGCATTGTACAAAGAAGATAATTTATATTTAACGTAGGATATAGATTCTAATAATGTAGGAATTTCTGCTTATCTAGGTGATGAAGATAATATAAATATTCCTTCAAGTATAAATAATAAAGAAGTAGTAGAAATTGGTTATGGTGCTTTTATGTCTAATGAATGTTTAGAAAGAGTAGTTATACCAAATACAATAAAAACAATTGAAGATTATAGTTTTGCAGGATGTGAAAGGCTAGAGGGTATTGATATATTAAGTAATAATATTAATCTTGCATATAACACTATGCTTAATGGTTGTGGGTAGGTGAGGTTTAATGAAAAAAAGATTATTTTTTATCTTGCTCATAATTACATTTATACCACTTTTTGCGACATCTTGTTCACTTAGAGAAGAAATCACTTGTGGGGATTTTGTCTATAGGACATATGAAAAAGATAAAGAAACAGTTGCGGAAATTATTGGCTTATCTGATGAGGGTTGGGAAAAGAATGTAATAATAATACCAAAATATTTAGATGGTTTTAAAGTATGTAGAACATGGAGAGTTTTTGGTAGAACACGTCCTATATTTGGATCAGGCCATAATAAAAAAATATATTTGACTTTCAAATTAGATGAATTTGTAGAGGGAAATTTTGCATATCAAAATGTTTTCTTTTTAGGGGAAGGGCTTTTGAATGCAGAAATTTATGGTTATTGGTATTATTATGCATATTTGCCATACAATATTGATCTTTCAAAAGAACATCCTGAAAATGTAAGGGTAGGCCACGCTAATGTAACGTATATGGTAGATAATGAAATATATTGGATTGATTTATGTGAGAATGGGCCCATTGAAGATATACCACAAAATCCTACAAAAGATGGATATACATTTGATGGGTGGTATAAAGATGAAGAGTATACAATGAAATGGGATTTTGAAAAAGATACATTAGCACCTGTTGAAAAAGTAAGGCATGAGGTCAGCCAATATCATGGATGGACTGAATATATCTATGAAGAGATTAAACTTTATGCTAAATTCGTACCTAGTACAAATGAATAATATTTTTAAGCTAGATTTAAATATAATTATTTCATTGTTTTGTTTATAGTGTTCATAATTTTGTAATTGATAAATATATATAATTTTTTAAAGATTTAGATACTTTGAAGAATTTTTATATACTTTAAGTTTATGAATTTGATTTTTAATATGATTGATTGTATAATTATACATATTATATGTACGAAGGAAGAAGGGGTACTATGGCAGAATTAATTGAGAAAATTAAAACTAATGTTGATTTTGTATCTACGTTAAAGGCTAGAATGAAGTCAGGTGAGATTAAAAATCCGCAATATAAAGCATCAATTAATGCTTTAGAGTTAAATAATGATATAATGGCATACTTCGAGAAAACAAAAGATGGAGATGCACTGACAGGTGAATGTTTATCTAGGGTCTATGCACTTCTTCAAACTTTGTTTGTATCAATTGATGCACTTTATTCGTTAAATATGATTTTAACAAATAAGAAAAATAATATTAACATTAACCAAAACAGACAACTTAGAGAATTAAAATATATAAGAAATGATGTTGTAGGTCATCCTGTAAATAGAGTGTTTGATAATGATCTTGTGGGGTATTGCATTCTAAAGAAAAATGATATTTCTAAGAAAAGTTTTAAATATTATATTTATTACGATGAAAATATAAAGAAGAGGGAAGTAATTATTTCATCTCTTGTTGATTCGTATTATGATGAAGCTAATAAATTCTTAGCACGACTTATTGATTATAAAGAAGATAATAATGATGAATTATTACAAAAGATTAAACGTGCAGCTATTAGATTATCTGCAGATGAGGAAATAAAGGAAGAAGTATTACAATTAAGAAGTTTATATATTTCTAAATATCCTACTCGTACAAAAACAGATGTAAGATTTATGTGGCGTATTGAAAATATAATGAAACTTAGATCGTATATTGCGCAAGCTGATAAAGAAGTAAAAGAAATTTTAAATTACGCAACAGGATACCAATTAACTAAATTGTCTGAATTACTTTTGAGTGAAGATAAAAACAGCGAGAAGTTAATTGTTCCAAACAAGGTTCGTGAGCCTAAAGGATTAGCTCAAATTGATAAGATAGTGTCAAGTGATAAAAAATTAGAAGAAGCATTAGAAAACATTCATGATATGACACATCCTTTATTTAATGCGTCCTTAGATAAACTTATGGCCGCATGCAGTAAGGATACACCTTATGCACTTAAATATTTAACACAAATTCAAAAATATAAGGATGCTGGAGAATCTAGTGTTGTATATTGCTTAGGTATTGCGTGTAAAAATCATAATAAGTAATATAACGTTTTCATATAATAAGAATCTTTGGTATGTGATATAATTTTTGTGTTGATTTTATTATAGAAAGATGAGGTATATAAACTATGGAAATTAGAAATGTTGCGATAATTGCACACGTTGACCATGGAAAAACTACATTAGTAGATAAATTATTACAAACTGCACATACATTTAGAGATAATCAAGTTGTTGCTGAATGTGTAATGGATTCTAACGATATTGAACGTGAAAGAGGTATTACAATACTTGCAAAAGTAACAGCTATTCATTATAAGAATACTAAAATTAATATTTTAGATACTCCTGGACATGCTGACTTTGGTGGAGAAGTTGAGCGTATTATGCACATGGTTGATGGAGTTATTTTAGTTGTTGATGCATATGAAGGAACAATGCCACAAACAAGATTTGTTTTAAAGAAAGCTCTTGAAGCCGGATTAAAACCAATCGTTGTTGTAAATAAAGTTGATAAACCTAGTGCAAGACCACTTGAAGTAATTGATGAAGTACTAGAGTTATTAATAGATTTAGGTGCTGATGAGGATCAATTAGAATTCCCTATTGCATATACATCAGCAGTTAATAACACTTCATCATTATCATCTGATATTGAAACACAAAAAAGTGGTATGGAACCAGTTCTTGACTTAATTTTAAAAGAAATTGAACCAGCATCAAATGATACACAATCTCCACTTCAATTACAACCTGCATTAATTGATTACAATGATTTCGTTGGTCGTATGGGGGTAGGAAGAGTTACTCGTGGTGTAATTAAGGCTGGACAAATGTGTTCTGTTGTTCGTCTAGATGGAAAGAAAGAATCATTTAGAGTTCAAAAATTATTCACATTTATGGGACTTGATAAGATAGAAACTGATAAGGTTGAAGCTGGTGATATTTGTGCTGTTTCAGGATTAAGTGATGTATCAGTTGGTGAAACATTCTGTGAACCAGGACATGAAGAAGCATTACCACCAATAGCTATTACTGAACCTACTGTTCAAATGACATTTGGAACTAATACATCTCCATTCTGCGGAAAAGATGGAAAACTTGTTACTGCATCTAAGATTGAAGATAGATTATTTAAAGAAACTGAACGTGACGTTGCACTTAAGGTTGTTCGTCTTGGTACATCAGAAGAATGGATTGTATCAGGAAGAGGAGAATTACATTTAAGTATTCTTATTGAAAATATGAGACGTGAAGGATATGAATTCCAAGTTTCAAGACCACGTGCTATTATAAAAGAAGAAAATGGCGTTAAAATGGAACCATATGAATATGTTGTAATTGATGCGCCAGCTGATTCAATTGGATCAGTTATTGAAATTCTAGGAAACCGTAAAGGTACTATGGAAAACATGACAAATACAGAAACTCAATCAAGAGTTACATATGTTATGCCTTCTAGAGGTTTAATAGGATTTAATACTATATTCATGACTGTAACAAAAGGCTATGGAATGATTTCTCATACATTCCTTGAATATAGACCAATGGAAAATGTTAACGTTGGAGCAAGACAAACTCACGTAATGGTTTCTATGGCAGATGGTCAATCTACTGCATATTCTTTAGGAGCACTAGAGGATAGAGGAGTAATGTTTGTTGAACCAGGTGAACAAATATATGAAGGTATGATTGTAGGAGAAACTAATCGTGAACAAGATATTGCGGTTAACGTTGTAAAAGCTAAACAACAAACAAATACAAGATCTTCTAATAAGGATCAAACGGTTGTATTAAAGAAGCCAAAGAAGATGTCGCTTGAAGCATGCATTGAATACATCAATGATGATGAACTTGTAGAAATTACACCAAACAGTATTAGACTTCGCAAGAAGATTCTAGATACTGCAGAACGTAAGAAATTTGATGCACATCAAAAATCACAAGATTAATTGATTTTAAGCAAAGGGAGCCTAAAAGCTTCCTTTTTCGCTTTTTTTAGGGGGATTTTTATGGATACGATTAATTTAGTTTCTTCGTTAGAGAAGAAGATTAAAACAAAAAAAGATATTATAAAGACAATAGTTCAATTACCACTTTTGGGGATTATTATAGGGGTATTGATTACATTGTTTTTATATATCACGACTAAAATAATAGATTTTAGTATAAAATCTTCAAATGAGGATTTGTTGTATTTGATTATATTTTTATCAGTAATATTTGTGTTATCAGTTGTATCAACTACAATAAATTATAAAATACCAGGCTATATTGGAAATGGTATTTCAAAACTCACATCATATTACCAAGGGAATAATGATTTTAATCCTTATTTATTAATGATTTTCACATGCATAAATACTATGCTTGCACTGCTATTTGGCTTTACATTGAATGTTGCAGCGCCATCTGTTACAATAGGTGCATCAATATCTAGCATTTCAAATAGAATTTTAAAAAAGCATGATAGAAATATTGTGATGGCAGGAGGTTCAGCATCGTTTGCGATTGTCTTCTTAGCTCCTCTTGCAGGATTTATGCATCTACTTGAAGAACATAAAACGAGAATAAGTAAAAACTTCATCATTAAAGGAGTTGTTGTAATAATTACATCATTTATAACTTCATACCTAATAGATAGGTTTATATGGAAAAGAGAAATATTTTATTTCCTAGATATTAATCGTGTTCCTTTGAATATGTATAATGCGATACTTTCAGTTTCACTTTTAACGTTTATAGTAGGACAACTATATGTTGAATTCAAGAAAAAAGCATCCAAACTAAAAGGTAAAAAAATAATGATGTTTTTAACACCTTTTATTGCTGTAGGATTTCTTATCTTAAGAAGATATCAACCATATAGTGTTGGTAATGGTGCGAATGTTTTGAAAACTATTTTTGAAGATGAAACACTATACTTCTTGATTTTAATATTATTTGGAAGATTTATTTTCATGCTCATAAGCGAAAACTCTTATGTATCAGGAGGTGTAGTACTCCCATTAATGGTGCTTGGTGCAATCTCTGCAGATATAATAATTTGGTTTTTTAATAAAAGAGGAAATACTCTTATAGGGTGCGAAGATACAATAAAAGCAATTGGTATGTTTACATGCTTAGGTTGTGCCGCAAATATTCCTTTAACTGCGTTTGTTTTAGGATTTGAATCAACTGGAAGCCTCTATCTTTTACTTCCTCTTAGTGTTAGTATAATTTTTGAATTAATTTTAAAATTTTTTACTAATTTGCCTTTCAAACATGACTTTGCAGGTGAAATTGAATTTAGTAATAATGATATTGTATAGTATAAAGCACAATAAAACGAATAAAAATAGAATAAAAATTTATTTTACTAATCTAAAATGGCGCTATAAATTCAAAACGCCATTTTTTTTATAAAATATTGAAAAAAACTTAAAACATTGTATAATAAAATATGACATTTGATATCATGATAGGAGGATACATTATGAGCAAGAATGTAAAAAGAATGGCCATTGATGGAAACTATGCAGCAGCATATGCAGCATATAATTTCACAGAGGTAGCGGGAATTTATCCTATTACTCCTTCTACACCTATGGCTGAATATATTGATGAATGGGCTTCTCAAGGTAAGAAAAACCTTTTTGGAATGCCTGTTAAAGTTGTTGAAATGGAGTCAGAAGCAGGAGCTGCAGGAACTGTTCATGGTTCTCTTGAAGCTGGTGCGCTTACAACTACATTTACAGCATCACAAGGTCTTTTATTAAAGATTCCTAATATGTATAAAATCGCAGGAGAACAATTACCTGGAGTTATCCATGTAGCTGCTCGTGCTTTAGCATCACAATCACTTTCAATCTTCGGAGACCACCAAGACGTTATGGCAACTCGCCAAACGGGATTTGCAATGCTTTGTTCAAACTCTGTTCAAGAAGTAATGGATCTTGCAGGAGTAGCACATCTTAGTGCAATTAAGTCTTCAGTTCCTTTCCTTCATTTCTTTGATGGATTTAGAACTTCTCATGAAGTTAATACTGTTGAAGCAATTGATACAAACTTACTTGGAAAATTATTAGACAAAGAAGCTTTAAAGAATTTTAGAGATAACGCATTAAATCCTGAGCATCCAAAGACAAGAGGAACAGCTCAAAATGATGACGTTTATTTCCAAACTAGAGAATTACAAAATTCATATTACAAACAAGTGCCTGATATTGTAGCAGGTTATATGAAAAAGATTTCTAAAGCTACAGGACGCAATTATCAACCATTTGTTTATTATGGTGCAGAGGATGCGACTGATGTTGTTGTTGCGATGGGATCTTGCTGCCAAGTTGCAGAAGAAGTTGTTGATTATTTAACTAAGAAACATAAGAAGGTAGGATTACTTGAAGTACATTTATACCGTCCTTTCTCAACTAAGTACTTATTTAAAGTTTTACCTTCAACTGTAGAACGTATTGCAGTACTTGATCGTTCTGTAGAACCAGGAGCTTTAGGAGAGCCACTATATTTAGATATTCAAAGTGCTTTCTATGGACGTCCTAACCAACCATTAATTGTAGGAGGACGTTATGGACTTTCTTCTAAAGATGTTACTCCAGATATGATTAATGTTGTTTATGAAAACTTAAAGAAGAAAAATCCTAAGAATCATTTTACAGTAGGTATTATTGATGACGTATCTAATACATCACTTGATGTTAAGAAACATATCGATACAGCCGACAAGGGAACAACAGAATTATTATTCTTTGGTCTTGGAGGAGATGGTATCGTTGGTGCATGTAAGAATATTTCTAAGATCGTAGGAGATTATACAGATTTATATGCTCAATCTTATGCTGCATATGACTCAAAGAAATCAGGAGGTTCTACAAGACTTCACTTACGTTTTGGAAAGAAGCCAATTCGTTCTTCATACCTTGTAAATACACCTCACTTTGTTGCATGTTCAACTGATGCATATCTAAAGAAGTTTGATATGATAGATGGATTAAGAAATGGTGGTACATTCTTACTTAATACATCTGTTCCAGCTGAAAATATTGAGCAATTATTACCTAATAAATACAAGAGATTACTTGCTGAAAAGAAAGCAAAATTCTATATTATTAATGCTTACCAAGCAGCTAAAGACTGTGGATTTAGCGGTGGTAAGGGAGTAAATACTGTAATTCAATCAGCATTCTTTAAATTAAATCAAAATATTATGGATTTTGAAGAAGCTAAAGAACATATGAAAGAATTCGCAACTAAAACATACTCTCGTAAGGGTCAAGAATTAGTTGAACAAAACCATAAAGCAATCGATTTAGGTGGAGACTTACTTGTTGAAGTAGAAGTTAAACCTGAATGGGCTAACTTAAAGGATGAAGTTAAGGCTATTGATATGTCTCGTCCTGAATTCGTACGTAATATTGCAGATGTAATGAACGCAATTAAGGGAGATTCACTTCCTGTATCTGCATTCAAGGATTTAAGAGATGGTCATATGCCAGCTGGAACTGCAGCATGGGAAAAACGTGGAACAGCAACACATACACCACTTTGGCAAGCTGAAAATTGTATTCAATGTAACCAATGTGCATTTGCATGTCCACATGCAGCAATTCGTCCATTCTTAGTAACTGAAGAAGAAGCTAAGAATGCTCCTAAATTAAATGTTAATGGTGAAGAAATCGATTATCCATTATTAAATACTGTAGGACCTAAATATCAAGGATACAAATTTGGAATTGTTGTATCACCACTTGATTGTACAGGATGCGGAGTATGTATTACTGTATGTCCTGGAAATCCTAAGAATAAGGTTGAAGATAAGAAGACTGGAGAAATGGTTACTGCTAAGGCATTAAAACCACATCCACTTGCAGTTGCAGAGGCAAGAAAAGAGCCAGAAATTTGTGATTATTTCTACAACCATGTCACATACAAGAGAGAAGTTGCTGGAATAAATTCAGCTAAGGATGTTCAATTCTCTAAACCATTATTCGAGTTCTCAGGAGCTTGTGGTGGATGTGGAGAAACTCCATATGTTAAGGCTGTAGCTACATTATTTGGAGATAGAATGATGGTTGCTAACGCAACAGGATGTTCTTCAATTTATTCTGGTTCATTCCCATCATCACCATATACAACTAATGCTGAAGGAAGAGGACCAGCATGGGCAAATTCATTATTTGAGGATAATGCTGAATTCGGATTTGGTATGAGAGTTGCGATTGAAACAATGCGTGATAGATTACAAAATGCTATGGTTAGAGGTCTTGATAGTATGACTGAAGATCAAAAGGCATTATGTAATGAATGGATTGAAAATCGTACTGATGGAGCTAAGACTAAAGAACTTGCACCAAAGATTGTTGAAGCATTTACAAACGATGAACATGAATATGCAAAAGAAATTATTGATTTAAAACAATATATCATTAAGATTTCTCAATGGATTATCGGTGGAGATGGATGGGCTTATGACATTGGCTATGGTGGATTAGACCATGTAATTGCTAACAATGAAGATGTAAATATCTTAATCGTTGACACTGAGGTTTATTCGAATACTGGTGGACAATCATCAAAATCATCAAGAACAGGATCTATTGCTAAGTTTACTGCATCAGGAAAACGTGCAAAGAAGAAAGATTTAGCATCAATTGCTATGTCTTACGGACATGTATATGTCGCAACTGTTTGTCATGGTGCTAACCAAAACCAAGTAATCAAGGCTTTAAAAGAAGCTGAAGCTTATAAGGGACCATCTGTTGTAATTTGTTATGCTCCATGTATTGCACATAACATTAAATCAGGTCTTTATATGTCTCAAATGGAAGCTAAGATGGCTACTGAATGTGGATACTTCCCAACATTTAGATACAATCCAGATTTAGCTAAAGAAGGAAAGAATCCATTCCAATTAGATTCTGCTAAGGAACCTAAATGGGAGAAGTATCATGATTTCTTAATGAATGAAGGACGTTATTCTCAACTTGTTAAGGTTAACCCAGAAAAAGCTCAAGCTCTACTTGACTTTAATAAGGAAGATGCACAACATCGTTTTGCACACTATATGGATTTATTGAATGATCCACATTATACAAAGTAATAAATAATAATAAAAATTGAGTACCTTTTGCGAGGTACTCTTTTTTATGGTAAAATTATAGTATAATAGCTGAAAAGAGAAGGTGTTTTTATGATTTTACAAGCTTTAGATCCGCTAGCTAAAATAATGGGTAGCTGGTGCTATGATCCATCAAATATATATGGAATTATTTTTAAAATATTACTTGCGACAATCTTGGGTGGAGGAATTGGAGCGGAAAGATGTACAAAACACCACGTTGCTGGTTTTAGGACATATGTTTTAGTTTGCCTTGGTAGTACGGTTTGTATGATGATTAATTCATCGCTATCTGATTCGTCAGATTCTGTCCGCTTAGCTGCAGGTGTAATAACAGGGGTAGGATTTTTAGGGGCTGGAACTATACTTGTTACAACACGTTCGCAAGTAAGAGGACTTACGGCTGCCGCAGCTTTGTGGGCAACTTGTGCTCTTGGTATTGCGATTGGCGCAACTTTTTATAGTGTTGCTTTAATATCTTTTATAGCAATTTTATTTACGTTAAGTGTATTTCCTTATCTTGAAAGAAAATTACAAAGAAATTCAAAAGAATTTGACATTCATGTTGAACTTGATTCAAGACCTGTTTTAAAAACGTTAATAGATAACCTTAGAGAAAAAGGGTTGATTATTAATTCAATAACATATGATATGGCTTATGCTCAAACAGGACTTTCTGTTTATACACTTACAATATATGTAAATCATACTAAATTAAAATCAAAAGATGTAGTTAAATATATAAATGATTTTGATTTCGTTCATTTTGCGGAGGTTATATAATGAAATACATTGGTTCACATTTATCAATTTCTAAAGGTTTTTTAGAAGCTGCAAAGAAAACTACTAAAAATGGTGGTAATACGTATCAATATTTTTCAAGAAACCCAAGGGGTGGGGCTAGAAAAGAAATTGATATAGAAGATATAAATGGTTTTAAAGAATATGCTAATGACAATGGATTTGGGCAATTAATATGTCATGCACCATATACGCTAAATCCAAGTAGTTCTAAAGAAGAAGTAAGAGAATTCGCAAAACAAGTATTTAAAGAAGATATAGAACTTTTAGAATTATTTCCTAATTCACTATATAATTTTCATCCAGGTTCGCATGTTGGACAAGGTGTTGAAATAGGAATTAAAGAGACTATAGATATCCTAAATGAAGTGATGTATGAAGGAATGAAGACTACAATACTTCTTGAAACAATGGCTGGTAAAGGTAGCGAAATCGGCTCAAATTTTAGTGAACTAAAACAAATAATGGACGGAGTTAAATATAAAGATAATATTGGTGTTTGTCTTGATACGTGTCATGTGTGGGACGCAGGATATGATTTGTTTAACAAATATGATGAAGTATTTAATGAATTTGATGCCATTATAGGCCTAAATAAGCTTAAGGCCATGCATCTAAATGATAGTAAAAATCCACTTGGCTCTCATAAAGATCGTCATGAGATCATTGGTAAAGGATTTATTGGAATTGATGTTTTTAAAAGAATAGTTAACGATAAAAGATTTGATGGTATTCCAATGTGCCTTGAAACACCTCACACAAATGAAGATGAATACATGGAAGAAATATCATTTTTAAAGAGTTTAAGAAATGAATAAAAGATATATTAAAAGAATTGTATTTGGAATTATTTATATCTTATTAATTTTGTTCTTTACATATAAATGTTTTGAAACAGGTGATGATTCTAGCAGTTCTAGTTATAAGGTCGCAAAATTCATCAAAAATGTATTGGGACATGTTGGTATTGATATTAAAATGACTGATGGATATATAACCCTAATTAGAAAATTAATTGGCCATTTTACTTATTTTTTAATACTAGGAATAATATCTATAATATTTTATTTAACATTTAATCCGTATAAAATAATGATTGCAATACATTATTGTGTAGGATTTATATTTGCGTTTGCGTCTGAATTTTTGTTTGAAGGAAACACCGTAGGAAGAAACGCAAGTTTTAAAGATGTCATAATTGATTTTTCGGGCTTTATTTTAGGATCATCTGTTATTGTTATATTTTATTTAATACATAAGAAAAAGAAATAGAATCAGACTAAAATTGATTCTATTTTTATCTATATGAGCGTTTTGTTTGACAATAAATCTTTATATTGTGTATAATACGTAAGTATTTATTAATAGGAGTGGTAAAAATGGCCAAAACAATAGAAATTAAGAATTTATATACCAAAACTAAAGATACTGGAATGGAAATATTAAAAGGATTTAGCCTTACAATGCATACAGGTGAAGTTCATGCAATTATGGGACCTAATGGTACAGGTAAATCAACACTTGTAAATACTATTATGGGAAATACTAAATATATAGTAACTGCAGGTGAAATACTAGTTGATGGAGTAAATATTAATCAAATGAGCGTTGATGAAAGAGCGCGTCTAGGATTATTTTTAGCATATCAAAATCCAGCAGAAGTGCCTGGAGTTACAAATAGTGATTTTGTAAGAGCCGCAATGAAGGCTGTAAGTGGTAAAGATGTATCCCTTTTTAGTTTTATTAAAGAATATGATAAAGCATGTAAGGATTTGTCTATGCCTGAAGGATTAGCACATAGATTTTTAAATGAAGGATTTAGTGGTGGAGAAAAGAAACGTAATGAGGTTTTACAATTAAAAATGTTAAAACCATCTTTTGCACTACTTGATGAGATAGATTCTGGACTTGATGTAGATGCCTTAAGAATAGTAGGAGAAAATGTATATAATCTTGTAGGAGAAAATATGGGAGTACTTTTAATTACTCATTACAAAAGACTTTTAGATTATATAAAACCTACACATGTTCATGTTATGATTAATGGTAGAATTGTTAAAAATGGCGGAAATGAACTTATCGAAAAAATCGATAATGAAGGTTATGATTGGGTTAAAAAGGAATTAGGAATTGAAATCGAAAAGAAGGAAACAGAAAGAACACACGCAATGCTTGGAAGCTGTGCTTTTTCTAATAAACAATAATGAACACAATTACTTTAAATCCTAAAGATAATGAAACATTAGTGCTTGATAGCACGAATACTAATTATATTATAAACGTATCAGAAAATACACACGTTAAAATATATGAGTACGATACCTTTAATTCCAATATTAGCCTTAATGTAGGAGTTTATGCACATGTTTCTTATGATGTTGTAAACCTTACATCCTTAAATATAGTAAGAAAAATATCTCTAAAAAAATATGCTGAAATGAAAATGAACACAATTAACCTTTCGGTTTTAAAAGATAATTCAGAAATTTTCTTAGATGGTGATAACGCAAGTTTTGATATGAATAATCTTGCGATTATTTGCAATGGAAATCAACTTATGAAATCACATGTATTTCATAATTCATTGAATGGGCATTCAAGAATATATAATATAGGTGTTGCGATTGAAAACGCCGATATATTATTTGACACGACTGGTGAGGTTGTAAAAGGTTGTGAAGGAAATGATTGTAGACAATTATCAAAAGGAATTATAATTGGTGATAATGCTAAAATCACAGAACGTCCTATTCTTTTAATTGATAACTACAATGTTAGTGCTTATCACGGCGCATCTATTGGAAAAATGAGTGAAGAACAATTGTTTTATTTAATGAGCCGTGGAATTCCTAAAAAAGAAGCATTCATGCTTATTTTAAATGGTCTTATAGCACCATTTTTAGCTAATGTAGATGAGAATAAGAAAAATGAAACATCACGTCAAATCGAAGCCTTACTTGAGGAGGGGAAAGAATGTTAGAAGTATCTAAAATTAAAACATATTTTCCAGTATTAGAAGAAAATAAAAATCTTAGTTACCTAGATAGCGCAGCTTCAGCTTTAAAACCAAAGGTTGTAATTGATGCTATTACAGATTACTATACACATCTTGGAGTAAATGTTCATAGAGGTGTATATGACTTATCTTATAAAGCAACTGACTTATATGAAGCCGCAAGAGGAAAGGTTGCTAGATTTTTAAATGCAAAAGAGGAAGAAATAGTATTTACAAGAGGAGCTTCCGCATCGTTAAATCTTGTCGCATCTAGTTATGGAATGAAATATATTAATGAAGGCGATGAAGTTATAACTTCTGAACTTGAACATCATTCATCACACATGCCTTGGTTTAATGTATGTAAGGTGAAAGGCGCAACCTTAAAATACATTCCTCTAAATAGTGAAGGAAGAATTACTGTTGAAAACTTTATAAGTGTTTTAACAGATAAAACTAAAGTAGTAGCTTTAACATATGTATCAAATGTCATGGGATATATTACCCCAATAAAAGAAATAATAAAAATATGTCACGAAAGAGGTATTGTTGTATCAGTTGACGGTGCACAAGCAGTTCCCCATATGAAAATTGATGTTAAAGATTTAGATTGTGATTTCTTGTCATTTAGCGGACATAAGATGTGTGGTCCATCAGGCGTTGGAGTTCTTTATGGTAAATACGAAATACTAGATAAGATGGATCCTATTGAATTTGGTGGAGATATGGCTGATGAAGTATATAAAGATAGCCAAACATACAAAGCAGTTCCTTATAAGTTTGAAACAGGAACACCAATAATTGCGTCAGTTATAGGACTTGGAACTGCGGTAGATTTCTTAGAATCAATAAATTTAGATGAAGTCGCAGCACATGAAAAAATGCTTGCGGATACATGTAGAAAAATGCTTAGTGAACTTGAAGATGTAGAAGTATATAATATGGGTGCTGAAACAGGTGTTGTAGCATTTAATATAAAAGGAGTACATCCACATGATGCTGCTTCTGTTTATGATAAAAATGGTGTATGTATACGTGCAGGACATCATTGTGCTCAACTTATCACAAGATGGCTACATCAAATATCAACAACTCGTGCATCATTTTATATGTATAATACATTAGATGATGTTTATAATTTAGTAAATAGCGTTAAGGAAGCTAGGGATTTCTTTAAGCAATTTTAATTGGAGGAAATAATATGCCAAGTCATGATATCGAACAACTTTATAGAGATGTAATCATGGATAATTATAAAAATCCACATAATAAAGGTTTACTACATCAAGTAGGGTACACACCAATTCATATGAACAACCCTTCGTGTGGTGATGATATGAATGTTGAAGTTAAAGTGGAAAATGGTGTTATAGTTGATGTAAGACAAGATGGACATGGTTGTTCAATTTGCTGCTCATCAGCTTCTGTAATGAGTGAAACATTAAAAGGTAAAACAATAGAAGATGCTAAAAAAATAATATCATCATTCTATCAAATGATACAATCAAATCCTATTTCAGAAGAGGAAGAAGAAGCATTAGGAGAAGCTATTGCTTATACAGGTGTTTCTCAATTTCCAGCACGTATAAAATGTGCGACGCTTTCATGGAAAGCTATAGAAAAAGCTTTAAATGAGGGAGATGAAAAATAATGGATGATAATAAAGAAACTGAATTAGTTGGTGAATATAAATATGGTTTTAAAACTGAGACAAAATCAGTTATAACATCTGGTAAAGGGCTTAGTGAAGAAACAGTAAGATTTATATCAAATGCTAAAAAAGAACCATCATGGATGCTAGAATTTAGGCTTAAAGCTTATGAAGCTTTTAAGAAATTAAAAAATCCAACATGGGGCCCTGACTTATCAGGGATTATGTTTGATGAATATACATATTATATTAAATCGACAAAAGGTGGAGCAGAATCAGATTGGGATAATGTACCAAAAGAGATAAAAGAAACTTTTGATAAACTAGGAGTGCCTGAATCTGAAAGGAAATACTTTGCAGGAGCTTCTAATCAATTTGAATCTGAGGTTGTATATCATAAGAATTTAAAAGAATTAGAAGATTTAGGTGTAATATTTTGCGATACTGACACAGCATTAAGGCTATATCCTGATCTTGTAAAAAAATACATAGGAAAAGTAGTTCCAGTAACTGATAATAAATATGCGGCTCTAAATAGTGCAGTATGGTCAGGTGGTTCATTTATATATGTACCTAAAGGTGTGCATGTAGAAAAGCCTGTTCAGTCATACTTTAGAATTAATTCTGAACGTATGGGGCAATTTGAACGTACGTTAATTATTGTAGATGATGATGCTTCTATTCATTATGTTGAAGGATGTACTGCTCCTCAATATTCAAAAGATTCTTTGCATGCGGCTGTTGTTGAAATTTATGTTGGTAAGAATGCTAAAGCTAGATATTCAACAGTTCAAAACTGGGCTACAAATATTGTAAACCTTGTAACAAAACGTGCATTGGTTGATGATTATGGTGAAATGGATTGGATTGATGGAAATGTTGGTGCAGGATTAAACATGAAATACCCTGCATGCATTTTAAAAGGTGTAGGATCTAAAGGTACTATGGTATCTATAGCATTTGCAGGTCAAAAAGAACAAATTCAAGATACAGGGGCTAAAATGATTCATTTAGGTGAAAATTCAACATCAAAAATCATTTCAAAATCTGTATGTAAAAATGGTGGTGTTGTAAACTATCGTGGACTTGTTACATCAGGACCTCTTGCAAAAGGTGCTAAATCACATGTTGAATGTGATACATTAATCCTTGATAACAAATCAAAATCAGATACTATTCCTACAAATGCAGGAGCTAATAGTGATATGTATATTGAACATGAAGCTAGTGTATCTAAGGTTAATGAAGAACAATTGTTTTATTTAATGTCTAGAGGGCTTACCGAAGAGGAAGCTACTCAAATGATTGTAATGGGATTTATTGAACCATTCTCAAAGGAACTTCCGATGGAATATGCAGTAGAGCTAAATAGGTTAATTAAACTCAATATGGAAGGCTCTATAGGATAAAAAATAAATTTTTAATATTTTTGTTTTACAAATGATAAAAAAATCTTTTTTAAATAAAGGATTTTTTTATTTAAATAATGATATAATAAAATAGAAAGGAAGGTAAGATATGTATAAGTGGTATATTTTAATTAAATGCGAAAATGTTTTATCTTCTGATATAAAAGATTTTTTTAGGAATTTTTTAGGAAATAAAATTGAAATAGAAGATGATGGAAACATCATTACTATATATCATTCATATGATAACTGTGAAGAAATATTTGAAGCATTATCAGGCCTTGTAGTAGATTACGATACCAAACTATATGCGTATATTTCTAGAAGAGATTTTAATGAAAATAATTATAATATTATTAAAGAGTATTTTTCTAAAGAAAAATTAAAAGAAAATGTTTATAATGAACATAAATTTATTTTAGAACTTGTCCTAAATGGGAAAATAGAAAATTTAGATAAGGTGGTACTTTCATCATATTATAATGATACAAATATGATTGAAACACTAAAAGCTTTTATAGAAAATGATATGAATACATCTAAGACAGCAAACATAATATATATGCATCGTAATACATTGATAAATAAATTAGATAGATTTACTAAAGTGACAGGGTATGATATTAAAAAATTTTGTGATGCGTTTATAATTTATCACCTTATAAAAAAATAAATGTGCAAATTGCACATAGAACAAAAGAAAAAAACGGAGTATAATCTCATTAGTAATTGCCAAAGGAGGAATATTAAATGGCTACTTTAAGTTTAAGAAATATAAATAAAGTTTATCCTAACGGAACTCAAGCTGTATTTGATTTTAACCTAGAAATCCATGACAAAGAATTCATTTGTTTCGTTGGACCATCAGGATGTGGAAAATCAACAACTCTTCGTATGATCGCAGGTCTTGAGGATATCACTGCAGGAGAATTATATATTAATGATAAAATTATGAACGATGTAAGTTCAAAGGATCGTGGAATTGCGATGGTTTTCCAAAGCTATGCCCTATATCCACATATGACTGTTTATGAAAACATGGCATTCGGTCTTAGACTTCGTCGTATGAATGAAGATGAAATTCGTGAAAGAGTTTTAAATGCATCTTCAATTCTTGGGCTAGATCAATATCTACAAAGAAAACCAAGAGCATTGTCTGGAGGACAAAGACAAAGAGTTGCGTTAGGACGTGCAATCGTTCGTGATGCAGATGTATTCTTAATGGACGAACCATTATCAAATCTAGATGCAAAACTTCGTGCTTCAACTCGTGGAGAAATTTTAAAGTTACATAGAAGATTAAATTCAACAACTATCTACGTTACACATGACCAAATTGAAGCTATGACAATGGCTACAAGAATTGTTGTTATGAAAGACGGAAGAGTTCAACAAGTAGGAACACCTAAAGAAGTATATCATCAACCAACTAACGTATTCGTTGCAGGATTCATCGGAACACCTCCAATGAACTTCATCCCTGGTACAGTTGATGAAAAAGGAAACTTCACTACTGAAGATGGATCATATACTATCGAAGTACCATTTGGTAAGGTAGAAGAATTAAAGAAGAAAGACTACATTGGAAAGAAGATTATTTTAGGAATTCGTCCTGAAGATATTCATGATGAACAAGAGCCTATTTTCTTTGAAACATATCCAAATGCTGTAATTACAACAAAAGTTGATATGGCTGAACTTTTAGGAGCAGAAACTAACGTTTATACAACTATTTCTGAAGCTAACGTAATTGCAGCACTTCCTCACCGTGATGACTTAACATTTGATTCAATGGTTAAATTAGTATTTGATATGAACAAGTGCCATTTCTTCGATTCTGAAACTGAAGAAAATATCTTATTAAGAAAATAAAGTTAATTAGTCACCCCAATATGGGGTGATTTTTTTATAAAAATGATTAATTATATTATTGAAGAAAACAAAATTTCAACCATTTTTTATAAAAATGAGAATATGGTTTGTGATACATATGAGGCACTTATCACAAAAATATTTAAAGCACATTTTTTTAATTATGGTTATTATAAAAATATGATCGCAAAAACATTAGGGTTAAAAAATGGTGTACCTATATATTTAACTAAGAAATTAATGTTTATTAAATTTAGAGTATTTGAAAAAAATTATTATGTAAATTATTTCGCAGTTAATTATATGTCTTATAATGAAAACACTATTTTGATTATATTTAAAAGTGGAGTTATTTTGACTTTTGAAAAAACTAAAAACAATATTAAAAAGAAGATAGATATGGTAAATAAAATTTTAGATTATATGAATTTTCTTGAAAATGAATATTATTAGTAAAAAACATTTATAAAGATTGTAAATAAAATATTTATATTTGATAATCCTAAATTATAATGTTATAATTATTAAGGTATAAAACCGTAAATTGAAAGGAATGATTATATTATGGCTAAAAAAGTCGTTACAGATTTAGATGTAAAAGGTAAAAAGGTATTAATGCGTGTTGATTTTAACGTGCCTATGAAGAATGGCGTTATTACGGATGACAATCGTATTAGAGAAGCATTACCTACAATTAATTACGTTATTAACAATGGAGGGAAAGCTATTGTATTCTCTCATCTAGGACGTATTAAAACAGAAGAAGATAAATTAACAAATACCCTAGCACCTGTTGCTAAAAGATTTGAAGAGTTAGTAGGAAAACCAGTTAAATTTATTCCACAAACTCGTGGTAAAGAACTTGAAGATGCAATCGCTTCTATGCAAGATGGTGATATCTTAATGTTCGAAAACACACGTTTCGAGGATTTAAATGGTAAGAAAGAATCAGGAAATGATCCTGAACTTGGAGCTTACTGGGCTTCATTAGGAGATTTATTTGTAAATGATGCGTTTGGTACAGCACACCGTGCTCATGCATCAAACGTTGGTATTGCATCAAATATCAAGGAAACAGCTGCTGGATTCTTATTAGAAAAAGAAATCAAGTTTATTGGAGGAGCTGTAGATAATCCAGTTAGACCATTTGTTGCGATTCTTGGTGGATCAAAGGTATCAGATAAGATTGGTGTTATTGAATCACTAATCGAAAAAGCAGATAAGATTTTAGTTGGTGGAGGTATGATGTTTACATTCCTTAAGGCATTAGGAAAGAATGTAGGAGCATCTAAGTGTGAAGCTGACAAAATTGATCTTGCAAGAGATTTATTGACTAAAGCTGGAGATAAATTAGTTTTACCAGTTGATACTGTTGTAACAACAGAATTCAGTAATGATACTCCATTCCACACTACTTCAGTAAATGATATAAAGGATAATGAAATGGGACTAGACATTGGTACTGAAACATCAAAATTATTCGCATCTATTCTTGCGGATGCTAAGACAGTTGTATGGAACGGACCTATGGGAGTATTCGAAATGTCTAACTATGCAAAGGGTACAATTGGAATTTGCGAAGCATTAGCTAATTTAAAGAATGCAACAACAATTATCGGTGGTGGAGATAGTGCCGCAGCAGCAATTCAATTTGGATATGCATCAAAAGTATCTCATATCTCAACAGGTGGAGGAGCTTCCTTAGAATATCTTGAAGGTAAGACACTTCCAGGTGTTGCGTGCGTAGACGATAAGTAATATAAAAACATTGTAATTTATCATTTGTATGATACAATAATAGTATAATGTTTACCTATTAGGAGGAAAAGATATGGAAAAGACAATAATAGTTAAAAGTACAGTAGGGCTTCATGCGAGTCTTGCAGCAAAAGTTGTACAAGCTGCATCTAAGTATGATGTAGAAATCAATTTAGTTTATGAAGATAAGGTAGTAGATGTTAAGTCTATCTTAGGATTAATGTCACTAGCTGTACCTTCAGGAGAGAACGTTAAGATTGTTGCAAACGGAGACCAAGCTGAACAAGCTATAGATGACATTGCAGAAATTCTTGAAAAATAATTAAAAAATATATAAAAGCCTATTATGGGCTTTAAAAATGAAAAGTAAAGGGTGAATGCTATGAGAAAACCTATAATGGCTGGTAATTGGAAGATGTATAAAACATATGATGAAGCATTAAAGTTCATCTATGAAGTTAATGAGAATCTTCCAAGTAAGGATGAGGTTGAGACTATTATTTTTCCACCAGCAATGCTTCTTGTATCTCTTATAAAAAGACAAGGAGATAATCTAGAAATTGGTGCTCAAAATATGCATTATGAAAATTGTGGAGCTTACACTGGAGAAATATCTGCTGAAATGTTGCGTACTGTTGGCGTATCACATGTTTTAGTTGGACACAATGAAAGAAGAAGATATTTTGGTGAATCTGATGAAGATGTACAAAAGAAAGCACTTCAAGCGTTAGAACATAATTTGATTCCAGTAATATGTTTTGGTGAAACAGAAGATCAATATCTTCATCATAATACTGACAATATATTACGAAGACAAGTCCATGCAGCTCTTATCGGATTACCTGATGAGCAAATGGATAAGGTAATATTAGCCTATGAACCAATTTGGGCAGTTGGAACTGGAAAAACTGCTACTCCGCAAATTGCAAATGATAAATGTAAATTAATCAGAAGTTTTATTGATGAATTATATGGAGCAGAAATTGCTTCAAAGATTAGAATATTATATGGAGGTTCTGTTAATCCTTCAAACGTTTCAGACTTAGTAAAAGAAGAAGATGTTGATGGAGTTTTAGTTGGTGGAGCTTCCCTAGATTCTAAAAAATTTATTGATATGGCGTTTAAATGCGTTGAGGCAAAAAAATAAAAAGTGATTTTTTAAAATCACTTTTTTCTTTTCATATAAGCTTCATACATTAAAATGGATGCCGCAACTCCTACGTTAAGGCTATTATTATGTCCTTCCATAGGAATAAACACTTTTTTATGCTTGTGATTATACCAATCAGGATTAATTCCAAAGCGCTCATTTCCAACAACTATCGCAATTTTATTTTTATAATCGTATTCTTGATAGTCCTTGCCTAAGTGAGGTTCTCCTAAAAAAATATCGTAATCATTATTTAACAAGAACTCTAGGACAGAAGAATAAGAATCTTCAATAGTTGGTATAATAAGGTTTGCGCCACGAGAAAGTTGACACATTTTTTTGTTTAATATTTTAGAGATAGGATCAACCAGAATTAAAGCATCCGCCTTTACAGAATCCATTGTACGAAGTATTGTACCAATATTTCCTGGTATTTCAAGCCTATCTAAAACAATTAAAAATTCTTTGTTTTTAATAGAATTTAGTGTATATTCTTTAGGACAAACAAACGCAACAAAACCTATTGAATTTTCTTTTGAAGAAAATGGCTCAAATAGTTTTTTAGAAACCTCATAAACGTGTTTAGCTTTTGAAGCAGCTTTTTCTATAATCTTTTTAGTATCATCGTGGTATTCTATATCGTCGGTGTATATAAAATCTAGAATTTCATAATTGTATTCTAATAAGATAGTTAATGAATTTAGGTCATCTACTATTATATTTTTATTCTCTTTTTTAAATTTATCTTTTAATTCCTTATAAATTATATTATCTTTTCCTAATTTCATAATTATCACCCATATTATTATATAAAATAATTATTTATAAAAAAAGACATCATAAGATGCCTTTTTAAAAATATTATCTATTGTAGAATTCGACGATTAATTGTTCATTAACATCAGTTAAGAACTCGCTTCTTTCAGGAACTCTTACGAATGTTCCAACACCTGTGTTTTCGTCGTATGATACATACTCTTTACGAGCGAATGATCCTTCTAATGCAGCCTTGCATACGGCAAGATCCTTAGAAGTTTCTTTTAAAGCTACCTTATCACCAGCAGTTAATAGAATTGAAGGAATGTCTGCCTTCTTTCCGTTTAAAGTGATGTGTCCGTGAGTAACTAATTGACGAGCTTGTTTACGAGTAGAAGCTAATCCTAAACGATATACAACGTTGTCTAATCTTGACTCTAATAATTTTAAGAAGTTTTCACCAGTCTTACCATTAAGCTTAGCAGCCTTATCGAATAAGTTACGGAATTGCTTTTCGCTCATTCCATAAGTGAATCTTACTTTTTGCTTTTCTTGTAATTGTACTCCGTACTCAGTTAATTTTGCTTTCTTTTGTCCATGGAATCCTGGAGCATAAGGACGTTTTACTAATTCTTTACCGCTTCCTGTGATAGAATAATTAAGACGTCTTGAAACCTTCCAGTCAGAACCTGTAAATCTTGACATGTTTATTTTCCTCCTATATGTCTTTTATTTATTATATGGGGAAAAGAATCGATACAATTACATCCTTGGTCATCTAATATTAGTACTTTCATCTAAAGCAGCCGAGGTTACTAGTACTCCACCTATAGGGATAAGATGATAACAAAGACATATATTGTTGCTGCCTTTTACCCATGCTTATTAATTATATAATAAATAAGCTTTATAAGTCAACTATTTTTTTATTACAATTTTAGTCAAATCTTTAAAATTATATATTTCTTTTTTAAATAAGAAAGAAGAAGTATCATCTATTTTAGTTGAGAACTTATATGTATCAATTCCAAGTTCTAAAATATCATCTGATATATTTTTGTTGTCTATGTAACAATATTCCATTTTGGTTTTATATTTATTGCTTTTTATTATCTTATATAAACCATCTTTATTAATTATATGATGGTGTATGGCTGCAATATGTTTTAGTTTTAAACTTTTAATTATATCGTTGGTGTAAGTATTATCAAGTGATGATATTATAAATATACGTTTATGCTTTCCACATTTTTTAAAGAAATTTTTACACCCATCTTTAGGTTTCATTTTTGAATTTTCATATATTCTTTTGCACAAAAGGTTGTCACATTTTATACCATAGTTATTTAAGTATGTTTGAAATCTTTTATTATCATATTCTTCACTTGTTAAATCACCATTTCTATATTTGTTATCTATTGTTGCGATACTTCGTCTAAATGATGTTAAATTTTCTCTTGTGGGTTTTATATTATAAAGTTTTAATATTTTCTTTAATGCAAATAATAGTTTTTTGTTTGTATCAAATAGTGTTTCAATATTGATAATTATTTTTGTGTAATGGTATGAATCATCTTTTTTAAAAACATCGAAATAATTTTTGTTAACATTTGAGGATATTCTATAATAATTCAATTCTTTAAGAATATGAATAAGATAGGCATCACATATTTTCACTATAATATTTATAACTTTATCATATGTATTTTCAAGGGCTTTTATGATTTTTTCTTCATATCCACATTCTCTTTTGAAACAAGAAACATACATATGACTTACATACACATTAAAAATATCATATCTATAAGATATAAACGCAAAAGCTTCTTTATCTTCATATAGCATAATTGCATATTTATCTTGTATTTTATCGTAAAAAGATTTTGATTTTTCGTAATAATCTATATCAACTATTTCTTTTAAATAAAGTTTATATAATTTTTGAAAATCATCCGATGTAGTTTTAGCAATTTTAAATTCCATATAATCCCATCCTTATATTATATATCATATCATAAATTGACAACTACTTTTAAACATTGTAAAATATTTTTTGTGAAATGGAGTGATAGTATTATGATATATAATCAAATACTTGTAAGATTT
The DNA here is from genome assembly GCA_963623875.1 of Parabacteroides distasonis. GTDB lineage: Bacteria > Bacillota_I > Bacilli_A > Acholeplasmatales > Anaeroplasmataceae > UBA3206. The sequence goes on along the minus strand of CAVFNL010000024.1, from coordinate 15,113 downwards.
GGTGATTTAACACTGAAAGGTAGAAATCAAAAAGAATTTTATAATAGACTTATAAAATTAATACATTTAAAACTTAAAGGACTTAATGTTGTGATTCGTAATTATCATGATAGAGTTTATATTGATTTAAATGATACAAAATATGAAGATGTTGTTGAAGGTCTTGATAAAGTTTCAGGACTTTATTCGTATTCTTTATGTTACGAGTGTGATAAAGATATAGAAGTTATAAAGGAAAGTGCTATAAAACTTTGTAAGGAAGAAATTACAGGTGATAAAGTTACTTTTAAAGTTAAATGCAAAAGAGCTGATAAAAGATATCCTATTACATCACCTGAACTAAATCAAATAGTTGCGGGAGCTGTACTATCTTCATGCAGTAATTTAATTGTAGATGTTCATAATCCAGAGAAGACATTATATGTTGAAGTACGTAACGAAGGATGTTTTATGTATACTCAAGAAATTAGAGGTATGGGTGGATTTCCAGTAGGAGTAGCTGGTAAAGGTATGGTTATGTTGTCAGGTGGTATTGATTCACCAGTATGTGGAATTCTTGCGATGAAACAAGGAATAGAGATTGAGTGCATTCATTTTGAATCGACACCACTTACATCTATTGAAAGCGCACAAAAAGTAGTGGATTTAGTTAAGATAATGTCTAACTATGCACCAAACAACAAAATTATTCTTCACATGGTACCATTTAAAGAAATGCATATGGCGCTTCTTGAAAATGTACCTGAACAATATAACATTACAATAATGAGAAGAATGATGTATAGAATCGCAACTAAATTAGCATTAAAAAGAGATTGTATGGTTCTAGTTAATGGAGAATCAGTAGGACAAGTCGCATCACAAACATTATATTCAATGAATGTTATTAATAATGTTACAAATATGCCTGTTATACGTCCGCTTGTTACATATGATAAGGTTGATATTATAAGACTTGCGGAAAAATATAAAACGTTTGAAACATCAATCAAACCTTTTGCGGATTGTTGTACAGTGTATGTGCCAAAAAATCCAGCGACACATCCACATTTAGATAAGTGTGTTGAGTATGAGGCTTTATTTGATTATGAGACTCTTGTTGATGAAACAGTTAATAATACTAAATCAATTGAACTAACACCAGAATCTAGCCTTGACCTATCTCTTTTAGGACTAGAGGTAAGAAAAGTTATATGATAACATCTCTTACAAATAAAAAAATAAAAGATGTATGTACGCTTAAGACAGTAAAGGGAAGAAAAGAGAAGAATCTTTTTATAGTAGAAGGAAGACATTTAGTTAATGAAGCCAAAGAAGCAGGAGTGCTACAAGAGGTGTACACTATAGATGAATGTTTAGATGGAGAGGTTGTATCTATAGATGTTATGAAGAAACTATGTAATACCGATAGTGTTGTAAATCAGATTGGCGTATGTAAGAAATTAGAGAAAAAAGAATTATCAAATAATATATTAATATTAGATAAAATACAAGATCCAGGGAATCTAGGTGCTCTAATGCGTAGTGCTAAAGCATTTTCTTTTGATACTATATTTCTTTCAGATGGTTGTGTGGATTTATACAATGATAAAGCTATAAGATCTAGCCAAGGTGCAATATTTAAATTAAACTTCATAGAAGGAGACATTGTTGAGTTTATTAATAAATTAAAAGAATTAAATTATGATGTTTATTCAACAAATGTTGTTGATGGTACGCCCGTATCTTGTGTTGATAGTGGTAATAAAAAAGCTCTTATTTTGGGTAATGAAGGAAATGGCGTATCAAAAGAAGTTAATGATATGAAACTTAAAAATTTATATATTAAAATGTCAGGTATGGAATCATTAAATGTAGCGGTAGCTGGATCTATACTTATGTATGAACTTAATAAATAATATAAGACACTACAGCAGTAGTGTTTTATTTTTATAAAATAAAAAGGAATGAAAAACATTCCTTAAATAAACATTAATATAGAAAGCACAATGATAGCAATTGCTACTATCGCCACTATAGTTTTTACAATATTTACGCTTCTATTTTTCCCTTTGTAATCTTTTGCGGCATATCCTTTGTTTACAACAAAGAAAGTGTTTCCACCTAAAAAGGATGATTCAAACAAAAATACAACATCTTCAACTACAAAACCATATGTATTTTTTGGAAGTGGCATTGGATTTTTAATGTACTCACTTTCAAAAATTTCACCTGGCTTATAACCATCATATTTTTTATTATTGTATAAGACATATGGCTTTTCATCTTTATTAATATTTAATTGCATTTTTAATTCGTGTGAATTACTATCAACAACTGTGAAATCAAGTTTCTTCATAATTATTCCTCACTAATTTCATATAATGGCTTGCAGTCTAGGGATTCATACATTTTTGATGTAAACAAAATTCCATCTAAATGATCATATTCGTGTTGGAATACGATTGCAGAATATCCTTCTAGTGTTCCTGTTTTAGGTTTTAGAGTGTTGGTTCTAAAGTCATACACAAAGCATTTATATGCAATCTTATAATTTCTTGGTGTTATAAGTCCGTCTGTAGGTCTATCAACAGAAAGGCACCCTTCTCCGTTTGGCAAGTAAGTCATTTCTTTACTTCTCCAAGTGATTACAGGATTAATTATAGCCATACAATAACGTTTATCATTGTTTAAAAAATCTTCAAAATTAATTGCGAACATTCTTTTTAAAACTCCAACCTGTGGAGCCGCAATTCCGACACCGGGTCTAATTCCATATTTTTTTGCAAGAGAATCGATAGAAGAATTTATAACATATTCTAATAATCCTTTTAAAACATTTAAATCTTCACTTGATAAAGGGAATTTAACTTCTTCACATACTGAATTAAGTATAGGATTTCCTTCTTTTGTTATATCTTTTGATAAATACATAAATATCACCTAGGGTGATTATACCATAATTATTTGATAAAAGTCTATTTTATTACAAAGCATATTTATAAAAATGTTGGAAATTATAAAAATAACGTGTAAAATAGTTATATAATTATTAAAGGGAATTTGTATGAATATAGATGTGTTAGAAAAGACTTATCTTTTGTCGGATGAAATAAAAAAAACGACTTTGTATAAAGAAGTAGAAGATTTGAATAAGAGAATTGAAAGTGAATTAAAGTCTGAATTAGAGGTTTTTGTGGATGCTAAAGAAAAATACTATGAAGCACAAAAGTATGGGAAATATCATCCATCTCTTAGTGAATACACAAAAGAATTATCAAGAACAAAAGCTATTCTTTATTCCAAAGATATTGTTAAGCAATACAATGAAAAATATAATGAATTGCAAAAATTACTAAATGATATACTAGATGAAATTAAAATTAATATGTCTAATAAATTTGAACTTACAAATTCAAAGAAGAAATGTGGGTGTAAAAAATGAATGTTTCAAGATCAAGAATTATAGTTGAATATAGAGATGATGATTTTTTAAATCAACTTAAACAATTTGCAAATATAAATATATTATATAAATCTAAAGAAAATTACGCATTAATATGTTGTGATAAAAAGGATGAAGAAAAAATAGTAAAACTATTATCAAAAACATGTCTTAATGCATATGTGTCTAATGAAAAAATAGATAATTATAATTTTTAATCTGTTAAGAAAAAACACTTGACACCTTAAAATCTTATGGTAGAATATTGTTGTTATTAGAAAACAAAAGGAGTGAATATAAATGGTTAAATTAAGATTACAAAGATTTGGAGCTACAAAAAAACCTTACTATCGTATTGTAGCTGCTGACTCAAGAAGTCCACGTGATGGAAAATTCTTAGAAGTTGTTGGAACATATAACCCAATTACTAATCCTGCAACTGTATCTGTAGATGCAGAAAAGGTTAATGCATGGTTAGCTAAGGGAGCACAACCAACTGTAACAGTTAAGAATATTCTTAAGGCCCAAAATATCGTTAAGTAATGGAGGTGTCTTTGATGGTAAATTTTGAAGAGCTATTAAAAAGCTTAATATTACCGCTAGTTTCATTTCCAGAAGAAGTTGAGATTGCATATCTTGGTGAAGAAGATGGTATAATGTCTTATGAAGTTAAGGTTGCAAAATTCGACCTTGGACGAGTTATCGGTAAAGGTGGACATATTGCGCAAGCAATTAGAACTATTCTTTACGCTAAGGCGTCTAAAGAAGGGGTTAGGGTTCACCTAAACATAATTGAAAAATAAGAGATAATTTTTTATTATCTCTATTTTTTTACTTAAGGAGGATTTAAGAAATGATATTGACATATGATGAAGCATTAGAAAGAGCATCTAATAAAGAATGGTTTAAAAGTGTATATAAAAGAGAAGATATAATATCTGATGAAGATGTAAAAGAAATAAACGCACTCGCAAAAAAAGCAGGTCCTAAAGCTTTAATGTCGTATTTTGAAATTGATGATGACATGTTTTTACAAAAAGAATATAAAGATGATCTTATAGATTACTTAGAAGATGTTATTGCAGGTGTTGAAACATTATAACAAAGAGGTATGTATATGGAATTTTTAAATGTAGGACAAATTTTAAATACACATGGGCTTAAGGGTGAACTAAAAATTAAAAATATAAGCGATTTTGATAGATTCACTCCTGGTAATACATTGTATATTTTACATAATAATGAATATGTTAAAGTTGTTGTAAAATCTTCAAGGCGTCAACAAGAATTATATCTAGTTTTGTTTGAAAATCTATTAGATATTAATTTGGTTGAAAAATATAAAGGTGATAAAATTTTAATATCAAAAGATGATATTACACCTCTTGAAGATGGTAAGTATTACTATTTTGAGCTTGTTGATAAAGATGTATATAATCAAGATGGTGTAAAAAGAGGAGTGTCAACTTCTGTTATTGAATATCCAAAATATGATATGTTAGAAGTATTAGTTGATGGAAAGAAGAAATTAATACCATTTATTCCAGAGTTTATTATTAGTGTTTTAGAGGACAAAATTGTAATTAAAGAAATAGAGGGACTTCTATGAAAATAAAAATATTAACTCTTTTTCCATCAATGTTTGAGGGATTTAAAAGTGAATCTATTATTAAACGTAGTATTGAAAAAGGTGTTTGTGACATTGAAATAATAGATTTTAGACTATGGTCTAAAGAAAAACATCACAAGGTTGATGATACCCCATATGGTGGTGGAGCGGGTATGGTTATTAATCCTGTTGTTATCTATGATTGCTTAAAAGATGTTAGAACACCTGAGTCTCATGTGATTCTTTTAACACCACAAGGTGAGGTATATAATCAAACAAAAGCATCCACCCTTGCAAAAAATTATAAGGAATTAATTTTTATATGCGGACATTATGAAGGTTTTGATGAGCGTATAAGACTTATGGTTGATGAAGAAATATCTATTGGCGATTTTGTGCTTACAGGAGGAGAATTACCATCAATGGTAATATCTGATAGTATTATAAGACTACTTGATGGAGCAATAAGTGAAGAGTCGTATTTAGGAGATTCTCACCAAAATAATTTACTAGAATATCCCCAATATACAAGACCTCAAAAGTTTATGGGGGTTGAGGTTCCTTTTGTTTTAAGGAATGGGAATCACAAGGATATTAGGAAATTTAGAATAAAAGAATCAATAAGAAGAACTATGATTAAACGCCCTGATTTATTAAAAAAACATGAATTTAGTAAAGAAGAGGAAGAAATATATCAAGAACTTTTAGAAGAAAATAAAGAATTGTAAGAGATAGCCTGAGAAATTATGCTATCTTTTTTTATCAATTAAAACTTTGAATTTTGTTTGTAAAAAAGCGGACAAAAGTGCTTAATGTGTTGAAAATTATTGATATATATGTATATATATGATAAAATATTGATATAAAACGAATATAAACAAGTGAAGTTTATAAATAAAATAATAAAAATCTAATATAGTTACCATACTAAATAAAAATGGTATAAACAAAACTATGCTTTGTAGAGATGGGAGAAAAAATGGGAAATTTATATGAGCAAATCAAATTATTAAGATTAAAAAAAGGTTTATCACAACAGCAATTGGCTGAAAAAATAAATGTTACAGTTTCTGATATAATTAAATTTGAAACAGGTGAAAGCTATCCTGATGTTAAAACGTTTATAATACTTGCGGATGTATTTGATGTTACAATTGATTATTTGTTGTATGGGAAAAATAATCCTATAAGGGAACAAATTGTAATGTCTAATATGGAACTAGCTTGCAAAAATGATGATATAAATATATTAAATAAATTAAATGGGTATGTTGATGAGGTTGGAAATAATATTCTTACTTATATAGAAAAATATGAATCAAAAAAAATCTTAGAAGAATTGGCTTCAAAAACATATAATAAAAATTATAATAAATTAGATTTTAAAAAACTAGTTCATCTCTTACTTAAATATAATATGTTTGAAGTGTTAAAAAATAACAAAATGTTAGATTATGAATTTAGCTCTAGAGGTTATAGACGTGTTTTGGTTGAGTCTTTATATTATAAACCGGTAAATGTAGGTCCTGGGAATTCTTCTGCTGACTTAGAGGAATATACATATGATTTAGGAAATAGGAAATTGTTTTATGATAATTGGCCAACAGATGGTAAAATAATTGAATATTTTTTAGAGTTCAAGTCATTATCTAAAAGTGAAGGAAATGTTAAGAAAAAATTTAAATATGAAAATGAAATAATTTATAGTGATGTTGATTATTCAGGCTTATATTATGATTTGTTAATGATGGCAGTTAAAGATAGTGATGTTGAAAAAATAAAAATAATATGGGAATATGCTAAAAAATATAATAATTTAGTTGATAAGATAAGAGAGAAAATGAGGTCGCTAAATATACATATATTGATATCTTATAACTCTAATATTAATAGAGCCGATACTTTAACATATTGTTCATTGAGTACTACACAAGTTGTTAATTTACTAAAAATGGGGTTAATTGATATAGCAAAAGAAGCAAACCATTACGCACACAAAAAACAAAATTGGCTTAATTGGATTCATGAGGAAGTTGAAGATAACCAATTTATTAAATATGAATTAATAAAAAATAATAAAGTAGATACAATAGATACTAGAATTTTTGATGTTAAAATTGGAGATATAGTAGTTGTAAATAGAGTTTTAAATACAAAGGATCCAAAATTTATAGTTAAAACATTAAAAGAAAATCCGATATTTTATTCAGAATATTTGTATGACTTGATTTCAAAAAGAAAAAGAAGAGAAATATTTGAATTTGCCGTGAATAATAGTATTAGTAATCTTGCGAATGCGACATTTAATTCTAATTTGGATTTTGAGTCATTAAAAGTTGTAGAAAGATTTTTAGAAGCTGAGTTTGGTATAAGTGGCATCGAACAAAAACCTTATAATGTAAATTTTATTAAACGCAAACCTTTCAATGATAGATATACTTTTAATAGGGTATTATCTCGACTAAAAAGTATAAATACTTATGAAAAAATGTATTTTGAAATTGGTGATTTTATTAAAGGAATTAAAGAAGAAAAAAATGCTATAATTGATAAATATGAATCAATGATTAGGGCAAATGAGATGGCGATGGATGCTTACTCTAAAGACTTTTTTCTTTCAGAATTAAAAAATAAAAATCATGAAAATTGTATTATTAAATTATGCACATTATTTGAAATAAAACTTAAAGCAAAAGGATTTGATGGGGAACTATCAAAAATGATTGATGATTATTGTGAACAATTTTATGGTGATGATGGATGGGGATATAAAGAATGTAAAAATAAACATTTAGTTGATATTTTGAATAGATTGAGAATGCAAAGAAACAATTATCTTCATGCTGATAAAAAAGATATTAAAGAACTATCAAAAGAAGATATTTTAGAATGCATTGATCATATATGCGATATGGAGATGATGTAAATGAATCAATATCAAAAGTTTGTATTTGAAAATATGATAAAAATTTATTTGAGGGAACCTGAATCAGCTGAAGTTAAGATGTGTAATGTGTTAGATGATAAGGTTGTGTTAAAACAATTAGATGATATTACCATCGCGAAGTATCAATTGATATTTGAAATTAGCGATATAAATGTTTTACAAATAGAATATCTTGAAGGAAGTGAATGGAAGAAAACAACAGAGTTATTTAAAGGCCAACTTCCACAAATTGATATAGATTTTGATAAACCAATTAACAAAATTAAAATTTCAACACCTTTAAAACTTTTTGATGATTTTGAAATAGATATTGAATATGAAATGGCTGATAAAGAAGCGTATTATAAGAAAATAAAAGAGGAAGAAGAAAAAAGGAAATTAGAAGAGCAGGAAACACTTAATGTATTGATTAAGCCAGAACATAAAACAGGTAGGGATTTAGTTAATATTTATTGGAATTATGTAAATGACAATGCAAAAATTGCTAAAATTAATTTGTATGCTATTTTTGAGAGTAATAATAGATTAATAGCTAAATATACAGAAGAAGGAACTATGTTTAAATCTATTACGGGGTTGGCATTTGGAACTTATTGTTATGAAATTATAGAACTTGATTGTGACAATTATGAGATTGCAAGAACCAAAAAAATTAAATTTAGCTTAAAATAAGTAAAATTAGTATTGATAATACCTAAAATAAATGATAATATAAATAAGGCTATGTTTTTATAAATAGTCAAAGCACAATATTCCGCTGGGTATAACCTATGAATTTTGGAAGGTAGGAGTTGATATTATGGCAAACGCAAAGGGTCAAGCATTAATCGATGAGATTACTGCAGAGTACGTAAAGAAAGACACTCCAGAATTTAGAGCTGGAGATAACGTTAAGGTATTCGTTAAGATTCAAGAAGGTGATCATACAAGACTTCAAGTTTTCGAAGGACTTGTAATCAAGAGACAAGGACATGGTGTTTCAGCTACATTCACAGTAAGAAAGGATTCTTATGGAATCGGAGTTGAACGTACATTCCCAGTTAATGCACCAGTTATTGATCATATCCAAGTTGTAAGACGTGGAAAGGTTAGACGTGCAAAACTTAACTACATTCGTACATTATCTGCTAAGGCTGCTCGTATTAAAGAAAAGAGATAATAAGCCAAAAAAAGAATTCAGCGTATGCTGGATTTTTTTTATAAATAAATTCAAAAACAATTATTCATATGATATAATTTTATTAGATTAATTTAAAGGAGAATATAAAAATGAAAATTGCTTTAATCAATGAAAATTCACAAGCTTCAAAAAATGAAATTATTTATACTGCCTTAAATAAGGTAGCTACTAAATACGGACATGTTGTATATAACTATGGTATGACATCAGGTGAAGATAAACCATTAACATATGTTCAAAATGGATTACTTGCCGCAATCTTAATAAATTCTGGTGCTGCAGACTTTATTGTTACAGGATGTGGAACTGGAGAAGGCGCTCTACTTGCTCTAAATTCTTTCCCAGGTGTTTTATGTGGATATGTAGTAGAACCATCTGATGCATATCTATTTGGACAAATAAATGATGGGAATGCTATCGCACAACCATTTGCTAAAGGATTTGGTTGGGGTGCTGAATTAAACTTAGAAAATGTTTATGAGAACTTATTTAAAGCACCATTTGGTGGAGGATATCCTAAGGATAGAGTTATCCCTGAACAAAGAAATAAAAAGATTTTAGATTCTATTAAAGAAAAGACATATAGACCTCTTATTGATATTTTAAAAGATATTGATAAAGATTTCTTATTAGAGACTATTGATAGACCTACATTTAAAGAATATTTCTTTAAAGAAGCTACAAATAAAGAAATCGTTGATTTTATAAAATCAGTATTAGCATAAAAAGAGCCCTCCCGGGCTTTTCTTTTTTTAATTTATTTGGCACTCTATTATTGACATTGCCAAGAAAAGTAACTATAATACTAGTGTTTTATGAAGGAGTTGTATTAAAATGGCAGAAGAAATTAAATTTAAAACTGAAACAAAAAGATTATTAGATTTGATGATTAATTCAATTTATACAAATAAGGATATTTTCCTTCGTGAATTAATATCAAATGCATCAGATGCGATTGATAAGCATCACTATTTAACATTAACAGATTCAACTGTTACACCAAATGATTATGAAATTATTGTTGTAGCTAACAAAGATGATAAAACAATAACAATTACTGATAATGGTATTGGTTTTACATATGATGAATTAAAGAATAATTTAGGTACAATAGCTAAGAGTGGATCTAAAGAATTTGTTGAAAACTTAGATGAAAAAAATAAAGCAGATGTAGATATTATCGGACAATTTGGAGTAGGATTTTATAGTGCGTTCATTGTAGGATCTAGTGTTGAGGTGTTAACTAAGTCACCTAAATCAGATAAAGCTTATATATTTAGAAGTGAAGGATTAGAATCATATACAATTGACACATGTGATAAGAGCACTTGTGGTACTACAATTATTATTCACTTAAAAGATGATACTGAAGATGTTAAATATTCAGAATATCTTGATGAATATAAGATTAAGGATTTAATTGTAAAATATTCAGATTATATTAGATACCCTATTAAAACATATGTAACAGAATGGGTAAAATCTGATGAAGTTGATGATAAAGGTAATCCAAAAGAAAAAGAAGAACATACTCTTAAAACAGTAAACTCAATGAAACCTTTATGGAAGAAAAATAAATCAGAAATTACAAAAGAAGAATTAGATGGATTCTATAAGGATAAATTCTATGATTATCAAGACCCTATGATGTCTATGCATTTCAATGTAGAGGGTGTGGTTTCTTATAATGCATTGTTATTTGTACCAAAGAAATCACCAATGAACTTATATTCAGAAGAATTTGAACGTGGTCTTCAATTATATACTAAGGGTGTATTTATTTTAGACAAGTGCAAGGACTTAATACCAGATTATCTTAAATTTGTACGTGGTCTTGTAGACACATCAGATTTATCATTAAATATTTCTCGTGAAATGCTTCAAGATGATAAGACATTAAAGAAGATTGCTTCAAATGTAGAGCGTAAGATTCTATCAGAATTTGAAAAAACATTAAAAACTGATAGAGCACAATATGAAACTTTCTTTGATGAATATGGTATATCACTAAAGTATGGATGTTATGAAAACTTTGGAATGAATAAAGATAAACTTAAAGATTTATTATTATTTAAGACTTTAAATACTAATAAATATCAAACACTTAAAGAATATGTTTCATCAATGAAAGAGGATCAAAAAGAAATATATTATGCAAGTGGAAAAGATTTCGATACTGTATCAAAACTTCCATATCTTGATCAATTAAAGAAAAAAGGATATGATGTCTTAATTTGTACAGATGGTGTAGATGAATTCTTATTCAATGTAATGAGTACATATGATGAGAAGAAATTTAAATCAGTAAATACAGGTGATCTTGACCTTCTTGATGAGGAAGAAAACAAGAAGATTGATGAAATTAAAGAAGAAAAGAAAGACTTATTAGAAGCCTTAAAAGAAGCATTAAAAGATGATGTATCAGATGTAGTACTTTCTAAACGTTTGACTGAAAACGCAGTATGTCTTTCATCAAAGAATAATGTATCTTTAGAAATGGAGAAGATCTTATCTGCTCAAGATAAATATGGAGCTAAAGCTGAAAAAGTTCTTGAAATCAATCCAAACCATGATGTATTTAAGGCAGTAGAAAAAGCGTATGATAATAATAAAGATGATATTAAAAAATACGCAACATTCTTATATGATAATGCCCTTATTGTTGAAGGACTTCCTGTAAAAGATAACCAAGAATTTGCAAAAATAATGTGTGAATTATTTGTAAATGCTAATAAATAATAACTTAAGGCTGTGTTTCACGGCCTTTTTTTGTTGAAAAAAGATTAATATTTCGAATAAAAAGCGATAATTTAAAATAAAATTTAAATCAAAATATAATTTTTCATAAAATTCATATTTATCTTTCTGAGACTATTAAAATATGATAGTATAAGTTATAACTGATTTAAAGGAGAATATTTATGCTTTTTAATGTAATAGGGAAAATATCAGATGTAATTGATAAAATTAATGGTAATGTTTTATCACCTATAATGATGATTTTAATACTAAGTACTGGTATATTATTATCTATTAGACTTAAATTTTTACAAATCACAGATTTTAATACTAGTATTAAAGAGACAATAGTACCAGCTGTTAAATCAATTGTTAAAAAAGAAAAGAAAGATAAGAAACATGGAGCTATATCTCAATTTCAAGCCTTTGCGGCAGCTATTGCCGGAACTGTTGGTACAGGAAATATTGTAGGGGTTTCAACTGCATTATGTCTTGGAGGACCAGGCGCAATTTTTTGGATGTGGTTTAGTGCATTTTTTGGTATGCTTACAAACTTTAGTGAAAATGTTTTAGGTATTTATTATAGAAGAAGAAATGAAAAAGGTGAATATAGAGGAGGAGCTATGTATTACATCACTCATGGTCTTGGGTGGAAGTGGTTAGCAATACTTTTTAGTATATTCTGTATATTTGCCTCAATTGGATATAATATGGCTCAAGTTAATAGTATTTCTGCAACTCTTAAAGGATCATGCAATATTCCACTTTTAGTAACTGGAATAATAGTAGCGGTGGTAGTATTTTTAGTAATAGTTGGTGGAATTGAACGTATTGGTAAATTTGCTTCATTCGTTGTGCCTATTATGGCGCTTATATTTATGTTTCTAGCAATTATTATGATCTTATGTCACGCTACCGCAATACCTAATGCATTTAAGCGTATATTTGTGGAAGCTTTCAGTTTTAAATCTTTTGGATCTGGTATTTTAGGATATGGAATTCTAAGAGGTATGAGATATGGAATAGCTCGTGGAGTATTTTCTAATGAAGCAGGACTTGGTTCATCTGTTATGGCACATAGTACATCAGATGTTAAAGAGCCTGTTAAACAAGGATTATGGGGCATTTTTGAGGTTTTCTTAGATACTTTTGTAATTTGTACACTAATGGCTTTAGTATTCCTTACAACAGGTGCTTATGATAGATTCTTAGATGGAGCCCTTGAAAAAGGAGCGCCTATGGCACTATGGTGTTTTGAAAATACATATGGACTATTTGGAAGAATTATATTTTCAATTATATTAACACTATTCGCATTCACAACAGTTCTTTCTTGGGAATTTTATGGCGAAAGAGGAGTAGAGTTTGTCTTTGGAGAAGGTGCTATATTACCATTTAAGATAATATATGTCTTATTAGTTGTGGCTGGAGCTACCCTCAAGATAGATGTGGTATGGAATTTATCAGATAGCTTTAATGTTTTAATGTCTGTGCCAAACTTAATAGGTTTAATTTTGTTATCTGGTGTATTAAAAAGGGTTGTCGTAAACTACCACCAACGCAAAAAAGGTGTGGATGTAGAACCAATGTTATCAGCGTATGTTAAACAAAATGAATTAATGATAAAAGAGGCCGAAGAAGAAAATAAAAAAGTAGAAGTTTTAGACAATAATTAAACTAATACCTCCAGTTTTACCTGGAGGTATTTTTTATAATTATTGGAGATTTTTGTTCTAAAGACAACAAATTATCTTTATATATTGTATCTAATATTTTAGATATTTTAATTTCTATATCTAAAATATCATTTATACCATTTTTAATGTTCGTATAGATTTTAACAATTGATTTTATACTATTTAAATATTTTTGACCAACACAGTTAAATCCTAATACTCTTATAAAATCAAGATTTTGCTTATTAATATTTGCCATATCACATTTCTTGATGTTAAACAAAATATTTAACATTATGCGTTCAATTTTAGCTATAGAGTATCGTTTTGTATTTAGTGATTTTAAAAAAGATTTGTAATCGGTATATTTATAAATTTGTTTTAAAGAATTTTCAAATCCTTCTTCAATTAAAAATATATCCCTTAAATTGCTAGATAGTATTATTACTTTTAAAAAATCAAATATTTTGTTATTATCATAAAATCCTTTTTTTAAAAATAAATCATAGCTATATTTAGGAACTCTTCCTAAAAGTTTATCGCTGTTAAGTCTTAAGGAAGTAGCGCTTGTAATATTATCGCATAATGAAGTAGAACTATAATTATTCTCTCGTTTAATAGTATGTAGATTTATATTATAGTTATAATCAACATTTGCGCAATAGTATGAAAGAGCTAGCATATCGTTTGAATTTAGTGGCTTTAGACCAAGTTTATTAAAAGCTTCTATAGAAGATGATTTATAACTATAACCAAGACTTAAATATTCTTTTAATATATTGTTATAATCATTACTTTTAGAAGTAACATAATATTTTTTAATAAGTTCTAAATCATTTTCTTCGGAGCCAAAATAAATATCTGTAACATTACATAAATGAAGAAGTTCAATGGCTCGTCTTGCGAAAGTGTTTGATGATTGTAATACATAAACAGAAGGGATTTCAAGCACAATATCAACCCCCATTTGTAGGGCTAAAGAGGCTTTATCAAATTTATTAAAAACGCTAATTTCGCCTCTATTTACAACGTTTCCACTTATTACGGCTATTAAAATATCATCATCATCTTTTTTAATACAATTAAAATGATGTACGTGACCGTTATGTAGAGGATTGTATTCAGCAATAATTCCTATTATTTTCATGTGTATCACCATATAAATTATACCATATTTGAAAATATATCTTATATTAAAAGTAAAAATAATAAATATAAATATGATTACAAAATTTTGCTAGTAATATTTCCCCTTTAGTAAATAATAAAGAATGAGGCATTGTTTTTGTGAATGAGTTAAAATGATATAAAAATAATCTAACTAAATTTAATGGTATAATAAAATAAAGGATGTGATTGTATGGCACTATATTAAATCAAGATAATGCTAGATTTAAAAGAGTACTTAATACAGAAATATATATTGATAAAAGTATGTTGATAAAGGAATGTAATAGACTTTATAATACAGAAAATTATTTCTTGTGCCTCACACGTCCACGCCGTTTCGGAAAAACAATGGCCCTATCTATGCTTAA
>CAVFNL010000023.1:0-8968 GCA_963623875.1 Parabacteroides distasonis | reverse complement strand
TATAAGGGATCATTTGATATATTTAATTTATCAAATAATTCTTTAGAATCACAACTTTTGAATAATACGCATTAAGCATAGATAAGGCCATAGTTTTTCCGAAACGGCGTGGACGTGTGAGGCACATAAATCTATCGTTTGTTTGCATTAAAGAATTAGTCTCTTTTATAATTAAAGATTTATCTATAAATATCTTTGAATTTAATGCGTATTGAAATTGATTATTCTTTAAATTTAAATATTGTGCCATTCTATCACCTATCCTTAATATGATTATAGCATTAATTACTCGAAAATTATATTGATATTCCAATGTTAATTATGCACTGTATGCATATAAAACTGTGGCAAAAAAAGGAGAAACTTTTTATTGATTTCTCCTTTTGTAATATGCATGTTTAATTAAAATTTTTAACAAATAGTCTTATTTCCAGATGGATCAGTATACACTAAATATTCTCCAGCAATTTCAATAGTTCCTGTTTCATATGATTCAGATTTTAATGCTGTAGCATTAATTTCTCCAGTTCCATCTCCATCAGAACCTGTTGATGCTGGTACGTTAAATTTACCAGTTATAAATTTTTCACCATTAGTATATGTTACTTCAATGCTTGCGACTACAGTTGTATTATCTGATTCATCAATTAGGGTTCCTGATTCATCATAATATTTATATGCAAGACCATCGCTTAAAGCGACTGTATCTGTAACTCCTTCTACTTTAGCATTTACTTTAACCACAATACTATCTTTTGTAGTTCCTCCTGAAATATCTGCATCTATAGATAATACTTTCTTTGATACTTCTTCTGGTTCGTGATCAAATAAATATATATTTTGCGCTTTTATTTCACCACCAGTAAATGTTACTGTATATTGTCCTGCTGATAAGTTTTCCCATATTAAATATCCTTTTAAAACAGTATCTAAATTCTTTCCCTCATTATCAAAACTATAACTTGGGTTTGTATCTACATTAGTTGATAGTTTTGATATTCCAGTTTCACCATCTTTTGTAAGAACAACTGATCTTTTAGAATTATTACTATATAATCCCATCATAAAAGTAGCCCCATCTTTTTTTACAGTAAAAGTTATAGTTGGAGCATCATTACCTGTTTTTGATCCATAAAAACTTACTCCGTATACTTCTGACTCATATTTATAAGTAGCTGTTCCGCTAAAAGTAAATATACCAACATCGCCTGTTAATGACCCACTACTCTTACTTGCTTCATTTAATGTTAATTTTGAAACAGAAATCTGCTCTTCAGAAACAACTACTGAAGGCAAGGCATCATATGCTGCTTGTTCAGTATCATTTTTAACTGCTTCCATAAGTGAAGTTGAAATTTCTTCTACTTCAGTTACAGTAGTTGCAGTTGCAATTTGTGCAAGTGTATCATTATAAGCTTTTAAGAATGCATCTTGATTTGTTGTATAATAAGATTTCTTATCATTATAGAACGTATCAATTTCATCCTTTTTGTAGGCTTTGGCTTGTGCTAAGTCATTTTTTACATCTGCTAATTTTGCAACTAAAGTATTCTTAACTTCATTAATTTGAGAAATATAATTAGCTTTATTTTCTTCAGTAATATTAGATGCATCTTTAATTGTTTTTAAGCTATTTATAGCCTCATCAAATAACTGCTTAATAGTCTCAGCATTCGTAGTATAATTTGTTGTATAATCAGTTTCTTTCAACTCATTTAATTCATCAATCATAGAATTTGCTGCACCTATTACTTCATCTGCAGGTGTTGCGCTTGCTTTAACTTCTGCAAGTTTTTCTTCAATTGCTTTTAATGCATCAAGCTTATCTTGTGACACATACTTTTTAACATTTTCAACTGCATTATTATATGTATCTCTTGCTGCTATTATTTCGTCTTCTGCCGCAAGAATATCTGCATTTGAGGCATCAGTTTTTGGTAATTCATCTATTTGATCCTCAATATTTTTAGCCCTAGCCTTATACATTACTATTTCTTCATCCGAAGGATAATCTATATTTTGTTCAAATTGTTGCATAATAGCATCAACATCATCTCTGGTTTCTGCTGATGTGATAGATGCTTTTGCACTTGCAACTGCCGCTTCTATTTCAGTTTTATATGTAGTATAATTATTATCTATATTCATCTCAGTTATAACTGTATCTATATAATTAGATGCTTTTACTTTATATTCTGCAAGTGTTAACTTAGTATTTACAACGGAAATATTATCTGCATTTACATAACATTTACCACTGTCCGCTGAGACAATTTTAAATCCTGCAAATGCAGTTATACCTATATCTAAATCATCAACAATTTTAGCTCCATTTACTGTAATTGTAGCTTTTCCTGTTTCAAGATTGAACTTAAAATAAACACTCAAACTAGTTGTAAATGGTGTTGATTCTACACCATCAACTGGATCTCCAATATTCACACGATATTGCACATTTGATTTTCCCTCATCTGTTCTTAGTCCGATTAATTCACCGAATTTATCGTAACTAGAAGAATATCCAAAGAACTGTAGATAAGTCAATTTTGTTTTAGCTGTTTCTAGCATAAGATCCATTGTACCCTCTACAACACCTTCCTGTGCATACGCAACTACTACAGCCTGACTTCCATTATCAGATAAGTCAGTCATTTTTAAGATTCCATCCACAATCTCCACTTTATTTTGACCTTCAGTATATGTTTTACCTTTGTCACTAAAGCAATAATATGCTCCATTGTCTCTATCCCATATGCTATCATCATTTGTAATATCAGTTAGCGTTCCAGCTGTTTCAAAATCATTATGATAGATATTATTTTCATCTTCAGTTAATTTTTGATATGCTGTCTTTATAGTCCACTTTGCATAAAGAGTAATATCCGCTGTAATAGCTTGTCCTGCTGTTGCCGCTGTAGTTAATGCCTCGTCTAAATACCATCCAGCAAAATTATAATCTGCATCAGTAAGTGTTGGTAATATTTCTGGTAAAGTTTGAACTTCACTTAATGCTGTCTGCGCTTCTCCGTGTCCATTAACGTTATATGTTACACTAAATTTAGTTTTAACTTCAGTCCACTTTGCATAAAGTGTAGTATTTGCTGTAATAGCTTGTCCTGCTGTTGCCGCTGTAGTTAATGCTTCATCTAAATACCATCCACCAAATGTATATCCATCTGCTGTAAGTGTTGGCAGAGTTTCTGGTAATGCTGTGACATCATTTAATACATCTTGTGCAGTTCCATGTCCATTGATGTTATAAGTTACACTATATTTTACCTCAGCTGGTGATTGAACTGCAGTCCACTTTGCATAAAGTGTAACATTTGTTGTGATTGTACTACCTGCAACAGCCTTTGTAGTTAATGCCGCATCTAAATACCATCCACCAAATGTATATCCATCTGCTGTAAGTGTTGGCAATGTCTCAGGTATTGCTGTGACATCATTTAATGCAGTTTGTGCAGTTCCATGTCCATTGATGTTAAAAGTTATGCTATACTTTGTAACTACTTGTTCTTGCGAACCATCACCTGATGTTCCTTTGTCATCAGTTTTATTTTTGTCTTTGTTACTTCCACATGATGCAAGAGACAATCCTGCAACAAGAGCTAGGCCTACTCCTAGAATTCTTTTTTTGTTTTTCATATTAATTTATCCTCTCTTCTTTTTTCTTCATATTCACATAATACACGAATGTAAACGTTTTTACAACGTATTTTTTTAGTTTTTTTTATAATTTTTTCTTATTTTAAGCAAAAAAAAAAAAAAAAACGAACAATATTTGATAGTATGTATGTTATTTTTTTCTTTTTTTAAAAAGAAAAAGGAGTTATTGCCTCCTTATCTTCTATGACTGTATAAATGTTGAAAATTTCTCAATATTATTTTTAGAACCTACTACAACTAGCGTATCCGTTGGTCTTATAAGGTCAGACCCTTTAGGCATAAAGAACTCTCCGCCATTAGGAATAATGCCTATAACATTAATTTCATAAGCATTTCTTATATTTAAATCTATTAGTGATTTTGGTTTAAATTTTTCTCCAACTTCTAGTTTATACATACCATAGTCATGCGATATATTATAGTAATCAACTATGGCGTCTGATGTGATTTGATTTGCAAGAGATATTGCACTAGCTTCTTCAGGAATTATTACATCAGTTGCGCCAAGCATTTCAAACATTTCCTTATGATCTTCTTCATCAACACGAACTGTAATACTTTTTACTTCTAAGTTTTTTAAATTAACAACTGAAAGTATTGATGCTTGAAGGTTATTACCTATCGCAACAACTGCCGCATCAACGCCACTTTTTCCAATAAGTTCATTTAAAACATCTTTTTTACTTGCGTCCGCAATAACACTATTAGGTACATATCTTGAAATTGTTTGTATTGCATCTTCATCTACATCAATTACAAGAACATCATATCCTTGTTCATATAGTGTCGAAGCTACTTTAGATCCAAATCTTCCAGCACCTATTACTAAAAAGTTTTTATTCTTCTTTTTCATCCTATTATTACATTCTCCTTTGCATATTTAATTTCTTCTTTATAATTATTCATCCAATTCTTATTTAAAACTCCCATTATTGTAAGTGGTCCTAATCTGCCAAAAAACATCATAATGGTTATTATTATTTTGTTTGCTAAAACAAGTTTTTCTGTAATTCCCATCGTACATCCTGTTGTTGAAAAAGCTGATACCACTTCAAATAGCACTTTTTCAACGCCAAATTCAGGCTGAATCGCAACCACTATTATTGTCGCTAACAAAATTATTAAAATTGATGTTAGAATAAGCACAAATGCTTTTGATATTTGTTCGGAACTTATACGGCGCTTAAATGCTTTTGCATCACGCCCTCTTGCATAATAATATATTGAAATTACTACAACTGCAAATGTTGTTGTTTTAATTCCTCCACCAGTAGAACAGGGTGATGCTCCTATAATCATAAGTACTATAGATAAAATATATGTGACAGGAAGTCCTGATAAATACTGCATATCATAAGAGTAAAATCCTGCCGTACGAAGACTTACAGATGTAAATAACGCCTGAATTACATTCATTTTAGGTGCATTCACCAATATATTTGAATTTACATCATAATAACTATTAGATATATAATTTGCAGACAAATATATAAATAGCCATCCAAAAAGTATTAAAAATAGCGTTGTAACTAAAACCATTTTAGTATGTAATGAAAATCTTTTAAATTTAAATTTACATTTAAAAACATCTGTATAAACAACAAAACCTATTCCACCTAAAATTATCATAAATATTGTTGTAAGATTTAATGTATATTTACACCAAAGTGGTAAAACATCTTTTAATTCATTTATTCCAAGAAATGAACTATTCCCTATTATATCAAATCCTGCATTGTTGAATGATGCGGCACTATGAAATATTGATATAAAATAAGAATACAAATATAATTTTGTATTAGATAAAGTATGAAGGCCTAAATTTTCTAGTAAATTATTATTTCTACAATATTTTAAAAATAAATAAAATGGATAAAAATTAATTAACGAAAATAAAAGTTGGATTGTAAATGATATAATTATAATTTTTTTTACAAGCCCCAATATTCCATCAACTGAATTTTGATTTAACTGCTCGCGCAACAAAAATCTATTAGATATTCCTATTTTTGCTCCTAAGATTGTAAAAAAGAAAACTGTAATAGTAATAATGGAAAGTCCACCTACTTCCATTAACACCATTAATACAATTTTTCCAAATATCGATAACTCTTTTGCAACATTTATTACACTAAGCCCTGTAACACATGTTGCACTAGTCGCTGTAAAAAGCGAATTCATAACTCCAATTGATTTACCACTTAAAGATGATATAGGAAGTGATAATATAATAGTCCCAAGTAAGATAACTGAGGCGAAAGTTAAAATGATTTTTATATATGGATGTATTTTTTTTAACATTAAAACATCTCCTTAAACTAAAAATATTATACAATATATCTTAAATTTAATCAAAATCTATATAAAAATAAAAACTAACTTAAGTACAAGCCATATAACACTATGTAAGGGGAGTTATGTGTTATACCATTCATGTACCAAGTTAGTCTTTTCTGCACAAAAAAGAGTGCATTATGTAAGGCTATTAAAATCTCTATAGTTTTTATGTGGGAGAGAAATTGAAATTTTAACAACCCTACATACATATAGTATACTAAATTTAATAGAAAAGCAAAGGAAAAACTCTCACAAATGCAACTTCTTATTTTCCAAGGCAAAAAGTTTTAAACATCTTGTCTAAAAGAAGACTAGGATCATTGTCTCCTGTTATATCTCCTAGTATTGTCCATGCATCTTTCATATCTATTTCAACCATATCTACACCTAAATTATTAATACATGCTTCATAAGCTGATTTTAGTGATATTAATGATTTCTTTAAAAGATCTATATGTCTAATATTTGATGTGTAATTAATATCATTAACATTAAATTCATTAATGTTACAAGTTTTAATAATTTTATCTTCTAGTTCAAATAATCCATTTTTTGTTTTAGTAGATATATATAAACAATCATCTAAATTAATCTTAATTCCTTTATCAATCTTATTTGCGATAATAATTCTTCTCTTATTCTTTGTTAATTCTAATAGTTCTTGATCCATATCTATTAAATCATTAGATGCATCTAATACAAGAAGAATTAATTCAGCTGATTCAATAAGTTTCTTACTCTTGCTTATTCCTATTTGTTCAACAACATCTACAAGCCCATCTCTTATACCCGCTGTATCAATTAAATCAAGAGTTACATTTTTTAGTGATAATTTCCCTTCAACAAGATCTCTTGTAGTACCAGCTACATCTGTTACAATAGCCTTTTCTTCATCAAGCAACATGTTTAAAATACTACTTTTTCCAACATTAGGCCTACCAATTATAGCAGTTTTAATTCCATGTATTACCATATTAGAAATATATGAATGTTCAATTACATCTTCCATACGTGAAATAATTTTCTTTAGTGGCGGCATTATTATATCATTTGTCATGATAGATACATCATAGTATTCAGGATAATCTATATTAACCTCAATTTGACCAATGATTTTAAATATATCATCCCTAAGCGAATTAATTAAATTTCTTGTTCCACTTCTTAAAGAATTTAACGCACTTTTTAATGCAACATCATTAGATGAACTTATAACATCCATTATAGCTTCTGCCTCAGTAAGATCAATTCTACCATTTAAAAAAGCCCTTTTGCTAAACTCTCCTGGTTCAGCCATCCTAAATCCATTAGATAAAAGTGTTTCTAACACTTTATTTGTATTAAATACTCCACCATGGCACGAAACCTCACAAGAATCTTCTCCTGTAAAACTATGAGGTGCACGAAAAACAGATACCATAACTTCATCCACTACATCTTCTTTATCCATAATATAGCCATAATTTATAGTATTAGGTTTCACTTCTGTTAGTTTTTTTCCTTTAAATATTTTTTCTACAAGTTCTAGTGAATTAGGACCACTACATCTAATTATACTTATAGCTCCTACTCCATACGCAGTTGCGATTGCACAAATATCATCATACATATACATCACTCCATCTATGATAGATTATAACATATTTTTTTAATATATGTATTTTAATAAAAAAAGACTTAAAAATTTATATTCTTAAGCCTTACATTTTACATTTCTATATAATTTCCTCCATTAAGTTTAGCTTTATATAATTTTTTATCCGCATCGTTATATAGTTTATCAAAAGAAGATACATCAACTCCATCAATTTTACAACAACCAACTGACAAACTAATATGATAACTATCATCTGCTGATAAGCTAATTTTATTTATATTTTCAAATATATTATTTACATAATTTAAAGGATCTGTAACACAACCATCAGTGCAGTAAATCGCAAACTCATCTCCACCAAGCCGCATAACAATATCATCTTCTGAAACGGAATTTTTTAATGCTTTCGCAACCTTAACAATAGCTTCATCACCGATAGAATGACCATATGTATCATTTATACGCTTAAACTTATTAATATCCATAATAAAGAAGAAACTACCTTTACCTTGATCTAATAAATCATTAATAGTTTTTTCACCATAATATCTATTAGATATACCTGTTAGTGAATCTATTTCTGATATAGTTTTAAGCCTTTGAGTTGCGGTTGTTAAATAATTAGTTTGGAGCGCAAACATGAATAAATCAACCGAGAATATACAAGCACAAACTCCTAAACTTTTAATATTATATATAGTTTCAAATAACATAGAGAAAGAACAATAAATAAAGATTGTCACAACTAATAATGTATTTAATTTTCTTGTGCTTTTTGCTGCACGAACAATTTGAGCAACTACTTCTAGCAAATAAATTATCGTAACGACCTGAGATGCATATCCTAATTTTCCCCTATGAAAAATATTATCATCATCAAACCAGAACACTAAATGATTAGATGGTATAAGCGCAATAATTTCTATTACACAAAGTACTGCAAACAATATTAAATCTAGGTATTCATATTTTGATCTTTTAGTTCCGTATTCCCTTATAAGCATAATAAAAGGATATACAAGCATAGGTCTTATTAAGTATCCACAAACAGATAAAAAAGTTCGCATATATGAGTAATAAGAAAAAGATGAATACATATACTCTAAATTATATGTAAGCAATTCAAATCCTTCAAGAACAGCCGCAAGACATAAGATTTTTTCGTCTCTTTTTTCAATGTTTTTGCTACATGTTAAAATTATAATCTGAAATATAAGTCCAATAATTGGCGCAAAATTATATTCTATAAATTGCTCAAACGACATATAAATTCACTCCTAACAATAAAATTATAACTCTTTTGTAATAAGTGAAAGTGTCAAGATAAAATAAACCAGTTTGGTCAACTTTTTTTGAACCACTATT
>CAVFNL010000022.1:0-2450 GCA_963623875.1 Parabacteroides distasonis | reverse complement strand
ACATACATTATAATATATTTTAATAAAAATTTAAATAGTTATATTTTCAAAAATAGCTATAGTTTAATTTAAATTTTAGATAATGGCCATTAATTTTATACCTTTATTATCTATTTTAATTTTCTAATTTGTATTTTTACCTCTTTAATATAATCTATTTTTTTAATAAATTTTTGAATTAATTGATTTATGTATATGTAAACATAAAAATTATATGTGCCCTTTGAAAAATATCAGACTCATTCTATTCTTCTACGTTTGCTTTTACAACACGTTTAAACATACTCCAAATTATTTTTTTATTAATTTATTTAATATATCTAATTATTCATTTTAAGTTTATTGTTTTAAACAATCTATAAACATACCATAAAAATAAAATATCGTTATGCTTATAAAAAATGAGGTACCAAAAAGTACCTCACTTGCTTTTAAGTTATATGTAGATTTTAATATCTTTAGGATACATAGAATTATTATTACCAAGCGGTAGGTACACCATCTACATAGCGCCAATAATTATTAATATTTTCAGTAGGTTCTTCTTCTGAATAATATCTAATTGTAAATTTTTCCATTGCATCAAGGCAATCAATTGTAATATTATTCCATTCTTCTTCTGAACCTGCATAATATATGTTTGAATATTTACCCAACAAACTAAAACTTCTAAACGCATCTTCTTTAACTAATGACACACTTTTACCAATTATAATATCAGCTGAATTGAATGCAATAGCATCAAAAGCAAATATATCAATTGTAGTTACTCCATCACCTATTTTAACATATTCTAAGTTAGAACATTTATTGAATGCGGCTCTATTTATAGAAATAACAGAATCAGGAATTGTTATTTTTGTTAAATATTTTAATTCGCTAAAGGCATCAGTGCCTATAACATTGCAATTTCCATTAATTACATAAGTAGTCTTAGTTTTAGATTTTGCAGTTATTAAAACTAAATATGGATTTGTAGCATTTCCTAAATAGTAAGCATCACTATATTCATTAAATTTTAATGATGTACAACCATCAAATGCATCTCTTCCAACAGAAACTATACCATCAGGTAAAGATATACTAGTAAGTTTTATACAATATTTGAAAGCATAAGCTGCTACACTCTTACAATTTTCGTTTACATTAAATGAAGTTATGTTAGTTGTTTCGGGTTTTACTAATAATAGGTAAGGATTAGACTTATTTCCTAAATAATATCCATTATCATATTCTGTATAAATTAAATTTGAACATCCATTAAATACATCAGTATCTAAATCTATAACATTCTCAATTGAAACATTTTCTAAGTTTGTGCAATATGCAAATCCTTGTTCTCTAATTCTTAAATATTTACTATAAATAGTAAGTTCTGTTAATTTTGAGCATCCATCAAACGCATGTGAATTTATAGAATTAATTTGACTTGGGATAGTTAATGTTTCTAAACTTGTGCAATTTGCGAATGCGTATTTAGATATACAAGTCATACTTTTAGAGAATGTTACACTTTCTAGCTTAGTACAATATCTAAATGCATATGCGCAAATCATTTCACAATTATCATTTATGCTAATTGAAGTTATGTCACTTGATTTTGGTTTTACTAGTATTAAATATGGATTATCCTCATTTCCTAAATAATATCCATTACCATTTTCATTGTAAATTAAATTTGTGCAAGAACTTAAATTAGAAACATCAAACTCAACACTTTCTTTGAATTCAAGATTTTTTAAAGCTATGCAATTGTAAAATGATGGCATAACTTTTAAATTAGTTACACTTTCTAAAGAAGTACAACCACTAAATCCATCACCATAAGTCAATTTACAATTATCATTGATTTCGCATGATACTATATCATTAGATTTAGCTTTTACTAATACTAAATATGGATTTTCACTATTTCCTAAATAACAAGCATTATCATATGTGTTATACTCTAGTGACACACAACCTTGAAATGCTTGTGTATTTACACCGTTGACACCATTTGGGATAGTTATATTTTTTAAATTAATACATCCATAAAAAGTATTTTTAGCAATTGTAGTTATCTTATTTGGTAGTTCAATACTTTCAAGATTTTTACAATTTAAAAAAGCACCTTCCCCAATAGTATCAACTGAATCAGGGATTGTAATATTTTTAAAATTCGAATTTTCAAAAGAAATTATTTTACTTACTATTGTGCCATTATATGTAGAAGGAATGGTTATACTACTTAAACATCCATCATGTGCCATAGATACAGCATATGTACCATCGTCTTGTAAAATATAAACTAATCCTTGTTCATCATAATTTGTATTAGGAGATCTTAAAGAGTTTAAAAAATCTTCTTCTGTTCCAATGTGTCCGTTATCTAGCCAAATTTCGTATGCAGATTTTCCATCTAGGCCATCTTTTCCTGCATCACCCTTATCACCTTTTTCGCCTTTAAG
>CAVFNL010000021.1:0-79549 GCA_963623875.1 Parabacteroides distasonis | reverse complement strand
ACAATTGGTTCATTTTTTCCTGACCAAACTGGTTTATTTTATCTTGACACTTTCAAAATAACTAATAATATCAATTTGATATTTATAGATATCTTCACTTTAAAAACGAATAATGATTGATAAGTTTAAAGTAAGCATTTTTTTAAATAATATAAAATTTTAAATAAATTTTTACAAATAAATAAAAAAGTGTTGACATCTGATATTAAACGTTGTATTATTTAGGTGTAATTCCTAGTAATGCTATAGGAATTGTAGAAACTAACAAAGCAAGGTGATTTATATGACTAATGATTGTTGCCACATGGCAGGGCTTAAAATAGTCAAGAAGGAGACTTTAAAATAGAAATTAAATATATTAATTCTAGCCTTCATAGTGATATAATATTTATATATAAAAATTAAAGGAGAATTTTAAAATGAGCAAGAAATACAAATTTGAAACATTACAATTACACGTAGGACAAGAACAACCAGATCCTACAACACAAGCAAGAGCTGTACCTATTTATTTAACATCATCTTATGTGTTTAATAATGCACAACATGCAGCTGATCGTTTTGCATTAAGAGATGCAGGAAACATTTATGGAAGATTAACTAACCCAACACAAGATGTATTCGAACAAAGAATTGCAGCACTTGAAAGTGGTTCAGCAGCACTAGCAGTCGCATCAGGGGCTGCAGCTGTAACATATGCTGTTCAAGCATTAGCATTTGCAGGAGATCACCTAGTCGCAACAAATAATATTTATGGTGGAACTTATAATTTATTTGAGCATACTTTTAGAGATTATGGAATTGATACAACATTTACTAATCCAGATCCTAAAGAAATTGATGCGGCTATAAAAGATAATACTAAATTAGTATTTATTGAAACACTTGGAAATCCAAATTCTGATGCAGTTGATATTGAAGCAATTGCCGAAGTAGCACATAAACATAACTTACCACTTGTTGTAGACAATACATTTGGAACACCATATATTATAAGACCAATTGAGCATGGTGCTGATATCGTTGTAGAATCTGCTACTAAATTTATCATAGGACATGGAACAGGACTTGGAGGAGTTATTGTTGAAGGTGGTAAATTTGATTGGGAAAAAGCAGGAAAATTCCCTCAATTTGTTGAACCAAACCCAAGTTATCATGGAGTATCATTTACTAAGGCTGTAGGACCTGCAGCATTCGTAACATATATTCGTGCAATATTATTACGTGATACAGGAGCTTGTATTTCTCCAGTAAATGCATTTATTGCATTACAAGGACTTGAAACATTATCACTTCGTGTTGAACGTCATGTTGAAAATGCATTAAAAGTAGTAAAATTCTTAGCGTCTCATAAGGCAGTAGAAAAAGTACATCACCCATCAATTTCTACAGATAAAACACAACAAGAATTATATAAGAAATATTTCCCTAATGGTGGAGGATCTATCTTCACATTTGAAATCAAAGGTGATGATAAAACAGCACAAAAGTTTATTGATAACTTAAAGATTTTCTCATTACTAGCTAACGTTGGAGATGTTAAATCTCTTGCAATTCACCCTGCATCAACAACACATGCAGAAATGAACGAAGAAGAATTGGCTAAAGCAGGAATTTATAAGAATAGTATTCGTTTATCAATTGGTACTGAGCATATTGATGATATTATTGATGACTTAGACCAAGCATTAAATGCTGCTATTAAATAAAAGGAGTTGATATTATGGCTAACATTAAGAAAAATGTATTAGAATTAGTTGGAAATACTCCACTAGTTGAACTTACAAATTATGAAAAAGCTCATAATTTAGAAGCAAAACTAATTGCTAAATTAGAATATTTAAATCCAGCTGGTTCAGTAAAAGATAGAATTGCGAAAGGTATTATTGATGACGCAATCGCAAAGGGAAAAATCAATAAAGATACAATAATTATTGAACCAACATCAGGAAATACTGGAATTGGACTTGCGGCAGTATCAGCTGCGTATGGTCTAAAACTTGTAATTGTAATGCCAGATTCAATGTCTGTTGAAAGAAGAAATTTAATCAAGGCATACGGAGCTCAATTAGAATTAACTGAAGGAGCTAAAGGAATGAAGGGAGCTATCGCAAGAGCTAATGAACTTGCAAGCGAAAATCCAAATAGCTTTATAGCTGGTCAATTTACAAACCCAATTAACCCTCTAACTCATAAAAATACAACAGGACCAGAAATTTGGAATGATACAGATGGTTTAGTAGATATATTTGTTGCAGGTATTGGAACAGGTGGAACAATTTCAGGTGTTGGTGAATATTTAAAGAGTAAAAATCCTAATATTAAAATTGTGGCTGTAGAACCAGCAACATCACCTGTATTATCTAAAGGTGTTGCAGGTCCTCACAAGATTCAAGGTATTGGTGCAGGATTTGTACCTGATACATTAAACACAAAAATCTATGATGAAATTATCACAGTTGAAAATGACGATGCTTTTGAAGTAGGTCGTGAAATAGCACGTCATGATGGAGTTTTAGTTGGAATTTCATCAGGAGCCGCAATCAAAGCCGCAACTGAAGTCGCAAAACGTCCTGAAAACAAAGGAAAGAACATTGTAGTATTATTACCTGATACTGGTGATAGATACTTATCGACAGCATTATTTAATAATTAAAATTATGAAATGGTATTAGAAATTAAAACTAATACCATTTTTTATATTAATTTTAGAATATTAGTGTTATAATTAACTAAAGATTGTGGGTGGTGTTTTGATTTACGTAGTTGCTAAAGCATTTATATATAATCAAAAATTAAAAAAACTATTAGCTATAAAAAGAAATTATAGCGATAACAGGCCAGGGGTATGGGAAAATCCAGGTGGCGGAATTAAAAAAAATGAAACAATTGTTGAATGCATTAAAAGGGAGGTATTAGAAGAAACAGGCATATGTATCTCTAATCCTAAGCATTTATATGACGTTGACTTGAAAAATACAAATATTGTTTTTAAGAATTTTATGGGAGTAACAAATCAAGAATCTATAATGCTTTCTAAAGAACATACAGCCTACAAGTGGCTTGATGTTGATGAGTATTTAGAAATAGTAGAAGATGATATAAAAAGAGATTTTCTTAAATATAACATAGAACATAAATTAAAATTAGTTTAAAGATTTATAATTCATTAAAAATAAATATAATAGCTTATTGTTTTGATATAAATAATAAGATAAATATAAATACGATAAAAAATATAAAGGTATTTTATTTTAAAAATTATGTGATATAATGAGTTTATAAAGGAGGGACTAAATATGCGTTGGTTTAATAAACAACAAAGATTGGTTCAAATTATTTTACTTTTAATTCCATTTGTTAACTGGGTAACTGAAATTTTTGTACGTGTTACAGCAGTTTTAGAAAAACCTACATTAAAAAATATTTTAGGATTAATCTTTGGAATTTTCATTCCAGTATTCTTTGGATGGATAGATATTATTTGTGTTCTACTATTCAATCATCTCCTATTTGCAGATTAGGAACAAACAAAAAAGGGTTTCAAACCCTTTTTTATTTAGAAATTTTTTGTTCAAATTTATTTTTCTCTATCTCTGTAGGAACTTCTATAGGATAATTGCCACTGAAACATCCATCACAGAAATATAGTCCTTCTTTGACGGCTAGTTTATGTGATCCTTCAAGAGATAGGTATGATAATGAATCAGCACCTAACGCCTCAGCTATTTCTTGATTTGTTTTATATTTACAAGCAATTAAATTATCTTCTGAATCAACGTCTGTTCCAAAATAACATGGATGCTTAAATGCAGGTGCTGAAGATAAGAAGTGAACTTCTTTAGCTCCTGCTTCACGAAGAAGCTTAATGATTTCTTTAGAAGTAGTTCCACGAACGATAGAATCATCAACTAATACAACTCTCTTACCATTAACAACAGATTTTACAACATTAAGTTTAATTTTAACAGTATTACGTCTTTCTTCTTGACTAGGTTTTATAAATGAACGACCGATATATTTATTCTTTACAAATCCCATTCCGTATGGAATGTTAGAAGCCATACTATATCCTAGGGCTGCATCTAGACCAGAGTCGGGTACACCAATTACCACATCCGCATCAATTTTGTTTTCTTCCGCAAGTATTTTACCAGCAGTAACTCTTGCGTCATGAACATTTACACCTTCGATATAAGAATCTCCTCTTGCGAAGTAGATGTATTCGAATACACAAATAGTATGCTTTCTGTTGTTTACGTGAGTATTAATAGATTCTATTCCGTCTTCAGAAATGACAATTATTTCACCTGGAAGAATATCTCTTATGAATGTTCCTTCGCAAGCATCAATTGCACATGATTCACTAGATAGAATGTATCCACCATCTTTACTTCTTCCTAGACAAAGAGGTCTAAATCCGTTAGGATCTCTAAATCCAACCATTTTTGTAGGAGACATGGCGATACAAGAATAAGCTCCTTTAATATCGTTCATTGTTTTTTCAATCGCAACTTCAATAGAAGAAGATGTAAGACGATTATCAACAATTGAATATGCAATAGACTCAGTATCAGAAGTACCATGGAAGATTGCGCCATTAAGTTCAAATTTTCTTCTTAATGCATCTGCATTAGTTAAGTTTCCGTTATGAACTAAGGCTAGATTTCCTTTCATATGACGTACAACAAGTGGTTGAATATTATTGATATTATTACCACCAGTAGTTGAATATCTTACATGACCTACAGCCATATGACCATTATTTAATCTTTGTAAAATTTCTTTAGAGAATACTTCGCTAACAAGTCCAGCACCTTTTTCATAAGAAATAACACCATCATCACAGACTGCAATACCAGCACTTTCTTGTCCTCTGTGTTGCAACGCATAAAGCGCTACATATAAGTCATGAGCTACATTTCTCTTTTTTGGTTCAAATATTCCAAAAACACCACATTCTTCATGAATTGAATCAAACATAAAAAAATCTCCTTTTAATTAAGCATAATCTTATTTTAAATTGTAAATTAAATATTGTAAATAAAAAAAATTAAAAAATTAAAAAATAAAACATAGTTTTATTAAAAATTAAATACTTATTGACATAAAGTGGACTTTATATGTTAAAATGACTAGTTAAAACGCTTGAATAGATATGTGTATATATGGTAGAATTACTTTATGTGAAGAGGTTTTATTATGATAGGATATTATAATTATACAGTGTGGTTAACTTATATATCTACTATTCTTGCAAGTTTTGGTATTGGACTATGCATCGTAGATGTTAAATATGCATCTGATTTTGCGATAATGTGTTTATTGGTGTGTGGGGCACTTGATATGTTTGATGGTAAAGTCGCAAGAACCAAAAAAGATCGTACTGAATTTGAAAAGAATAATGGAATACAATTAGATTCATTTTCGGATCTTTTAGCGTTTGGTGTTTTACCTGCGTCTATATCATTAAATTTATTTATGAATGCTGGAACTATACATAAATGGTATTTTGCGTGTATCGTTGTCATATTAGCGATTTATGTTTTATTTGGTTTAATAAGACTTTCATATTTTAATGCACTTGAGATAGAAAGATGTAAAACAAGTTGTGAACCGCTTAAATATTATACAGGTATGCCTATAACAATGGCTTCATTTTTTATGCCAATTGTTTATATATTAAAATTTACACATATGTCTTTACTTGCTTTCTCTTGGATATATATTATATTTTTAATTGTTGTCGGGGTATTGTTTGTTTTAAAAATAAAAGTTGTTAAAGCTGGAAAGAAAATGATAATTGGATTTTCTGTTTTTGGAGTAATTTTAATAACAGCTTTCATAATTTTAATGATAGTTTAGATAAAAAGAATGCTTTTAAGCATTTTTTTATAGATTAGAGGATTTTTATGAAAAGGAAAAGAATAAAAAAGATTATACAATATATTTTAATAATACTTTTATTCGTTTTTTCATTTTGGTATTTGTTTAAAGACTTGGATTTAAAAAAATTTGATAACATGCTTAATGATATGAAATTAACCCTACTTTTAATTGCAGTCTTAATGGTTTATGGTCAAATATTTATTCAAGGACTATGCTATATTGTTATGGGGAGAGGACTTGGTGTTAAGTTAAATCCGTTTAAAGCCTCATCTTATGTATCAGTTGATTTATTCTTTTCACAACTGACCCCATTTGCAGTAGGCGGGCAGCCTATGATGATTTATGAAATGAAATCAAAAGATAACATTGATGTTTCTAAAACAACACCAATGGTTTTAATGTATTCATTTATGAACAAAATGGCTTTAATTGTTATGGCTGTGTTTGCTGCAATATTATATTATAAGGATTTTTTTTCGGGTCATGATAATAAATTAATGATATTTCTTTTAATTTTTGGTGTAGTTTCTAATGTTGTTATTGCACTATCTAATATAATTTTAATGTTTATGGGCGATGTTGTATATAAAATTGGCGTTCGCTTAATCTTTTTCTTATACGCGCATAATATGTTAAAAAGACCATATACTAAAATACGTTCTTTTAGAAAAATGATTAAAAATTATAAGGAATCAAATAAATATTTTAAAAAACATTTCCTAGTTTTACTAGTTGTATTTGTACTTTGCATAATAAAAAGAATTGTAACATTTTCTGTGGCTTATTTAGTATATAAAAGCTTTGGCCTTAAAGGACATAGTTTTATATATATCATGAGCGCGCAAACAGTGTATGCACTTATTTCTGATTCTTTCCCAATCCCCGGTGGAATTGGTGCCGCAGAAGTATCTATTAAAGAACTTTATGAAGGAATATATTCTGGATGTAGCGCAGATATTGCGTCTTTTGCGGCATTTTTAGTTAGATTTATTAGCTATTATTGGCTTATTATGGCCAGTGGATTATGGACAATTTGGGTAATGTTTAGAAAAAAAGGTAAAAAGGAAGTTGATATCAATGAAGAATTTGTTAAATAAAATGGCAAATTTTATAAAAAAACATTATAGTGCAATTTTTGTAATATTATTATTTGTAGCGATAATAACAAAAGAAGTATTTTATGTAGGAATGGCTGATAACAATTACCATTTTGGTTTCCATTTTATATATGGTTTAAAACGAGTTGGTTGGCATATTATATTACTAATTCTTACATATATATTCTTGTTTAGTTTTGCACTTTTATTTAATAATAAGGGAAGGTATATTTATTTATTAATAGTCTATGTAATATCTTTAGGCTTTGTTATAGGGGATTTAGCATATACTAGATTTTTCCAAGGACCGTCAAGCCTATTTTGGAGAATAATGCCACATAATAGCAATAATGATGTTACTATGTCTATTTGGGTACACTATTCCCCAACTGACGCATTGTGGTTTGTGGATACGTTAATATTTATTGTATTGTTTATAATAGGATTAACAAAGAAGTTATTTACATATCATGACTTTAGAGTGGTATCAAAAAGTGGTACTATAATATCATCTATTTTTATGGTAGCTTTCATTTCTATTCTTACATCTAATAAAACTATAAATTCCCTAAATTCAACAGATAAAGTCGCATCATATGGTAATTTTGTCTATCATTTAGTAGATATAGCACAACTACCTCAATATAATGATAAAGTTAAATTAACAGATAGTGATTATGAAGATTATAATGAATATGAAACAACCTTAATGATGGATGAGGATTATTCAGAGGATAAATGGAATTTAAATGGTGTTATGAATGATACAAATCTAATAGTAATACAATTAGAAGCTATGGAATCATTTGTACTAGGAAATCAAATTGAAGATTCAAATGGTGTATGGCATGAAATAACACCTAATATAAATAAATTATTAAATCATTCTGTTCAATTAAATACAGTAGAACAAGTACATGTAGGTAATAGTTCAGACTGTGATTTGTTATTTATGACAGGACAATATCCTGTATCAAAGGTTATTACATTTAACCAATATGAAGATAGTGAATATTTAAGCCTTGCAAAAGTATTAAAAAACTATGGATATAAAACATCATATCTTAATGGAGCGTATGAATCTACTTGGAATTATACGGGAGTAATGGATTCAACAATCGGATTTGATGAAGCACATTTTGGTGATGAGATAGTAAACAATCAAGATGAAACATTAAAATATGATGAAGATTATAATGTTAAAAAAGTATGTGGATATATTAATGATAATTCTCTTTTAAGATATGAAGAACAAATACTTTCTAATTATTCTAAGAATGATAAATTTTATAATCATATAGTATTATGTTCATCTCATATTCCATATCATTTACCAAAAGTATTAGATGAAGTATTTTTAAATAACGACAAGAAATTAAAGAAAGAAATAGGTTCATATTTCTATAATTACATATCGCTTGCGCATTATGTTGATTCATGTATTGGTAGATTCTTAAACGATTTAGATGAAAAAGGCATCCTTGATAATACATCAATAGTTGTGATGGGCGATCATGGTGGAATACATAAATATATGTCTAATAGGACCAAGAATAAGCTTGAAGGTAAGAAGAAGTATTTATGGACTACAAAAGCTTCAAATTATACGTGCCTTACTGTTTTGTATAATAAAAAAATTAATGGACATTATGTAATAGGAAGAAATACAGATGATAAATATTTTAATATGGATGAATACAAGCCGACAGATACTAAAAATTTAATTTGTGGACAAATAGATACGCTACCTACTCTTGCGTATTTAATGGGCGTAGAAAACGGTTTTTATTATGAGGATAGCCATCATAGCACCATACGTTCTTTAATGGGTAGAAATATGCTTAAAACGTCTTATAGTTATGCAATCAAAAGTAATTATGTAGTAGAAGGTGTTATACCAAGTGATGTAAGCATATTGAAGAAAGGTAAGTATTTATCTAATCAATTAATTAAGAGTGAATATTTCGGTTCAAAAAAGATAAATAGGAATTTTTAAATTCCTATTTTTTTATAAAAAGAAAAGAGGTCAATTAAAAGTTGACCTCTCGGGGTAGGGATTAGTCTCTATATAAATAATTGTTTAATAGGGAGAGTTAGTTATTTATGAAAAAAATAGAGACTAGTAAGGCGGTATAACCTTACCGTGCAATGATATCATAAAATTTATTGGTTTAAAAGGGATTTGCTTAAAAATTTCATTAAATTTTTTATGTAAGCATATATTTCTTCGAAACATTCATTAAAATCTCTAGTGTACCAAGGGTCGGCTACATCTATATCTAGATTTGAAAACAAAGACAATTTTTTAATCTTAGGTGATTCACCTAACATATTTATAAGATTTCTAATATTATATGAATCCATTCCTATAATATAATCAAAGTTTTTTAAGTCATCGTTTGTAATACGTTTTGCGGCGTGTTTATCAAAAGGTATATTATGATCCTTTAAAACTTTCTTGCAAGGGAAGTAGATATCATGGCCAATTTCTTCATTTGAAGTAGCTCTTGATTCAATGTATAGATAAGAATCTATTAAGTATTCTTTTGCTAGATATTTTGCGATGTATTCAGCCATAGGGCTTCTACAAATATTTCCATGACACACGAATAATAATCTTATCATGTTTATAAATCCTTTCTTTAAAAAAAAGCAGTTTGACTGCTTTTTAATAATTTATTTCTAATTCTTCACTATCTTCATCTGGTGTAATTTGAAGTTGTTCTGCGACTTCATAAAGGATTTCATTTACTCCTTCGTAACCATCTACAAACATTAAATCAACTATATCAGAAAGAAGTTGGAACATTTCATCAGGTGCATTAGTCCTTGTTTCAATGTATGCAAGAGTTCTTGATTCTATATTATCTAATTTGTTTTTAGATTCTATATCAAGAGGTGCACTATTTGATAGTTCATTTTGAAAATCGTTGATGTATAGTAGAAGATTAATTGTTTTTGCGCATTTTTCCATTTCTTCAATATGAGAATTGAAATCTTGTTTTAAGATTAAAGAAATAGTTTCAAAATGGTCATGCATATAATTGAATGCTGTATCAAATATAACTTCCTCATCAGGACTTAAATTATATTTTTCATTTGTAACTTTATCATAGTAATAATCACAAATTGAAATAACATGAGTAAATCTTTGAATTATTGCGCTTTTATTTTTTTCTAATGTGTTTATTAATGTATAGTTTTCAAATTTCCAATTTGCATAATCGCTAACTATATCCATCATGCCACCATCTATCTTGTTTTCATTTGTGGGAATAGAATAACATCACGAATTGATTCAGATTCAGTTAGGAATATAACAAGTCTATCAATTCCGATACCGATACCACCAGCAGGAGGCATACCATATTCTAGAGCTTCTACGAAATCTGTATCCATTTCGTTAGCTTCATCGTTTCCAGCTTCTTTTTCTTCTAATTGTTCGATGAATCTTTCTTTTTGGTCAATTGGGTCATTTAATTCAGTATATGCATTTGCGAATTCATGCCCACCAATAAATAATTCAAAGCGTTGAACGAATCTAGGGTCAGAAGGATCCTTTTTAGTAAGTGGAGATATTTCAATTGGATGTCCCATTAAGAATGTAGGTTGAATAAGTGTTTTTTCACCATATTCTTCAAAGAACGCATTAATAATATGTCCTACAGAAATGAAATGAGGTTCAACTTCAACATGGTGTTCTTTTGCAAGAGCACAAGCTTCTTCAAATGTATAGTTGTTATTTTTGAAATCAACACCTGTTTGTTCTTTTATAACATCACACATCGAAACTTTTCTAAATGGTTTAGAAATGTCAATCTTTTCACCTTCTCTATCAAAGGGATTAATGAATAATTCTTTTCCACATACTTTATCAGCAGCACTCTTAATTACACCTTCGCATAAGTCCATCATTGATTCTAAATCACCAAATGCTTGATATAATTCAACTGTAGTAAATTCAGGATTGTGAGTTCTATCCATACCTTCATTACGGAAAATACGACCAATTTCGTAAACGCGCTCTAATCCACCTACAAGTAGACGTTTTAAGTGCAATTCAGTCGCAATACGTAAGTAGAAGTCTGAATCTAAAGCATTATGATGTGTGATGAAAGGTCTTGCGGAAGCTCCACCTTGAATATTTTGAAGTACAGGAGTTTCAACTTCGATGAAACCTTTAGAATCAAAATATGCTTGCATAGCACGGATAATTTGAGGTCTCATAATAGCTGTTTTCTTAGCTTCTTCATTTGTGATTAAATCAAGATAACGACGTCTATAACGTTCTTCTTTATCTTGAAGACCATGGAATTTTTCAGGTAATGGTCTTAAAGCTTTAACTAGATGAGTATATGTTTCACACTTGATAGTGATTTCACCTGTTTGTGTAAGCATAACAGTACCCTTAGTACCTACGAAATCACCTAGGTCAGCTAGTTTAAATAATGCGTATTGTTCTTCACCAACAACGTCTTTTCTTATATATACTTGAATAAATCCACTCTTATCTTGAATAGAATAGAATGAAGCTTTTCCCATTTTACGTATGAACATAATACGCCCAGCAATATTTACTTCAATATGAGCTTGTTCTAAATATTCATGAAGTAAAGTCTTACGTTCATCCTCAGCTAAATTAGGATTTTTAGCATCAAATTCAGCAATGATGGCGTTGGCCTTAGCTTTAACATCTGTTGCATGATCAGTTGCGTCATATCTTTGACCAAATGGATCAAGTCCTAATTCTTTTAATTTATCTAATTTTTCTCTTCTTGCAATTTCTTGATCAGAAAGTTTTTGTTCCATATAAATTTCCTCCATAAAGTATTTCATATTATTATATCACAATAAATTATTAAATGGCAAATTATAATAAGATCTTGAAGTAAAAAAACTAGTAAATTTAATTACTAGTTTTAATGGTTTCATCGTTTTTTATAATATTTGGAAGTAAAAGTATTGCGATTGTAAAGAAAGGCATTACCTTACGATTAAAGAATAAGGTATCTACTTGACCATGAATCATGAAGTATAAGAATATGACAAATAATATAAGTGCAAGTAAATCTTTTTTGAATAGTCTTTTTACAATTGCAAATAAATATATAGCAAGAGCTATAAGGCCTAGAATACCGCATGTTGTCATTTGATAGAAAACATTATGATAATTATTTACTGGATTCCAAGGAAAATTATTTTTGATATAATACGCACTACTTCCAGCACCTGTACCTATAAATAAATGCTTTTTAAAATTTTCTTTTGCAAGTTCATACAATTCTTTTCTACCATTTAAATCAGAACCATTATTTATAAACTTTTCTAGACATTGCTTTGCAGTATTTGAATAGTTTATAAATATAATGGATCCTGCAATAACAACTAGCATTAATAAAATATATGGTATTTCGCGTTTCCAATTTTTAGTATATATAAAATATATTATAAGAAGTGGAATAGCGCATATACCCATTCCAAGCATTGAACCTCTACACATTAAAATACCATTTAAAGCATATCCTAATACAATAGCTATTAAAGCTAAAAGCTTTTCAAATATATTTTCTGTTTTCATATATTGATAAGCGGATAGAATTACAGCTATATTAATTATTATAATGTAATGGTTTGAAAGTCTCCAGCCAAGGTGAATTAATTTATTTGATAATAAGAAATATGCATTATTATTTTCATATAGTTCAAAGAATCTGATTACGACTTCGGTTGAAATTGTGAAAAGTACTAAAATAAATGAAAATATTATAAATTCTCTTTTTTCTATTAGAGTATCTATTCTTGTAAGCATTAATATTGTTATTAAAATATTTAATGAAAAAGTAAGAACATATACAAGAGTAGTTCCTTTAACGGGAGAATTTATTACGGATATTAGCATTACTATTGCAAGTATTGATAGACTTAAAATCATTGAATCTTTTAACTTTTTAATGTTTGTTTTAAAGTTCTTAAAGAAATTAAAAAGCATTAGTATAAAACCTATAGACATTAAAACTATGAATGCAATACCAAGAGGCGTTTTAATAGGTATGCCATCTCCTCTATTTCCACCAAAAAGAAGAAGTATAATAGAAGGAAGTGATACGTATGATGCCATACTAAATTCTATAAGAATTATTGATATTGCAAAAAATACATAAGATAAAATGTCTAATTTAAAAGCCCAACAAAGAACAGTAATGATAGATATTATAAGCATAAAAATTCTTGATTCAAAAAAAATTTTTAATTTTGTTTTAATCGTTTTTAACATATAATCCTCATTAATAAAAAAGAAGTGAACACAATTGTTCATATGGTTCACTTCATTAAATTTTTAAGCTTTATTTGAAGAATGTAGAACATTTCTCATTTTATGTCTTACAGCTTCAGTAATGTTATCACGTGCAACGCCAAGAGGTTTACGAGGATCGAAACAAGAAGGGTTATCAATGATATATTTTCTCATAGGTGCATAACATGCAAGACGGATATCCGAATCAATGTTTATTTTACATACAGCCATTTTAGAAGCTTTAGATAATAATTCTTCAGGAACACCAAGAGCATCCTTCATTTCTCCACCGCATTCATTAAACATTTTTACATAGTCTTGAAGTACTGATGAAGCACCATGAAGAACGATAGGGAAACCAGGAAGACGGCGTGATACTTCCTCAAGAATATCAAATCTTAACATAGGTTTAGTACCGGGTTTAAATTTAAAAGCGCCATGTGATGTTCCAATCGCAATCGCAAGACTATCAACACCAGTTCTTGAAACAAAGTCTTGAACAGTTTCGGGGTCAGTGTATGATGAATGTTCAACATTAACTTCATCTTCAACACCTGCAAGTGTTCCGAGTTCTCCTTCAACTGTAACATAAGGTGTATGAGCGTGTGCATAATCGCAAACCATTTTAGTCACTTTAACATTTTCTTCATAAGGAAGAGAAGAACCATCAATCATAACTGATGTAAAACCGCTATCGATACATTCTTTACAAATTTCAAAAGAATCACCATGATCAAGATGTAATGCGATAGGAAGTCCTGAATCTAAAACTGCGGCTTCCACAAGTTTTTGTAAGTAGATTGGATTAGCATATTTTCTTGCGCCTCTAGACACTTGAAGAATAATAGGTGATTTTTCAAGTTTAGCGGCTTCAACTATTCCTTGAATAGTTTCCATGTTATTGATATTAAAAGCACCAACTGCATATCCTTCATCGTATGCTTTTTTTAACATTTCTAATTCATTTACTAATGGCATATATAGCCCTCCTTTAATTACCATAAAAAATTATACTACAAAACAATGTCTTTTTAAAGTATAATTATACTGAAATATGGGTTGATAATATGAATAAGAAATATATATTTTTGGATTTTAATGGTACTATTCTTAACGATGTTTGGTTAGGATTAAAGTTGATCAATGATTTTTTAAAGGACCAAAATAAAAAGACTATAACGCTAGAAAAGTACAAAATGGTATTTGGTTTTCCAATTAAACAATATTATTTAGACGCAGGATTAGATTTTTCTTCTACATCTTTTGAAGACATGGCGATTATATATAATGATAGATATATGAAACAGTCTTTAGAATGCAAACTATTTGATGATGTTCGTGATACACTAAAAAATCTCAAGCAACTAGGCTGTACGATAATATGTTTATCTTCTACAGAATATAATAATTTAGTATTTCAATTAAAATATTACAGTATTTATAATTTGTTTGATTATGTTATAGGGACATCAAATTATGAAGGTGGAAGTAAAAGTAGATTAGGTTATAATTTTGTTAAAAATAATAATATAGATTCATCTAAATGCTTAGTTGTAGGTGATACACTTCATGATCTTGAAGTCGCAAAGCTAATAGGTTGCGATGCACTACTTTTTACAAAAGGGCATCAAGATAGTTCGCGTTTTAAAGGACAAAAAACGATTGATAATTTAAGTGAAATAATAAATTATATAAAATAATAAAAAGGATTTGTTTTGCAAATCCTTTTATAATGTTTGTTCAATTTTTCTTTCACTAATAAGCTCATACATCTTACTAGTATCAGTTTTTTTAGTTGAATCAAGTAATTCTAATACTTTGATTTTTACTTCTTTATTACCAAAGAAGATTGTTATAATATCCCCTGGTTTAAGGGTTAATGATGGTTTAGCAATTTTATCGTTTACAAGAATTCTTTCTTCACAAGCAACTTCTTTAGCTAGTGTGCGTCGTTTAATGATTCTTGAAACTTTTAAAAATTTATCTAGTCTCATTATCATCAACAGAAGAGTTTTCTTCTTCATTAGAAGATTCTTCAGCCTTTGTATTATTAGGGGTATCAAGAGAAGTAGTATTAGTCGTATTATTTGAATCTGTAGATTCAGTCTCGTTTGTATCCACATTAATACTATCATCGTTTGTGGTAGTAGAAGCAGTTTCTATATTTTCAATATTTCTTCCACAATTTACACAGAAAAGTGCATTAGCTTTGTTTGAAACTCCGCATGTAGGGCAAATCTTAGAATTTGCCATCTCTTTTTCTTTTTCAGCTTTTTCTTTGGCTTCTCTTTCAGCTTTAATACGATCTCTATCATCCCAACGAATTAAGTGACCTGTTTTTGCAATTTCATCGATATCAGCCTTAGTAAGAGTTTCAACTTTCTTAAGGTATTCAGCTATTGCGTTTACTAAATCAATATTTTCAGTCAATATTCTTTTACAATCTTCATAACATTCTTCAATGATTTTCCTTTGTTCTCTATCGATTTCAAGAGCTACTTGGTCAGAGAAATTCTTTTCTTTCATGTAGTCACGACCTAAGAAAACAGAACCAGATTGTTGTTCATATTGAACTGGACCTAAAGAAGACATTCCATATTCAGTAACCATTGAACGAGCAATTCTTGTAGCACGTTGGAAGTCGTTTGAAGCACCTGTTGATACTTCGTTAAATGTAATCTCTTCTGCAACTCTTCCTCCAAGAAGGCCTGTGATTTGGTCTAATAGAGAACGGCGTGTTTCAAAATAAGTTTCTTCTTCAGGAAGCATTAATGTATATCCACCTGCTTGTCCACGTGGAATAATAGTTACTTTTTGGACAACATTAGCATGTTCAAGTTTTAATCCGATTACTGCATGTCCTGCCTCATGATGAGCAACAAGATCTTTTTCGTGATCAGAATATTTTCTACTCTTTTTAGCAGGTCCCATCATTACACGGTCTACAGCTTCATCTAAATCATCTGTTGTGATAACTTTTCTATTATCACGTGCTGCAAGTATTGCGGCTTCATTTAATAAGTTTTCAATATCAGCACCACTAAATCCTGGAATACGTGCCGCAACTTCATCAAGTTTAACATCATCAGCTAAATGTTTATTTCTTGAATGAACTTTTAATATAGCTTCACGTCCTGAAACATCAGGAGTAGAAATAGTTATTTGTCTATCGAATCTTCCTGGTCTTAAAAGAGCAGGGTCTAAAACATCAGGTCTATTAGTTGCGGCCATAACGATAATTCCTAGGTTAGCTTGGAAACCATCCATTTCAACTAGCAATTGGTTTAGTGTTTGTTCACGTTCGTCATGACCTCCACCCATACCTGCACCACGTTGTCTACCTACTGCATCAATTTCATCGATGAAAATAATACAAGGGTGTTGTTCTTTAGCTTGTTTAAATAAATCTCTTACTCTTGAAGCTCCAACTCCTACAAACATTTCAACGAATTCTGAACCGGAAATAGAGAAGAAAGGAACACCAGCTTCTCCAGCAACAGCTTTCGCAAGTAAAGTTTTTCCTGTACCTGGAGGACCGAAAAGTAGAATTCCCTTTGGAATACGAGCCCCCATGTCTGCATATTTTTTAGGATTTTTTAAGAAATCAACAACTTCAACAAGTTCTTGTTTCTCCTCATCACATCCTGCGACATCATTAAATGTAACCTTACTACCATTTGATTTTTTGGCAGTAGATTTTGCAAAATCGAATGCTTTTGTACCACCATTTTGCTTAGAAATAAATATAATAGCACCTATTATAATTACGTATGGTAGTAAATACATAATCCAAGTTATAGCAGAATTGTTTGAAATAGTCTTATATTCAACAGGAACTTTACTAGATACTAAGTCGTATTGTGTATCAGTAAGAACTGCCTTATAGTATATTATTTTAGTTTTTTCACTATCTTTGTAATATGTACCCTTAATAGTTACTGAGAAATTATTATCACTACCATTAGGTTTTGCACTACCACTAATATAACGATCATCAGAAATAGCATTTACTATTTCATCAAATGTTACTGTTTCATAATTTGTTGCGGTAAGCTTTCTATACGCAAACCAAGCTCCAATTAAAA
The DNA here is from genome assembly GCA_963623875.1 of Parabacteroides distasonis. Classification (GTDB taxonomy): domain Bacteria; phylum Bacillota_I; class Bacilli_A; order Acholeplasmatales; family Anaeroplasmataceae; genus UBA3206. The sequence goes on along the minus strand of CAVFNL010000021.1, from coordinate 62,183 downwards.
GAATGATAATTAAAATATACATTCCAAAAGAATTAAATATATTATTTTGTCTTGGCTTTTTTGGTGTTTGTTGTTGGTTGTTTGGATTTTGGTTGTTATTGTTTTGATTGTTATCCATCTACATTACCCCTTACTTTTTATAAATTTCTTCTTTTAAGACACCTATAAAAGGAAGATTTCTATACGCTTCGTTGTAATCAAGTCCATATCCTACAACAAATTCATTAGGAACTTCAGCTCCAACATATTGAACATTTACATCATATTTTCTCTTAGTGTTTTTTGTAAGAAGAACACATGAAACAACAGATTTAGCTCCTCTACCTTTTAAAAGGTTAATAATATCGCATAAAGTTGCACCACTATCAATAATATCATCTACGATAATAACATCTTGATCTTTTACATCTTCATCTAAGTCTTTTTTAATAATAACATTACCTGTTGAATTAGTTCCGAAATAAGAAGAAACATCCATATAATCAGTTCTTATATAACATGTAATATTTTGAATTAAATCAGACATAAAAGGCTCACAACCTTTTAAAAGACCAATGACGATAGGATTTTTTCCATCGTAATCTTTTGAAATTTGTTCACCTAATCTTTTACAACAAGCTTTAATATCCTCGGCTGAAATTAAAACTTTTTCTACATCATTTAGCATTGTTGCCATAATTTTTCACCTCTAATATTAGATAGATGTCAGATCTATCTCTTTGTTCTTTTACTTTTTGGGCTTTACAAATGTTATATACCCATAAAATTTCTTGCGACCCATCAATAACAATAGGCATTAAGTCTCTTTGCTCTTTAATGATTTTTTTATCAATCATTAAATCTTTTATTTTTTTATATCCGTACGCAAGTTTAATTTTATCTCCATCTTTTCTATTTCTAATAGAAATTGGAAATACTAGTTCATTATAGCATAATTTCAAATAAATTGCATTAGGATTAACGCATGTATCAAAATAAATTTTAACGTGATCGTTATCTATTACATCATTTATATCATTTAATGTATAACAAAAGCCTTTTGATGGGGTGGCAGTGTTGTTTTTTTGAATCCAAGCTTTATCATATCTTTTGAGAAATTCATATTTGAATAAATCATCTTTTAGCGAATATGATTTTTGTGGTTCACTTGATTTCAGCATCTGTAAAATATCGTTTATTTTTTGTTCACTACGTGCGATTTTAAATTGTTCTAGATGATAACATATGATTTCTTTTTGGAGGAACGGATGAAGATTAAAAAATGAATTTAAATCAATTATCATTCCATATTTGTTTATATAATTTAAGACTTCATCACGAATGAAATCAAAAGCTTCATGAAGTTGGTTTGAATAACTAGCAGTTTTTTTAAGTAAAGAAGAAGATTCCTCTTTTAAAATAGGTACGATATGATGCCTTATTCTATTTCTTAAAAAATCATCAGATGTATTAGTTATATCTTCATAAAAAATAATATTATTTTCTTTAGCATATGCATAAAGGCTATCTTTTGAACAATAAAGAAGGGGTCTAACAACATGTATATCATCAATTATTAATTCCTTTGCAATCCCACCATATCCATAGATATTAGAACCACCTATAATATTCATTATAATTGTTTCAACATTATCATCTTGATGATGTGCAGTTGCGATATATTTTGCGTTATATTTTTTGCATACATCAATAAAAAACGAATATCTTTTTTTATGAGCTTTAGCTTCAAAATTCTTGTCTATTTTTTCAAGATGTAACACCTCATAAGGAGTGTTTGTGCTTTTGCAAAGTTCGATTATTTTTTCTTCTTCCATCTCGGATTCTTGTCGTTTCTTATGATTTACGTGAGCAACTATAACATCGAAGCCTTCTTTTTCTAATACGTAAAACAAAACAGAAGAGTCGACACCTCCTGAAAGGGCTACAACAACTTTTTCATTTTTAGGTATTAAATTTAAATTTAATGCTAAAGTAGCCTTTTTCATAAAAATCACCTACAATAATATTAATATTAAAATCAAAAAAATTCAATTTAAAAATAATGTGATATTATGGTATCAAATAAAAGGAAAATAAAGTGAAACAAAATTAGAAAAACTTGTGATATAATTATTTTATAAAAGTTGGTGATTTTTAATGAAATTAGTACTTGCTTCACAATCTCCTAGAAGAAGCGATATTTTAAATAAATTTAATTATAAGTTTAGCATAGAGCCTACAAACATCGATGAGGCTATGGATAAGAATTTAGATGCTATAACAAATGTTAAGAATGTAGCTTTAAAGAAAGCACTAGCACTTGGAAAAAGAAATGATGAAATAATAATTGGAGTTGATACAATTGTTGTGTTAGATGGCCTTATTTTAGGGAAGCCAAAAGATGAAACGGATGCTAGAAGAATGTTAAATTTATTAAGCGGTAGAATGCATCAAGTAATATCTGGAGTAGGTATTGTATTCAATGATGAAATACATAATTTTGCTGTAACATCTAATGTATATTTTAAAGAAATTTCTAATAGTGAAATTGATGGTTATATCAAGACAGGTGAGCCGATGGATAAAGCCGGGTCATATGCAATTCAAGGAATAGGTGCTAAATTTGTTTTAAGGTATGAAGGTTCGTTGAATAATATTATAGGGCTTCCTATTGAAGATACGAAACCAATTATCGATAAATATTATTATATGTGGAAAATAGGAGATGTCTATATCCCAAATAGATTAGTATTAGCTCCTATGGCTGGTATATGTAATCTTGCGTTTAGAAAAATATGCAAGGAACATGGCGTTGGACTTATGGTTGCGGAAATGGTATCGGACAAGGCTATAGGATTTAATAATCTGAAGTCGATAAAAATGACAAAAGTAGATGAGGTTGAACATCCTATTTCAGTTCAAATATTTGGAGCTGATAAAGAAAGTTTAGTTTATGCGGCTAAATATTTAGATTTAAATAGTGATTGCGATATTATAGATATTAATATGGGATGTCCTGTAAATAAAGTCGCAAAAAGAGCAGCTGCCGGAGCAAGCCTTTTAAAAGATCCTAATAATGTGTATGATATAGTATCTAGTGTTGTAAAAGCGGTTCATAAACCTGTCACAGTAAAAATTAGACTTGGGTGGGACAATGATCATATTAACTGCGTTGAAAATGCGATTATGATTGAAAAAGCAGGAGCTAAAGCAATCGCAATCCATGGAAGAACACGTAGTGATATGTATCAAGGACATGCAAGATATGATGAAATTAAAAAAGTTAAAGAGCTACTAAAAATTCCTGTAATTGCTAATGGAGACATTAATAGTGCTAAAAAGGCTAAAGAAGTTTTAGAATATACAGGCTGTGATGCGGTCATGATAGGGCGTGCAGCACAAGGGAATCCATTTATCTTTGAAGAAATTAATGAATATCTTAAAAATGATCGAATCATTGAAAGACCATCACACGAAGAAATTTATAATACGATAATAAGACATCATAGATACTTAGAAGATTTAAAAGGTGAGAAACTAGCTCATCTAGAGATGAGAACACATATTGCAGCATACCTAAAAGGAATTCCTGGCGCCGCACAAATTAAAAATCAAATAAACACAAGCACAAATTTTGATGAGGTAACAAAGATATTAAAAGAATTTTTGCTAGAAAGATAAAAGGAAAAGAATATGAAAAGATTTAAAGGAATAGTTTTTTTAACATTATCAATGCTTTTAGCTATATCAGTTACAAGTTGTAATACTATTAACAACAATGATAACAAAGATAATAAATCTGATACAGATAATAGTAACAATAACGATAACAATACTGAGGATAATACTAATAAAGATGACACAAACACTGATGGTGGTAACACATCTGGTAGTGATTCGACAGGTGGAAATACATCAGGAGGAGATTCCGCTGGAGGTGACACATCAGGTGGGAATGGCGATAGTGATACTTTAGTTGAAACATTTACCATTACATATGTAGTAAATGGTGGTACTGAAGTAACATCGGCTACCATTAATAAGGGTAGTGTAGTTCAAAATATACCAACAACTACAAAAACAGGTTATACGTTTGATGGATGGTATAGCGATAAATCACTTACAACTGTATATGATTTTTCAAAAGCTGTAACATCGAATTTAACACTATATGCTAAATGGACTGAAATAAAAGTAGGAAATGTTATAAATACAGTTTCAGGATATGCAGAAGGTATATATGCTATATTTAATGAAACAACACCGACTTCAACAACCATTAAAGTTGAGGTGAAGAAGAGCAGTGATTCTGCTTATACAAGAATTGATAACAGTCTTGTACGTAGTGCCTCAACTTCAACCGCAAGAGTAGATGTATTAGGACTTAGCGCAGGTCTTTACGACTTGAAGGTTACAAATTCTAGTGGAGAATATGAAGAAAGAACTAATATTCAAGTAAGCGCATATGATAGATCAGGATATGCTCATTTTAATAAAACAGATGGTGTAGGTGCGTATAATGATGATGGTACATTAAAGAATAATGCGGTTGTTGTTTATGTAAATGATTCGAATAAGAATACAGTAAAGGCTACAATTGCTGGTAAAGAATACACTGGTATCACTCAAATTATGCAAGCACAATATAAATCAAGTTATCCATTAGTTGTGCGTTTCTTAGGAAGTGTTAAAACAACACAGTGGAATTATATTGATACTGCTACGGTGTATGGTGCAGGAAATACAGAAGCTAGAGTTACTGAGCAAAACACATTGTTTAATGCGGCTAGTGGATGGGCAAGTAATAAGCTTACAGAAAGTTATATCATTTCAAGCGGATTAAATTCGATGTCTAATGATATAAATAATGGTATTACACAGTTAAATGGACTTACAAATAGAATTATTAGATCAACTACGAAAGAGTATGGAAGCAATTCTTATGTATATGATTCATACTTTAACGACCTAGATGTAGGTAGTGCTAAAAACGTTACAATAGAGGGTGTCGGTGATGATGCAGAACTTTACCAATGGGGATTTACATTTAGCAAATGTAATTCACTAGAAGTAAGAAATTTAACATTTACAAGTTATACAGAAGATGCAATAGGAATCCAAGGAGGGTCTAATAATGATATGGATTATAGTGCTTTCTGGATTCATAACTCTACATTTAATCCTGGTGTAAATAACTGGGATGTTACAGATGAAAATGATAAAAAAGATGGGGATGGATCTACTGATTTTAAATATGCTCATAATCTTACAATCAGTTATGTAAGATATAATAAAACTCATAAAACATCACTAATTGGTGGTGGAGATAGTCATTGTCAATATAATCTTACATTCCATCATAATTTCTATAATCAGTGTTCATCACGTCAACCACTTCTAAGACAAGCAAATGTTCATATGTATAATAACTATTATTATAAATCATCAACTGCCCAAGATATTAGAGCTAATGCATTTGCATATTCTGAATATAATTATTTTGATAACTGTACCGTAGCTCAAAAGGTAACTACAAGTGATACTTATACAAAAACTGCAATCAAATCATACAATGATGAATATTCTGGAAGTAAGAATACGACTGCGGCTACAAAAGTTACATCAAGAGATACTACTGTTAGTGGATTATGCAAACCTGATAATGGTTCGACAGATTATACAAACTTTGATACAAATTCAACGTTGTTCTATTATGATAGTACAAATAAAGTTAGTAAAGTATCATATTTATCTACAGCAGCTCAAGCAAAACTTGACTGTCAAAATTATGCAGGGGCTACAAGCAAATATAATGTTATGCCACAATCTACTGATACAGATAAAGGTGATGATTCAGATACTACTACATCATTTACAACAGTTTTAAATGAAGATTTCTCAAGCGATGTTAGCGTAACAACCCTTACATCTAATACCGCTCCTACAACACAAGGCGTTTATATGTATACAAACGCAGCAGATGATACTAATAACTATATTAAAGTAGATGAAGGGAAATTATTAATATATGATGATTCAGAATCTACAACATATGGATATTATATTTATGAAAATACATATAATAGTGGTATTGTAAAATATAGTATTGATTTTATCCCTCAAACTAAAAATGGTAGTTGGACATTCATTTCATTTGTTACAGATGATGGTGAAATAAGTCTTAGAACTGATTCAAATAAAAATATAGGTGTTACAACAGATGGTGGGACAAATATAACTACATTAAATACTGAAGTTGCAGAAAACACAACATATTCTTTTACTCTTACGGTTGATTATAATACAAATACTACAACTATAACTCTTTTAGATAACACAGTTTCACTTACAATAGCTAATAGTATAAGTGGTATTAAATTTATGACTGCAGGTAGTGCATCTAGATCATTTAGTGTTGATAATATTAAAGTAGAGAAATCTAATTAAAAAATATAGCATAAAAAATATAATTTTATTTAAAAAGAGATTTACAAAAAAATATTTCATATGTTAAAATAACTAAGTAAAAAGACCATATATGAAAGGGTGTGTGACAATGGAGTCGTTTTCATGTCAACTTTTAAAAATGAATGATAAAATATACATTGATATTCCATTTAATGTATGGCGTATCACTAATAAAAAAAGTAACACACAATATGCTAAAGTTGTTATACTTTCTGATACTATAAATGTACTAGATTTTGAGTGTCGTTTAGTTTCTAGAGGAGAAGGTCTATTTTATATTCCTATTGGGCCTAAAGCTTATGCGATAATCAAAGAATATAAGAAATTATCTGTTGAATTTGATCTTATTGATAAACTACATTCAATAAATCATGATTCACCATACTCACTTGAAAACCCTATTAGAAGACAAATAGAATATGTGTCTCAGCCAACTAAAGGGTATTGTATGCATGCAATAGTAAGTATGCTTACAGGTGAAAGTATTGAAGCTGTTTGTGAGCGTATGCAAGCACGTGCATTCCAAGGATCTTTATCTAAACTTATTGAAACCCTAGATTATTATGGAATAGCACATGGTAAGATAATATATAAGTTTGAATCATTGCCATCAATTTGCATATGTAATACTAGAATAGGTAGAAGAAATCATTATTGTCTTTATTATCAAAAGAAATTTTATGATCCAACATATGGAATAAAAAAAGATATTCCAATAGACGCTATTATATCATTTATTGAAATAACATTGTAATAAAGTGGAAGGCGATGCCTTCCTTTTGTTTTTTAAGGAGGAAATTAATATGAATAAATTTATGCAAGAAGCGATAAAAGAAGCAAGATTAGGTATTAATAATGGCCATGGTGGTCCATTTGGCGCAGTTATTGTGTGTGATGGAAAAATTATTGGAAGAGGGCATAATAAGGTTGTTTTAAATAACGATCCTACAGCTCATGGAGAGATTGATGCGATAAGAAACACTTGTAAGGATTTAGAAACTTTTGATTTAAGTGAGTGCGAACTTTATACAACATCATATCCATGTCCTATGTGTATGGGCGCACTTCTTTGGGCAAATATAAAAAAATGTTATTATGGCTGCGATATATATGATGCAGAGCGTATTGGATTTAGAGATAATGCGTTCTATTCAAGGAGTGAAGAAGAAAAAAATAATTATTCGGTTGAAGTAGATAAAAAAGAATGTTTAAAATTATTTAGTGAATATGAAAATATAAAAGATAAGACTAAATATTAATTAAATAAATAAAAAAATGGCTGTGAACTCACAGCCATTATTAATTCTATGTAATTGGAGCTGGGTTAAATACGCATAGGAAGTTTTTAAGTCCATGCTTTTCAGCGTTAGATTTCTTAATTCCGCTACATACATCAAGAATTTCATTGAAAAGAATAGTTCCGATATCTTTTATTGTGGCATCACCAGTTGCGATAGGACCGGCATTAACATCAATAATGTCATCCCACATTTCTTTCATTTCATTTCTTGTACATACTTTAATTACTGGTGCGGCCGCAAGTCCGTATGGAGTTCCACGTCCTGTAACGAATACTTGAAGTGTAATTCCAGATGCTAATTGGCAAGGACCACAAACGATGTCAGAAGCAGGAGTAGCTGCATAAATCAATCCACTCTTTGTAGGTTTCTCACCTGGAGATAATACTTCTACAATAGGAGCAGTTCCTGACTTAGCAATTGAACCCATAGCTTTTTCTACAATGTTAGAAAGTCCACCTTTTTTGTTACCTGGAGTTGGGTTTGCGGAACGGTCAACGTTACCATTCTTTAGATAATTATCATACCATTTCATCTCGCGTGCAAGTTTATCACAAACTTCTTTTGAAACAGTACGTTCAGCGATGAAATGAACTCCATCTCTAACTTCAGTGACCTCACTAAACATAACGGTTGCTCCTGCAGATACTAACATATCTGAGGCATATCCTGCAGAAGGGTTACCTGTAACACCACTAAATGCATCAGAACCACCGCATTGCATACCTATGCAAAGTTTTGAAAGAGGTAATTCTTTTCTAACTCTTTGGTTAAGCTTTTTAAGCTTTTCTTCAGCCATTTCGCAAATTTTGTTCATCATATTATCGAAACCTTTAATATCTTGAAGAACAATTACGTTTTCAGGCTTAATATCTTTTTCATCTAATAATTTTTCAACTGTAAGTTTTTCGCATCCTAAAGATACAACCATTACTTCACCACCAAAATTTGGATGATGAACTAAATTCTTTAAAGAACGAATAGGAATTACAGCTTCAGGGGCGTTAATAGCTACACCGCATCCATAAGCGTGGTTGATAGCTACAACGTCATCAACGTTAGGATATTTTGGAAGAATTTCCTTTTTGATTTTTTCTACTGCAACATCTAGTACACCAGATACGCATTGAACAGTAGTAGAAATACCTAAGATATTTCTTGTACCAGCATATTTTTCACCTGGTATTTCATATCCTAAGAATGTTTTTCTTGGAGCCTCTGGTAATACCACATCAATTTTCTTACCCCATTCCATATCATCAAGAGATGGTGGAGTAGGAAGATCTAGCATAAATTCATTAATCCAAGAACCTTTTGTAATAAGGTCTTTTGCATACCCTAAAACAACGCCATAACGAATAATTTCTTCACCTTTTTTAATGTCTTTTAAGGCAATTTTATGTCCTTGAGGAATAGTAGTGTTAGTAACTATTCCATCCATTATTTCGGTACCTTCGGCTATTTCGTGAATGGCAATCGCAACATTATCATTATCTTTTATTTTAATGTATAATGGCTTCATTTATTATCACTCCTTTTCTAAAATTTGTTTTATATATCTAAGGCTTGACTCCATTTTGTCTTTTGGAACACCTTCGAATATTAAATTAGCGTTTGGAATGTTTTGTTTAACTTTAGAAACAATGTATTCCAAATCCATTAATCCATTTCCAAGACCTACTTTTAGTAATGGCTTTTCATCCATAGTAAAATCTTTTAGGTGGATATTTCTTATTTTATCTTTGAATAAATCAATACATTCATCAATTACTTTATGTTGATATTCTTTATCATAATTTTCTTCATTAAGATAATTATAAACATCAACTGTTACAAATACATGTCCATTGTCAATTGCATCAATTAATCTTTTTAATTGTTTAGGACAATACATACAATGTCCGTCTGCACCTTCAATAGATAAATTAGAATTAACTTCCTTAGCATAATCTGCAAGTTCTTTGAAAGTGTTTTTAACGATTTCAAAGGCTTCCTCAGTTCTATTTAATGGATTATAAGTCCACTTATCATCGTTATAAGAACCTGTTTCACTTCCAATATATAGGGTATTGAAATAGTGTGAATAATCTAAGTGCATTTTAAATTTAGAAATGTTGCGTTTAACTAGATCTTTATTAGAATGTACTGGGTTGAAATAAGAACCAATAAGCGGTATTTCAAGACCCTCATCTAAGAAAGTTTTAGCAATTTCTTTAGCACGATCTTGACTTAATTCACCAGGCCATGCTGTTTCGCCTTCGATAGCTTTATTAATCGCAAGTTGTAAACCATCAAAACCTAAAGCTTTGATTTCTTTTGCGAGAGTTTGGGCATCCTTTTTTCCTAAATCTTGAGCTCTTACAAAAATTTTCATATTATTCTCCTTTAATAGCTTTAATCAATCTTATTATATGATCCATTTGAGCTTCTAAATTTTCTTTAGAATAAGCTTTTGATTCTTTAAAATCCATAGCTTGTTGGTTAATACTCATAATTGTTGTAACGCCCATATCATATGCCTTATCAGGCACATCGCCGATTGCTCCGCATAATGCAATAACAGGAACGTTTTGCACTTTAGCACGTAAAGCAATTCCAGATATTACTTTACCATCAACAGATTGACTATCAATTTTACCTTCGCCAGTAAAAATGAAATCAGCATCTTTTATTTTAGAATCAAAATCAAATAGATCTAATATTGTATTTATTCCAGAAGTAAGCTTACCACCAAAGAAAGCTATAATACCAGCACCCATTCCTCCAGCTGCGCCACTTCCTTCAATAGAAGAAACATCAATATTAAGTTTCTCCTTTATTATATTAGATAATAAAATTAAATTGTTATCAAGTTTTTTTACTAAATTTTTGTTAGCACCTTTTTGAGGAGCGAATACATAAGCAGCTCCGTGCTCGCCATATAGGGGATTTGTTATATCACACATTGCCTTAATTTCTACATCACCTATAGTTTTTTTGATTTCAGTTAAATCAATGTTAGTGACATCACCAAATTCTAAAGGAGTAGGGAAAAATTCTTCGTTATCTTTATTATAGAATTTAGCACCCATTGCGATTGCGGCACCAACACCCATATCGTTAGTACAACTTCCTCCAAGTCCTAAAATTATTTTTTTAGCACCATTTGAAATAGCATCTTTAATTACAGTACCAACACCATATGTAGTAGCTATAGATGGATCTAGGTGATCTGGTATTGTTATACCAGCACACGATGCCATCTCGATGATAGCTGTCCTATCCTTCATTCCATAATATACTTTAAGCTTTTCTCCAAAAGGACCAGTTGATTTACAATAAATTTTTTCTCCACCAATTCCTCTTAATACAGCGTCAACACTACCTTCTCCACCATCGGCGATAGGAAGTTCTTCTATAATAGCATTAGGATAATGTTTTAAAATAACCTCTTTCATTATTGTAGAAGCTTCAAGGGCTGAAATAGTTCCTTTAAAAGAATCAGGAGCTAAAACAAATTTCATACAATCACCTCATCTTTACACCATAAATTATAATCTTTAAATTTTAAAATTCTATTGATTAAGTAGCGAATTTTTATGAAATAGGTAAAAAAAATAATTTTGTCAAAATAAGAATGAAATAAAGCCTCAGCAAAAATGAAATAAAATGAAATGCAATAAATGGTATATTGAAACAAAATGAAATATTTTTTCGAAAAATATAAAAGTTTTGTGATGTTTGTAAATTTTGTCAATTGTATGAGGAGGAAAACATTTATATAATATGGGTGAAGATCAACTAAGGAGGACAATTTTATGAAAGTTGGATTTATTGGACTAGGAATCATGGGAAAACCTATGAGTAAAAATTTATTAAAAAAAGGACATGACCTTGTAGTATGTAGTCATGGAGAAGCTGCAGTAAATGAACTTGTAGCGCTAGGAGCTAAAAAAGCTAAAAACGGTAGTGAAGTAGCTAAAGAATGCGATGTCATTATAACAATGCTTCCAAATTCACCTCAAGTACGTGATGTATGTTTAGGGGAAGGTGGAATTATTGAAACTGCCAAACCTGGAACTGTAGTTATAGATATGTCAAGTATCGATCCAGTTGAAACAAGAAGTATTGGAGCTGAACTTGAAAAGAAGGGTATTGAATTAATGGATTGCCCAGTATCAGGTGGAGAGCCTAAAGCTATCGACGGAACTATTTCTGTAATGGCTGGAGGAAAGAAAGAAACATTTGATAAATATTATGATTTAATTATGTGTATGGCTGGAAGTGCTGTTTATGTAGGACCTCTTGGAAGTGGAAACATTACAAAACTTGCGAACCAAATCATCGTTGCATGTAATATAGCTGCTGTAGGAGAAGCTTTAACATTCGCAACAAAATCAGGTGCTGATCCTGAACTTGTATATAAAGCAATCCGTGGAGGACTTGCAGGATCAACAGTTCTAGATGCTAAAGCACCTATGATGCTTCAAAGAAATTTCAAACCTGGATTTAGAATTGAATTACACATCAAGGATTTAAATAATGCATTAAATGCTGCTCATGCAGTCGCATCTCCAACTCCACTTACAGCTAATGTAATGGAAATGATGACTTATTTAAAATCTGATGGATATTCAAAAGAAGATCATTCTAGCTTAGTTAAATATTATGAAAAACTTGCAGGAATCGAGGTAAAGAGTCATGAGTAAGTATTTTACACCTACAGGAATTATTCCACCAATAATTACACCTCTTACAGATGAGGGAGAAGTTAATTATGCAGTTTTAAGACAAATGGTAAATCATCTAATCGATAGTGGAGTTCATGGCCTATTCCCTTTAGGAACAACAGGAGAATTCTATGCATTTGATGATGATACATATAGAAAAATAATTGAAACTGTAAAAGATGAAGCAAAAGGTAGAGTTAAAATCTACGCTGGATGTAATCATATTACAACAAGAGGAGCTATTAAATTAGTTAAGATTTGCGAAGAAATAGGAGTAGATGCAGTTTCTGTATTAACACCTATGTTCGTATCTCAAACTCAAGATGAGGTTTATAAATATTTTAAAACTATAGCTGAAAGTACTACATTACCTATCATAATGTATAATAACAAACCAAAAACTAATGTAACAATCACACCTGAAACTTGTGCAAAACTTGCAGTAATTCCAAATATTATTGCTGTAAAAGATTCAACAGGTGATATGACTAACACAGCTGAATATATCCGTCTTACAAGAGATATTGAAGATTTCCATGTTCTTGTAGGAAGAGATACACTAATTTATGCTGGATTAATGTATGGAGCATCAGGTTCTATATCATCTTGTGCTAACGTTGCGCCAAAAGTAGCTGTAGCTATTTATGAAAACTTTGTAAAAGGTGATTATAAAGCGGCTCTTGAAGCTCAATTTGAATTAGCACCATTAAGAATTGCATGTGGAATGGGAACATTCCCTGCAGTAATTAAGGAAGGTCTTGTTCAACAAGGAATTCCTGTTGGAAAATGTTTAGATCCAATATCAGAGCTTACTGATGTTGAAAAACAAAAACTTCATGAAATATTAAAGAAAATGAATTTAGTATAAGCCTCCCCTATAAAATGCCTTTATCATAGATAACTATGGTGAAGGTATTTTTTTATAAAAAAACTTCTAAAGAAAACTTTAGAAGTCAGTATAATTATTCACTTTTTTGCTCAGAGGTTTTTAAAATTAATAAAAATTTTAAATATGTCGCATCACTAAATTCTCTAATATCAAGGCCTATTAGATTTTTAATTTTATCTATTCTATACACTAAGGTGTTTCTGTGGATATATAACTCTTTAGCCGCATCTGTAAGATGTAGGTTTGAACTAAAAATTGTATTAATTGTCTCTAACATATCAAGATTAAGATTATTTAATTTTTGATAATAAGAAGAATTAAATATTCTTTCTTTTTCTTCAATAGATAAATTATTTACAACCTCTTCAAGTCTTAGATTTGCGTAGTATGAAGTAAAATCAAGATTATATGTTAATGATATTCTAATAGCTTCCCTTGCTTCATTATATGACTTAGATATCATACTTAATACATAATTATTACCAATACCCATATTTAAGATAATTTTATCTTTTTTCTTTAAATGGTATATATCAGATATAATCTTATCATCTAAAACATAATCAATTATACTTATATGAAGAGGAGAGTGTTTTATTAAAAAATAATCTTTATTATCAATAATATATGTTTCAAGCTTATCAATAAAAATGGATGCTTTATCATGAAATTCTATATCAATTATTCTAGATAGGCTATTTCTTAAGTTATATAATTTAAAGAAATCTTGTAGTTTATAACTATCTATTTTAGAATTTATTAAATCAAGAAGAAAAACATTAATATTATTTTTTTCTTCATCGGATTTTAAATAATCTTTAAGAAAATCACATAACATTAAAACCTCATCTTTATAAGATGATTTATTTAATGATAAATAATAATCTTTTATAATAGGTATTATTATATCTTCATCAAAATAAAATATTGTGTTAATTATTTCAGTGATGGGATATTTAAATCCAATATTATCATTTTTTGATGAATAGATAATTGTATAATTTTTATCTAAAATATTTAATGGTGTATTAAAATATTTTTTATAATTTGAAAGAATATTGTTATAGTTCATGATATCACCTATAAAAATTATAACATAAAATATTTATAAAATAATTAAAGATGGTAAAATAATTATATAATGAATTAAGGTGGTGTTTTTATGTCTAAAATTATTGTAGTTGTTCCTAAAGAATATCTACGTGATATAGCACTTCAAGCAATAGACAGGCTAGAGGTTGACGCAGAAGTATTATTATCGGATGTTATATCGGTGGATGATGTTGTTTCAAAAATAAAAAAAGTGGGAGCCAAAATAGTAGTAGCTAGAGGATATCAAGCCCTATATTTAGAAGAAAATACTCCTTTTAGTATCATTCCTATTTGTCTTACATCAAACGAAATAGCACTACTTATTAAAAAAGCTTGTGAGATATCAGGTAAGAAAAGACCTAATATAACATTATTTGGATATAAAAATACATTTGGTGACATATCTCATTTAGATGAGATTTTTGATGCAAATATAAAACTTGAAATTTTAAACGACGATGAAAACATTAAACTAGAAGAAGCTAAAAGAGATATGGTTGATGTAGTAATTGGTGGAAACAAAATTGTAAGGCTTGCTAAAGAAAAAAATATTGAAGCGATATTTTGTGATTCATCAATTGATTCAATGATGAATGCACTAAAGACAGCTAAGAGTATGTTATATACTATAGATAACGAACTTAAAAATTATCCACAGTTTAATACTCTTCTTGATGTTTCATTCAATCAAATATACCAACTTAACCGTATGCATGAAGTTGAGATGGCAAACAAGAGTGCTCTAAACTACATAGGAAAAGATATTATATCTGTAAAAATTGAAGATATTTTTGATGATATTGATGTAGATATTATTGATTCTATGTTTGAGAACAGGCTTGAAATGTATCAAGGTGTGTTAGAATATCAAAAAGATATCCTTAACTATACACTAGTGCCTGTTATATTTGAACATATTGTAAAAGAGTTAATACTATCTGTTTTTGTGGTATCTCACAGGTCAAATGCTAACAAAGAAGATTATGTAAAAGGATATGTTGCCACCTCTTCGTTCCAAGCTATAAATACAAAGTCTGAAGATTATAAAAATACGATAAGACTTGCTAAATTATTATCGGTTGAAAACGATCCTATATTTATAATATCAAAACCGGGTTTAGATAAAGAAATATTATCAGAAGCTATTCATAATTTTAGTCAAAAAAAGAATGGACCTTTTATAAGAATAAATTGCTTTTATAAAGAAGATTTCATAGAAGATTTAATATTCAATAAAGCTTTGCAAAAATCAAATGGTGGAACATTAACATTAATAGGATTTAATCATTTATCAAAACGTCTTCAAAACAGATTGTTTTATTCCTATGTATCACAAAAAGATTCTTATGATTTAGCAGAAGATGCGCATTCTGATACAAGATTGATATTTATAAGTGATAAATCATTATCTGAATTATATCAAGATAAAGAAATAATTGATGAGATGTATTACTATCTAAAACCATTTGAATTAGAAATACCACCACTAAATTCTAGATATGAAGATTTAATAAATATCATAAAGAATGGTTTTGATGAATATATTTTAAAATATAAGAAAAACATTAAAGTAGATAATGATGTAATAGAATATCTAGCTCATCTAGAATGGGATGGTAATGATATTGAGGTATTACAAACTATTAAATATATAGTACTAGTTGCTTCAACTAAAATTCTTTCTGTAGAATTTGTTAAGAAATGTTTAACTAAAAAGGATATTAAATCATCAAATAAGATAGAAGATCCGATACTTTCAACTTATTATAAATTTAATGGAAATAGAAGTAAGATGGCTAAAGAATTAGATATTAGTACTACAACATTATGGAGAAAATTAAAGAAATATAATTTAGAATAAAAATGTGCTATAATGGTTATTGTTGGTGATTATATGATAAAAGTTATTAAAACAAATAATAGTGATGAAACAATTAAATTAGGTTATAAAATAGGCTCTTTATTAAAGGGCGGAGATACGATTATCCTTGATGGCGATTTAGGAGCTGGCAAAACTACTTTTACAAAAGGTATAGGTGAAGCCTTAGGTGTAAAAAGAGTAATTAATAGTCCTACATTTACGATTGTAAAATCGTATGAAGGAGATAATATAACTCTTCATCATATGGATTTATATAGACTTGATGGTGTTGGTGATGATTTTGATTTAGAAGAATATTTTATGCCAACTACCATTTGTGTAGTGGAATGGCCTTATCAAGCATTTGATGTTATTCCAAATAAATATATGAAAATCACTATTAAAAGAATAGATGATTTCAAAAGAGAAATCATAATAGATTCTAATGACTATTATGATAAATTGGTAGGTGATATTTGTGAATAGGCTTATTGTTGATTCTTCAACTAAAACATTATATATAGCACTTGTTAGTAATAACACTCTCTTAGAAGAGATGTATATAGAAGGAAGATCTGACCATGCCATTAATATAGTTTCTAAAATTGATGAGATATTAAAAAAACATAGTTTAAATATAAAAAGTCTTGATGGAATATATTGCGGGGTAGGACCTGGATCATACACAGGAGTTAGAATGGCTGTTGTTGTAGGTAAGATGGTAGCTACTAACACAAATGTTAAATTATATAAATTCTCATCACTGTTCTTAATATCATCAGGATATAGTGGTAAGGTGTTACCATATATTGATGCTAGAAGAGGAAATTCATTTAATGCTTTATACGATGAAATGAATTTGATTGTAGAAGAAGCTTTAAGACCTACAAAAGAATTTATTGAAAACAATAAAGATTATAAGGCTATAAGTGAAGATATGATTAAAGTTGATCCTATAAAAGTTATTTCTTCATCAAAATTATGTGAGAATCCTCATGGTTTTGTTCCTAACTATTTAAGAGAAACAGAAGCGGAGAGAAATTTACATGATTAGAAAAATAGAAGAAAAAGATATCAAACAAATAGTTGAAGATGAAAAAAGAATTTTTGATGAAACATTAGGAGAAGATATGCTTAAAGAAAGCATTAATGATCCTAATGCTCTTAACCATTTTTTTGTGGATGATGAAGATGGCATTAGAGGGTATGTTGGAGTTTGGTTTGATGGAAAGAATTCAATGATTTTAAACTTATATGTAAATGAGAAATATAGAAGATGTCATATAGGTGAAGGGTTAATGAGGTATGCAATAGATTATGTTTTTAAAAATGGAGTTGACACTATTACACTAGAGGTAAGACCTCATAATCTAGATGCGATAGATTTATACAAAAAGTTGGGATTTGAGTATTCTTATAAACGTAAATATTACTATAACGATGGTGAAGATGCTCATGTTTATATATTATATAAGGAGATGTAATAATGCTAGTATTAGGCGTTGAATCATCATGCGATGAAACATCTGTTTCAGTTGTTCGTGATGGGAAAGAAGTATTATCAAATGTTATATTAAGCCAAATAGATGTTCATAAAGCTTTTGGTGGCGTTGTTCCGGAAGTGGCGTCACGTCATCATGTATATAATGTTTCGATGGTTTTTGAAGAAGCACTTGAAAAAGCATCTGTAAAAGGTGAAGATATTGATTTAGTAGCTGTTACTAAAGGGCCTGGACTTATTGGCTCACTACTTGTAGGAGTAAATGCGGCTAAAACTTTTGCATTAGTATATAATAAACCAATTATTGGTGTAAATCACTTAGCTGGTCATATATACGCAAATCAAATTGAACATGAAATGAAATTTCCTGCTATAGCCTTACTTGTATCAGGTGGAAATACAGAACTTATATATATGAAAGATCATTTTAAGTTTGAAATAATAGGTGAAACTCTAGATGATGCGGTTGGTGAAACTTATGATAAAGTTGCGCGTGTTATGGGACTAGAATATCCTGGAGGACCTAAAGTAGATAAACTAGCACATGAAGGTAGTGATGTTTATAATCTTCCACGAGTATATCTTGGGCATGATAACTATAACTTCTCGTTTTCAGGACTTAAGAGTCATGTTATAAATATGCATCACAATGCAATGCAGCGTGGAGAGGATATAAATGTATCAGACTTATGTGCATCATTTCAAGCATCAGTTACGGAAGTATTAGTTAATAAAACGTTAAAAGCTGCTAAAGAATATTCGGCTAAACAAATTATAGTAGCTGGTGGTGTGTCAGCTAATAAAGGTTTAAAAGAAAGATTTGCTAAAGAAAACAATACAGGTATAGAAATATGTATACCTTCAATTAAATATTGTACTGACAACGCCGCTATGATAGGAGTAGCAGGGTATTATCAATATATGATTTCAAAGAAGTGTGATGACTTATCATTAAACGCTTATGCATCACTTGAACTTCAAAGCTTATAATTAACAAAGGTATTATTATGCAGAAATGCATTTTAATACCTTTTTTTGTTTTTTATTTAAAAAAAACATGGTATATTATGCATTTTAATTCAATTTTTACTTTTCCTATTGACTTTCTAGGGATTTAGGACTACAATCACATTACCTAGTAAATCTCTAGGAAATGTATACAATAAATATTTGGAGGTATATATATGTCACAAGATATGAAAGAGTGTTGTTGTAAAACAAAGTTTTAAGTATAGATTAAAAATTAAATTAAAGGAGATATAGAGTATGAAAATAAGTAAAATATTAATTAATACATTATTATTAGGAGGATTAGTAGCTGCATCTTTTGGTATTACATCGTGCAAAAAAAGTGATAGTAATACATTATATGTTGCGACAAAAGGAGGACCATCACCATTTATATATGTAGAAGATAGTGGGAATTTAGCAGGATATGATATAGAAGTAGTTGAAAAAGCGGCCGAACTGCTTGATTATAAGGTAGAATTTACTAAAACAGATGAAGCATTAACAGGAACTGCGGCTGGACTATATGATTTTACAGTGAATAACTGGAGTTATAATGAATCAAGAGCCGAGACATATTATTTCTCATATCCATATACAAAACCAGGATATACAGTAGTCGCAAGAAAGGATAGAAATATATACGCAACATTTGAAGAGTGGGGAGAACAACATTTAACATTTGGTGGATCATCTACATTTAATATCACATCCGCAATTGAAAAATGGAATAAGAATAACCCTTCAAAAAATGTTAATGTAAAATACATTGACACAGATGTTCCAACCCAACTTTTAAAACTACAAAATGGAGATTATGATTTTATTGTAATTGATGTTGTGATGGCATCACAATATAAAACAACATATGCAGATACATTTAAAGATTTACAAACTCTAAACATAAGTAGCGAAGAAACAAATGCAAATATTTCTACAAATACTACATCGCATCTTTTATTTGGTAAATCAAAAGAAGGATCAAAAGAATTAAGAGATAAGATTAGTGGAGCTATTAAATCATTAAAAGATGATGGAACACTTTTAGAATTATCTAAAAAATATTTCTTCGGAGAAGATTTAACACCAAGTAATGAAGACTTTGTATATCTAAATTAAAAGAGACGGATGTGATTTAAATGATATTACTATCATTTTTTAAATGGAAATATGTATTCAATCAAATACCTGATATATTAAAATATTTTCCTACAACATTATTAATAGTAATAGGTGCCCTATTAATATCTTTAATACTTGGCCTATTACTTGCGATAGTGCGAGTGAAAAAAATAATTGTGCTAGAACAAATTGCTAAATTTTATATATCAATAATAAGGGGAACACCGCTATTAGTACAAATATTACTTGTATATTATGCGGTATCCTTAACTTTAAGAAATGTTGTGCCTGATTTCAATGTTTCAACTATTAAACCACTTTATTATGCAATAATATCATTAGGATTATATCAAGCAGCTTATACTTCAGAAATTATAAGAGGTGCATTAGAATCTGTAAATAAAGGTGAAATAGAAGCGGCACAAGCATCAGGAATGACATATGCTCAAACACTTAGAAGAATTATAATACCTGAAGCGCTAGAATTAGCATTACCAGGTCTTGTAAATACACTTATAGGTCTTTTAAAAGGAACATCGCTTGTATTTTCAATAGGTGTTATTGATATGTATGCAGAAGCACGAATTATTGCAGGAAGATCATTTAGATATCTTGAAGGATATGTAGCTTTAGCTATTATCTACTGGGTACTTACTATAGTCATTGAACAGGTCGCAAAAATTATCGAAGATGCAGTGCGTATACCAGAACAGGTAGGTGAGCCTCGTTTTAGAGGTTGGTATGCAAAATTTTATCGTAAGATAAGAGGAAAAGATAAAGATGGTAAAGACAAAGCTAAAGATTTACTTAAAAATGAAACAATTATTGATAAAATAGAAAAATTAGAAAAAGCTGGTGAAGATGATGCTAGAGATAAAACATTTGAGTAAAAAATATGGAAATAATGTTGTATTAGATGATATTAATCTTACTATAAATAAAGGTGATGTAATAGGTATTATCGGACCATCTGGAACAGGTAAGTCGACATTACTTAGATCAATTAATCTTTTAGAGAAACCAGAAAGTGGAGTAATAACATATAAAGATGATAAAGAAGAAATTAATGTATCGTTTCCACTTAAAGGAAAAACTAAAAAAGAAGGTATTAAACTAAGAAGAAAAACAGGAATGGTTTTTCAAAGATTCTATCTATATGAACATAAAACAGCTTTAAAAAATATAACAGAAGCATTAAGAACTGTAAAAAAAATTAATAAAGATGAAGCTGTAAAAATAGCTTTAAAAGAGTTAGAAAATGTAGGCCTTCTAAACTGGCAAAACCATTATCCACGCCATATGTCTGGAGGACAACAACAACGTGTTGCGATCGCAAGAACTTTAGCAATGAGACCAGATATTATTCTACTTGATGAACCAACATCAGCTCTAGATCCAGAACTTATTGGTGAAGTATTACAAATAATACAAAATATAGCTAACCTAGGATATACAATGATACTTGTATCTCATGAAATGAATTTTATACGAAAAGTATCAAATAGAGTTTTATTTCTAGATGGTGGACATATTATTGAAGATGGAACACCTAAAGAAGTATTTGAAAACCCAAAAAGTGAAAGAACTAAAGAATTCTTTAAGAAAATGAATGTTCTTTTAGCACCTGAATATTCTATATAATATGCAAGTTGCAGGTATGCGACTTGTTTTTCTTTGAATGAAATTTTAATAATTGTTGATGATTTATTAATGTGTTATCATATTTATGTGAGGAGTTGTGATATATATGAAAGAGGATCCATTTAAGGAATATCTAAAAGAAAGTGAACCAACAAAAAAAGAATTAGGGTATTTATGGTATACTGCGGTAGGATTGCAGAAGGTAGATGGATTAAACACATCGGAATTTTTGCATAAAGTAGCTTTAGATAACATTGAAGGAAATATTACATTAGATAAAGCTAATGAACTCGTAAAAACATATTACATTGAAAATAAAGAACGATTACTTGAAACAAAAGAAGCGGATATAGTTGCGGCGAATATTACAAAAATATTAGCTGATAAATCTTTTACTTTTTCTTCAATACAATTTCTAGATATTCACAAACAATTGTTTTGCAATGTTTACTCCCACGCTGGAAAAATAAGAGATTACAATATTACTAAAAAAGAATGGGTTTTAAATGGTGATTCTATAACTTATGGTGGTGCATCACTTCTAAAAGAAACACTAGAATATGATTTTAGAATTGAAAAAGAATTTGATTATAAAAGTATTATTACAACCAATGAATTTATTGGACATATTGCTAAATTTATTGCAAATCTATGGCAAATTCATGTGTTTGGGGAAGGTAATACTAGAACATGCGCAGTGTTTTTAATTAAATATTTAAATAAATTTGGATATGATGTTACAAACGATATATTTGCTAAAAACGCTTGGTATTTTAGAAATGCATTAGTCCGCGCAAATTATACAAATGTAAAAAAGAATATATATGAAACTACTAAGTATTTAGAATTGTTTTTGCGAAATTTAATTTTAGGAGAACAAAACGTATTAAAAAATAGATTTTTACATATTGATTTTGAAGAAAAAGTAGACATTGAGCCGGAGAAAGTAGACATTGAGTCTAAAAAAGTAGACATTAATACTATTAATATGTCAAACAAATTAATGCAAAATATATTGTGCTTATATAATGAATTAAAAAATAAAAATTATTTTTCTAGAAAAAACGTTGTCCAAATTTTAGATATGTCAAATTCAGGCGCATCAAAACTTATTAAAACATTATGTGAAATGAATATAATAGTGCCAGTTAAAAATCATGGAAAAGGGAACTATAATTTTAATATTAAAGTATAAAATAATATGGACAAGTTGCAAGTATGCGACTTGTTTTTATATATTATTAGTTTGTTTTTAACATAAAATGTGATTTATAAATCACATTTTTATAAAAATAATATATAATAGAATATATAATTTAAATTTAAGAGTGGAGAGATAATATGGCAAATAAATTTTTAACTAATTATTCAAGTATTACTTTTTTAAATAAAATTAAAGATTCTTTAAAAAAGTGTAAAGAATTTTATTTTTCAGTGAGTTTTATAAAAAAAGCTGGATTAATTTTAATTGAAGATGATATTGTAGAAGCCTTAAACAGGGGTGTTATTGGAAGAATTATAACATCAACATATCAAAATTTTACGGATATTGAATCACTTAAAACTTTTTGTGGTTGGATGAAAGAATATAAAAATTTTACAGCACATTTAGATTTCAATTCTTTTGGAGATAATGGGTTTCATTCAAAAGGTTATATTTTTGTATTTGATGATAAAAAAGAAGTTATTGTCGGATCATCAAATATAACTAGGTTTGCTCTCCTTAAAAATATTGAATGGAACGTTTCAATATCAACAAATAGTGATACTGAAGTATTTGTTGATTCAAAGAATGAATTTGATTTTTTATATACTAAAACATATGAATTAGATGATGAGATTATTAAGAGATATTCTTATCAACTTATGTATGCGATTGAAAAATGGGATATGGATTATTATGAGGGGGATAATTTAAATATAAAGCCTAATTTTATGCAGCGAAAAGCTTTAAAAGAACTTATAAGAAATAGAGATTTAGGAGTTAAAAAAAGTCTTTTAATATCAGCTACAGGTTCAGGTAAGACATATCTTGCGGCTTTTGATGCGAGAAATTATGATGCTAAAAGAGTGTTATACATTGTTCATAAAGAATCTATTCTTATAGATGCGATGAACACATTTAAAAAAATATTTGGTGCAAAAAAAACATATGGCCTATATACCGGAAATGAAGCAGATCTAGGATGTGATTTTATATTTTCAACAAATATCATGATGTCTAATCATTTGAATTTGTTTACCCCAAACGAATTTGATTATATTGTTATGGATGAATGCCATCACGCAACATCAAAATCATATTCAAGTATAATGTCATATTTTAAAGCGGGATTTTATTTAGGTCTTACTGCAACTCCAGAACGAATGGACAATAAAGATGTATTTGCGTTGTTTGATAGAAATGTTCCGTTTGTATTAAGATTAAGAGACGCAATAGTAAATGATTTAGTAGTACCATTTCATTACTTTGGAATAAGAGATAAACTTGTAGATTATAAATCTAAGGATAATTCAAAAATATCAAGGGAAATTGCTAAAATGGTCAATGTCGAATTTATAGTAAATGAAATTGAAAAGCATAGGCCAACTGGTAAGCTTAAAGCTATAGCGTTTTGTACAACAATAGCTCATGCAAACTTAATGGCAGAGGGATTTATTGAAATGGGATATGATGCTATTTCATTAACAGGAAAAAATGACTTAGGTGTACGGCTAAAAGCGTTTAATGATTTACAAGATGATAATAAAAAATTAGAGATAATATGTACAGTAGATATATTAAATGAAGGCGTAGATATTCCACAAGTTAATATGGTTTTATTTTTAAGACCTACAGAATCTCAAACAATATTTTTACAACAATTAGGTAGAGGATTACGTAAATATGAAGGAAAAGAATATGTTACAGTATTAGATTTTATTGGAAATAATTATGATAGATCAATTCAAATGGCTATGGCTTTAGGTACATTAGGACAATCTAGTATTATTGAAAAACCATATTTAATGGATTTGGTAAATACTGATTTTAAAGCATTAAATCTACCAGGAGTAATTATTGATATTGATTCTTTATCAAAGGAAGAAATTATAAACTATATTAAAAATGAAAATTTTAATACAAAGGATTTTTTAATAAAAGATTATCAAAACTTTAAAAAGTATTTACATCTTGATACATATCCTAAACATATGGATTACATAAATAGTGATTGTAGTCCTAATTTGATGAGGTTAATTAAATCAAAAATAAATGGTAAAAAAAATAAATGCTATTATAATTTTTTACGCCAGATAAATGAAGAAACAATGCCTATGTTTACAAATAAGCAAATATCTTTTTTAGAAAAGATAGAGGAATTATTACCTCTTGTAAGAGTAGATGAATATTTAATAATAAATGATTTATTAAATAATAATCTTGATTTAAATAGACTTGTAGGATTTAATACTAAAGTAAATATCACTACATTAAATAATGCATTATACTTACTTAAAAAAGATAATGTAGTAACAGAAGATAATAAATTAAATGTAGATAAATTAAATACTGAATTTAATGAATATTTAAATGATACCATAAATTATGGACTTACTAGATATGATATAGAGTTTGGTGATTACAGTGGTTTATTTAAATTATATGGTAATTATTATAAAGAACAAATAATGAGAGTATTATGTCAAAATAACTTGATGTATATGAAAGGTACTAAATTTGATTCTGATGGTACAACATACATATTTGTTGGGTTAAAGAAAGATAAATCTAAACAAGAAAGGACTAATTATAAGGATAAATTTTTATCATCTAAAATATTTCAATGGGAATCAGAAAATAATACTACAAGGGATAATCCTGTAGGAATAAAATTAAGAAATACCAAGGTTATTCATTTATTTATAAGAAAAATGGATGATGAAGATGGCATAACTTTACCATTTACTTATTTTGGTACAGGAAAATTTACAAACGAAAAAGAATCATTTGTTAAGGTATTAAATAAGGATGGTTCTACATCAAATGCAGCAACATTATTATTTGATATTATATTAGATAATGAAGTATCAAAAGAATATTATTTTGATTTTGAAATACCGGGGGATATATTGTGAAACATTATGAAGTAGTATGTGCAATTATATATAATGAAGATAATAAAATATTTTGTACTAAAAGAGGGCCTGGAAGAGCTTTAGAAGGTAAGTGGGAGTTTCCTGGTGGCAAAGTAGAAAAGAATGAAACTTATGAAGAAACTATAGTAAGAGAAATAAAAGAAGAACTAAATTCTATTATTATCCCTATAAGCTATATAGGTTCTTCATCATATGAATATCATAATATAAAACCATATAATGATTTTTCTATTACCTTATATGCGTATAAATGCAAACTTATTAATGGTAATTTAACTTTATCTGAACATACCGATTCTAAATGGGTTGCAAAAGATGAAATGCTAAATATGGATTTTGCAGAAGCTGACAAGCCATTAATCAAATTGTTAAAGTAAATATAATAATTATTCTTTAAAACAATATGTATAAAAAGTTATTATATAAACATCATTTTATTGAAACATATAAAAATGTAATCATTTTCAATGTTTATATAGATTATATTACTTTAAAAAAATAATGGCTTTTGGTATAATAAATAAAGGTGATATATATGGAAATTAATAACTTTATTAAGACAATAATGGAAGACGATTTAAAAAGTGGAAAAGTTGATGAAATAATCACTCGTTTCCCACCAGAGCCTAATGCATATCTTCACATCGGACATGCGCGTGCAATGATTACAGATTTTGAACTTGCGTCTGCATTCGGTGGATATACAAATCTTCGTTTTGATGACACAAACCCTACAAAAGAAGATAATGAATTCGTAGAAGCAATCAAAGAAGATATTAAATGGTTAGGATATAATCCAAAGAATGTTTATTTTGGTTCTGATTATTTTGATTTCAACTATGAAATGGCTATAAAACTTATTAAGAAAGGGCTTGCTTATGTATGTGATCTTTCTCAAGAAGAAATGAGCCAATATAGAGGAACACTTACTGAACCTGGTAAAAATAGTCCATATAGAGATAGAAGTATAGAAGAAAACTTGAAACTTTTTGAAGAAATGAAAGAGGGAAAATATCCTGATGGCGCAAAAACTTTAAGAGCAAAAATTGATATGGCATCTCCAAACATCAACATGAGAGACCCAGCCTTATATCGTATTATTCATACTAAGCACCATAGACAAGGAACTAAATGGTGCATATTCCCTATGTATGACTTTGCTCATCCACTTCAAGATGCGCATGAAGGAATCACACATTCTCTATGTTCTTTAGAATATGATAATCATAGAGTTTTATATGATTGGGTTATTGATAACTGTGATATAGAGAAAAAGCCTCATCAATATGAATTCGGAAGATTAAATATTGAAAATACAGTTTTATCAAAAAGATATTTAAGAACACTTGTTGATACTAAGAAAGTTTCTGGATATGATGATCCAAGAATGCCAACATTAAGAGGACTTAGAAGAAGAGGTTATACTGCAGAATCTATAAAGAATTTCGTTTTATCAACAGGATTATCAAGAATTAATTCTACAGTATCTTGGGATGCGCTTGATGTATGTTTAAGAGACGATTTAAAATTAAAGGCTATGCGTCCAAATGCTGTTATTGAACCACTAGAGGTAGAAATTGATAACTATCCTGAAGGTGAGATTGAATATTTAGATATGCCAAACAATCAAGAAGTTGAGGGAAGCGGAACTCATAAGATTGCGTTTGGAAGACATATTTATATTGAACAATCAGACTTTGTAGAAGAAAAACCAAATAAGAAATGGAAGAGACTTGCACTAGATGTTGAAGTAAGACTTATGCATGCGTATTTCATTAAGGCTACACATGTTGAAAAAGATGAAAATGGAAATATTATAAAAGTACATGCAACTTATGATAAAGAAACTAAATCTGGTTCAGGATTTGAGGGACGTAAACCAAATGGAAATATCCATTTCGTAGAAAAAACTACTGCAATTAAAGCTGAATTTAGATTAATAAATTCACTTTTAATGCCTGAGAGTGAAGAAAATAAAGATATGGACTTTATTGAAAGATTAAATCCAAATTCTTTAGAAATTAAATATGGTTATGTAGAAGAATATTTAAAAGATACAAAACCAGAAGATAAATATCAGTTTATAAGAAATGGATATTATACAACTGATAAAGATTCAACAGATTCTGTTAAAGTATTTAATAGAACATGTGACTTAA
Organism: Parabacteroides distasonis; assembly: GCA_963623875.1. Taxonomy (GTDB): domain Bacteria; phylum Bacillota_I; class Bacilli_A; order Acholeplasmatales; family Anaeroplasmataceae; genus UBA3206. Next base: position 34,316 of record CAVFNL010000021.1, on the reverse strand, counting down.
AGTCATCATTTACAATTACAAAATAAAAGCTGGCATTGCCGGCTTTTAAATTCAAAGGAGATATTATGCTAAAGGTTACAAATTTAGGTTTGCAATACGGATCACGTAAATTATTTGATAAGGTAAATATAACATTTACTAAAGGAAATTGTTATGGAATTATTGGTGCAAATGGTGCTGGTAAATCAACTTTCTTAAAACTTCTTTCTGGAGAAGTTGAATCAACATCAGGAGAAGTTGTAATAGACAAAGGGGAAAGAATGTCTATTTTAAGACAAAATCAAAATGAGTTTGATGATAAGACTGCGATTGAAACAGTATTATTAGGACATAAAAGACTTGTTGAGATAATGCAAGAAAAAGAAGTATATTACAATAAGACTGATTTTACTGAAGAAGATGGGGTAAAGCTTGCGGAATTAGAAGGAGAATTCGCAGAAATGAACGGATGGGAAGCAGAATCGGATGCCGCAACACTTCTTAACGGTTTAGGTATAGACAATATGTATCATTATGAACTTATGGGTTCATTAGATGCTAAAATCAAAATTAAGGTTTTACTTGCTCAAGCATTATTTGGAAACCCAGATATTCTACTTTTAGATGAGCCTACTAACAACCTTGATTTAAAATCAACACAATGGCTTGAGAACTTCTTATTAAATTTTGAAAATACAGTTCTTGTAGTATCACATGATAGACATTTCTTAAATAATGTATGTACACATATTTGTGATGTTGATTATGGTAAGATTAAACTTTATGTAGGTAACTATGAATTCTGGTATGAATCATCACAATTACTACAAAAACAGATGCAAGATCAAAATAAAAAAGCCGAAGCTAAAGCAAAAGAACTTCAAGAATTCATTCAAAGATTTAGTGCTAATAAATCTAAAGCACGTCAAGCAACTTCACGTAAAAAGTTACTTGATAAGATTGTATTAACTGATATTGAACCATCATCACGTAGATATCCATTCGTAGGATTTAAGCCAAATCGTGAAGTTGGAAACGATATTCTAGAAGTTAATAATCTTACAGTAGATGGCCTATTTAAGAATCTATCATTTACTGTAAGAAAAGGAGATAAAATTGCGTTCTTATCTGAGAATACGCAAGTTATTACAACACTATTTAATATTTTAGAAGGAAAGATGGAACCAACTTCAGGAACTTATAAATGGGGTGTTACAACTTCTCAAGGATTCCTTATGCAAGATAATAAAGAATATTTCACAAAGGAAATAACTTTAATTGACTGGCTTCGTCAATATAGCCCTCAAGAACAAGCTGAATCATTTATTCGTGGATGGCTTGGAAGAATGTTATTTAGTGGGGAGGAATCATTAAAGAAGGCTAACGTATTATCTGGAGGAGAAAAAGTTAGATGTATTCTTGCTAAATTAATGCTTGAAGGTGCAAATGTGCTAGTGTTTGAAGATCCTACAAACCACTTAGACCTAGAATCTATTACAGCATTAAATGAAGGAATGATAAATTTTAAAGGAAATATTTTATTCTCATCTCACGATGCAGAATTACTACAAACAGTTGCGAATAGAATAATATCATTCAATCAAGATGGTACTATTTCAGATAAGTTGCAATCATATGAGGAATTTGTAGGTATAGAATAGGAGAGGTTATTTTTTGAGCTTATTAGATGAATTAAACGAACAACAGCGAGAAGCTTGCGAACAAACTGAAGGTGCCGTAATGGTTATGGCAGGAGCTGGTTCTGGTAAAACTCGTGTTTTAACATATAGAATAGCCCATTTAATAAACGATCTTGGTATAGCGCCTTATAATATTTTAGCTGTAACATTTACGAATAAAGCCGCAAATGAAATGAAGGAACGTATTGAAAAACTTGTAGATGTAGATATTAAAAAAATGTGGGTTTCGACATTCCATTCTATTTGTTGTAGAATACTTAGAACAGAGATAGCCCATTTAAAAGGATTTTCATCAAACTTTTCAATTCTTGATGAAGAAGATTCAATAAAAGAAATAAAAGAAGTACTTAAAGAGTTAGATATATCGGCTGATGAATATAAACCTAAAGTTGTTAAATGTGAAATATCAGCATTTAAAAATGATATGAAATCGACCTTTGATAATAGTACTATTGAAAATATTTATTTTAAATATCAAGCACATCTTAAAGAAATGAATTTACTAGACTTTGATGATCTTATTTTAAAAACAATTGAACTATTTGAAACATGTCCATTAGTTCTTTCAAAATATCAATCAATGTTTACATATATCATGATTGATGAGTTTCAAGATACAAATACATATCAATACAAATTAGTTAAGTATTTAGGACAAAAGTCAGGTAATATATTTATTGTGGGAGATCAAGATCAATCAATCTATTCATTTAGAGGAGCTAAAGTAGAAAATATCAATAAATTTCAACGCGATTTTCCAAATACTAAGGTTATAATGCTTGAACAAAATTATCGTTCAACACCAAATATTTTAAATATTGCGAATAGAGTTATTAAAAACAACGGAAATAGATTCAAAAAGAATTTATTCACAACAGAAGAAGAAGGAGCTAAACCTATTTATAATAATTTATATAATGCATTTAGCGAAGCTTCTTTCGTTTCAAATGAAATTAAAAACTTAATGCGTAGTGGTTATGAATATAAAGACTTTGCGGTAATTTATAGATCAAATTATATTTCAAGAAACTTTGAAGATGTTTTCGTAAGAGAACAAATTCCATATACTATTTATGGAGGATTATCTTTCTTTTCAAGAAAAGAAATAAAAGATATTTTAGCGTATATTAGATTAATATTAAATTTTGATGATTCATTTTCTTTCAAAAGAATTGTAAATGAGCCTAAAAGAAAAATAGGTGCGGCATTAATTAAAAAACTTGAGGATGCGGCACGTGATAACAAATGTTCACTTTTTGCGGCAATTGACAAAATTGAAAAAGGTGGGCAAGGATATAATAATCTATTAGATTTTAAATTCACTATAATAGAACTTGAAGATGTTCTTTTAGATGAAAAGAAATCACTAAAAATATTCATGGAAGAATTACTTACAAGAACAGGCTATAAAGAAATGCTTAAAGCCGATGGCGATGAAGGAAAAGATAGATTAAAGAATATCTACGAACTTTTAAATGTTCTTCTAGAAACTGATGAAATGTATGAAGGTAGTAGAAAAGATAGATTAAATGAATTACTTCAAGAAATCACTCTACGTACTGATACTGATAAAAAAAGAGATGATGATAATGTTGTAAAATTAATGACATATCATCAAGCTAAAGGACTAGAATATAAGGTTGTATTCCTTGTGGCATTTGAAGAAGGAGTATTTCCATCAGAGAATGCGATATATAGCACAAAGGATTTAGAGGAAGAAAGACGTATTTGTTATGTTGGTATTACAAGAGCAAGAGAATTATTGTATATAACATCAACAAAAGAGCGTATGTTATATGGAAGAACAAGCCCATCTATGGTATCAAGATTTTTTAAAGAAATAGGTATGGAAAATGTTGAAGATAGAACTCAAAGACAAACATATACATATACCGAGCCTAAAAAATCCACGTTTAAACCACAAAACATATCTTCTGTAAAACAAGAAGAAAAGGGTATGTCAGCAGATATTTCTGTTGGTGATAGAGTGTCACATCAAGTCTTTGGTGAAGGTGTTGTTGTATCTGCTGTAAAAGGCGTAATTCAAGTAGCCTTTAAAGAACCATATGGTGTAAAAAAACTTTTATCAAACCATCCATCAATAAAAAAAATATAATAAAAGGAGTACATTATGGATATTTTAGAGTGCATTAAAGCAAGAAGAAGTGTTAGAAAATTTAAACCTGAATTAGTAGAAGATGACGCAATCATTAACGCAATAGATGTCGCAAGATATTATCCATCATGGAAAAATAGTCAAACTGTAAGGTTCATACTTATAAAGGATAATAAAATTAAAAGCGAAATTGCAAATAATGTACTAGGGTTTACTCATAATACAGATATTATAAATAATGCGCCAGAACTTATTGTAGTACTTACTAAAAAAGGAAGAAGTGGTTATGAGCGTGATGGAAGCGCAACCACTTCAAAAGGCTCACATTTTGAATCTTTTGATGCAGGACTTGCGACACAAAACTTAATGCTTGCATTATCAAATTTTGGTATCGGTTCTGTTGTTTTAGGAATATATGACGAAGATGGTATTAAAAAGATATTGAATCTTGACGATGGTTTAGGTATTTCATGCCTTATTCCTATAGGATATCCTGATGAAGAGCCTATAGCACCAAAAAGACATGAAGTTAAAGATATTCTTGAAATCAAGTAAAATTGAAAAAAAAGAAATATAATGCTAAAATAGTAGAAGAGGACATATTATGAGTGATAAAGTTCAACTAAATTCATCATTTGATAAAAAGAATAAAAAAAATAATATTATGCATATTTTAGATAATGATTTAGTAATTGAATCATCTAAAGGTATAAATAAAATAGATGTAGAATCAATTTCTAAGATAGTTTTACTAAATGCACGTTGTCCTAGACTTGCAAAAAGATTAATTTCTTATGCGATGGTCTTTGTGGCAAGCATACTATTTGTTATAGGACTTTTCATGAAAGATAATAAAATTGTTCTTGCGCTAATGTTTATATTAGCTGCTATAATATATATTATTGCAGGTGTTATAGCGAAAAAGATGTATTCAAAAGCGCCTGATGCAATTCAAGTTATAATATATAAGAATGGCAAAAAAGAAATATCAATCTTTGGGGTTGATGCGAACCAAAAAGATTATAATATGTTACAGCGAATGGCTAGAATATTGAAAAAAGAAAATGATAATATAGTGCTTGATATGCAATCAAGAAAATAAATGAGAGGGTGAAGTTTATGACTATTATTAAATGTAAAAATTGTGGAAAAGATATTGAAATAAGTGATAATAGAATACAAGAATGTCCATATTGTAAAATAAGACAAACATCTGTTATTCCAACAAGTGAAAAAAAGGTTCAAGTATTTAATTTAGCCGCAAGACTTTTATACCTTAATAATTATGATAAAGCTTATCAATTATATACAAGACTTGCAGAAAAGTTTGATGAAGTAGAATCTTTCTATGGTAAAGTATTGTGTAAATACGGTGTATCTTATGAAGATGATCAACTAGTTTGTAAAAAGAATGTAGCAATTGATGTAGAAGATGATCCTGATTATCAACATGCTTGTGATGTTTCAACAGATGAAGAATTCAATTTCTTAGAGAATGAAGCAAAGAAAATCAATGAATTCCAAGATGAATTTAATGAAGTAGTAGATAGAGAAGATGCATTTGATATATTTATTTCAGTTGATAGTTCTAATAAAAAAGCTGAAGATTTTATGATCGCAAAAGAAATGTATGAAGTATTAAAACTTGATGGAAAAAAAGTGTTCTTTCCAAGCGTTGCCCTAAAGAATTTAGATGGAGCTTCAAGAGCAGGTAAACTTTATAAAGCTGTATCAACAGCTAAAATGTATATCTTATTTTCAACAAATGCAACCAAACTTAATTCAGATAATGTCATAAAAGATATTAATGCTTATATTTCTACAAAGAATGATGATAATACTAAAGTTATTCTTCCTTGCTTGAAAGGAATTAAGGAAGAATATTATCCAGAAGCTATTAAAGGATTACATGTTATTGATTTAGCAAAGGATACTTTTATTGATGATATAATGGACTATGTTGATGCGAACTTCAAAGTTAAAATTGAAGCGCCAAAGCCTGAACAAAAATTATATAAGAAAGCTTTAAAAGCTTTATCTGAAGGTAATTTTTTAAATGCTATAAAATATAGTGATGAAGCTATTGAAACTAATAATAAATATGATTTGGCTTATGAAACAGCTCTTTTTGCAAGTCTTAAGATAAAAGATAAAGAAGGGATTAAAAATATATTAAATACTATTGATCATAATAAGTACGTCCTACTTGCAAAAGATAATGGTGTAAGTATTTTAGATGAATATGTTATAAAAGTTAAAGATAATATTTATAATAAAGCTAAAGGTATGCCACATGATTCTATAGATGAAATAAAAGCATACGCATCTTTATTAAGCCATATTAAAGATTATAAAGATAGCGAAGATTTAATCAATCATGCATATGGTGCAAAATATGAAGAAGATTATCAAAAAGCAATTACTATGCTTGAAAAGGGATATCAAACAAAATTTGAACGTACTGTAGAAGAAGCTATAACATTACTTCTTAATTTAGTACCATATAAAGATACTGAAGAAAAGATTGTAGAAGCTAAAGCGTTCATTGAAAAAATGAATGATGATATGTTTAAAAAGCCATATGATGAAGCTGTTGAATTATATAATAAAGCAAAATCATTATCAAATTATGCAGAAGCTTTAGCACTGTTTGTAAATGCTAATACATTACTTAGAAAAGTATTATCATATAAAGATGCTAAAGAATGGAATAGCAAGTGTAGAGAAATGATGTATAACTATGCGGCTATGGTTATTTTTAAGTCAGAAGTAGTAGATGAAATAAAACAGGCTATTACAGTATTAAATGGATTAAGACCATTTAAAGATTCAGATACATTTATTACTCAAGGAACTAATAAGGTTAATGAACTATTAGATCCTAAAAAACAAAAGAAGAAGAAAAAATAAGGAGTCGCAAGACTTCCTTTTTTCTAAGGAGAATATATGAACTTACAAGAACTAATTGATGCAAGTGATGTTATAAAAATTAAAAAAGGTGTATATGAAACAAAACCTATATTTATAAAATCAAATAAAACCATTATTTTTGAAAAAGGTGTCGTAATTAAGCCAATCCTATCTGATGATTATGATTTAATTATGACAAGAGTCGCTGGTATAAATATGATGTGGTATCCTGCAATCATTAATATTTTGGATGCGACAAATGTTAAAATAAAAGGGAAAGTTGTAATAGATGGATGTGGGGAATATTTTTGGGAAAAATATTGGGGAAAAGATAAGAATGGGGGAATGAGAAAAGAATACGATGAAAAAGGCTTGAGATGGGCTTGCGATTATGATTGTAAAAGATTAAGATCTGTTCTTGTTCAAAATTCTAAAAATATAAAGATTGAAGATATTACAATATATAGAAGTGGTTTTTGGAATCTACATATCCTATATTCATCACATATTGTTATAAAAAACGTAAAAATTAAAACAGTATCATACGAATCACCTTCAACTGATGGAATAGATATAGATTCATCACACGATGTTTTAGTTGATAAATGTATAATAGATTGTTTTGATGATTCTATATGTATAAAATCCGGACGTGATTATGATGGAATTATGACTAATATTGCATCGCATGATATAGAGATTAAAAACTGTACTCTTAAAAAAGGGTTTGGAATTACAATAGGATCTGAACTATCAGGTGGAATTTATAATATAAATATTCATGATAATAAATTCTTAAATACCGATTGCGGATTTAGAATAAAATCTAGTGAAAGAAGAAAGGGATATATCAAAAATATAAATGTATATAGACTTAAACTTAAGAATGTCAAATATATCTTTAACTTCGATTTAGATTGGAATAAAGGCTATAACGATATTAAAGTAGATGAGAATATTAAAATAAAAGAAGAGTGGATAAATATATTAAAAGACGTTCCACAAACTATTAAGAATACTGAAGTTGATTCAATAAATATTAATAATATTAAATCATTTATAACTAAAGATTATAATGGAATATCTCGCTTATTTAATATTAAAGGATTTGATAGCCAAAATATGAAGAATATTCATGTGAGGAATTTAAAGTCATTTTCAAATGAATATGGAATCATTAAAAATGCGGATATTAATATTACAAAATCTAAGATTAGATATAATGTAGAAATAGATGATAAAAACAATGAATTTGATAATAGATAAATGTGATATTATCACACAAGAATAAAAAAAGCGTAGTTACTACTATAATTAGTATCTACGCTTTTGTATACTAGGATTTTAATTCATCAAAAGGTATTTTTTTCTTAAGATGATATTTAATGTATTTAAATGTATTTTTTCTCCCGTTTTTAGCAAGATAGTCTAATAAAAAATACATTTTATTTCTAGTCGTTTCATGAATAGGAAGATGATTTCCTTCTTTTTTAAAGTAATCTAGTGGGAAAGTATCATTATATGTTTTTTTATTATAGTTTTTTGAAGCCGCAATCCTATCGCAAATAGATTCAGCTATGTATTTGTCAGGCATTGGAACAGGCGCATATCTATGAAGTTTTATATTAAAATCATTCCAATATTCAACATGATGCTTATTTCTTCCTTTATGGTGCATCCATGCTTCACTATATCCTTTATCAGCTCTTTCATTTGGATGAGGGGACTTAATGCCACCAGCGTAATACTTTGCACCTCTTGAAAATTCAATAAAACTATATTTTGATAAATCATGCAATAAACCTTGTTTTATAAGACCACATTTAAAACAATAACGCATTACCAAATGTCTATGTTTTGTGATAGTCATAAAGTGTTTAATTGGATGTGCCATATAATCATCTCCTGATGATTTATTATACCATATTAATTAAAATTGATTGGTTTTGTTGATAATATTTTTAGGTATTTTATTAAAAATATATTAAATTTCAAAGCACATTGTAATATAATATATGAAGAATGAATGAGTGGTGTTACATTGGATAAACAATTAAACGTTAATTGGAAAAAACTCTTAGATTGTGCACTTGGAATAGGTATTAGATTATTACATAATGGCGCCGAAATATCTAGAGTTGAAGAAACTGTATCAAAGATTTGTTATGCATATGGCGCAGCACAAGTAGATGTGTTTGCGATACCTACAAAAATAGAGGCTACACTCGAAACTAATGATGATTGGTTTACAACAAAGATGAGAAGAATTTATGATTCATCTTTGAATCTTGGAAAAATAGAAGAATTAAATCAACTTTCAAGGTATATATGTGAAAACTTACCTGATACAACGTATATATATTCGGAAATAAAAAAATTTGATAATAATCAAACATCAAAAAAAGAAATCATATTAAAATGTGCCGCAGCTTTCATAGGGTGTGGAGCGTTCTCGATATTCTATGGTGGTTCTGCACTTGATGGACTATCTGCAGGACTTGTCTCAGTAGTATTAGAGATGCTAATATTATTCTTTTCAAGGCTTGGGCACTATAAGATATTTAATACACTTGTATTTTCAACGGTAGGAGGATTCTTATCCGTTGCCCTACATTATCTTCATATAGGGGATCATATATCTTATATTATGATAGGCGTTATTATGTTATTAATTCCAGGAAAAGAATTCGGAATTGCGTTCCGTGAACTTATGATGCAGGATTTAGTAAGTGGAGCTTATAGATTGTTTCAATCGATAATATTAGCTCTTGCGATTGTAATTGGCTTCTCAATTCCTATTGCGATATTTAATTATGATATGGACTTCTATAAGTACCATAATTGGGCTATAACAACCATTTTTGGTTCAATAGGTTGTATAATGTTCTCAATACTTTTTGGAACGAAATTAAAGAGGTTGCCATATATAATTATAGGTTCATTTATTGTAACGCTATTATATGTAATGTTAGATAAATATACTAATTCAGTACTTATGACAATATTTATTTCGCAAGTAGTAGGAGCACTATATGCTGAACTTGTATCTAAGGTTGTAAAAATGCCTACAATTGTATGTTTGCTTTCAACAAACTTAGCGTTAGTACCGGGAGGACTTTTATATTATACAGTATACGCACTATGGAATAATAAAGATGGTGGAAAAGGATACTTTGTAGATGTACTTTCATCATCTCTTGCGATAGGAGCTGGAATTTTAATTGTATCCATTATTATGGGTGTAATATATAAATATGTTGATATTTTAAATAATAAAAAGAAAAATGGATCTGCATTATAGTAGGTCCATTTTTTCCCTGAATCATTGAATTTGGGGGATTCTTTCTTTTACTTTCCACTATCTCCATAGTTTGAAAGTACTCTTGCGGAAGGGTCGTTGACGTTACATCCTTCCCAAGATTTATTAGGCATCCAGAAGTCTTTAATCATTGAAGCCTGATTTGGATAATATTTTTCGAATATTTCACGATATAGTAATGATTCCTTTGTGAATGGGGGATTAAAGGAATAATTTTTTATTTTTGTGCTATACTCTTCATCACTATAATATGAATTAGCATATTCTTTAATATCATCAACTAGTGAATGACCTACAGCATCACTAAATGCGGCTTTTTCACGCATTAGGATGGATTCAGGCAAGTAGCCATCTTTGAAAGCCATACGAAGTAGATATTTACCCTTGTTGTATTTGTTCATTTTCATTTCTGGATTAATACTCATAACATAGCGAGCAAAATCTAGATCTCCGAATGGAACACGGGCTTCTAGTGAGTTAGCTGATATACATCTATCTGCACGTAGAACATCGTACATATGGATTTCATGTATTCTCTTAACAGCTTCATTTTGGAATTCAGAAGCGTTAGGAGCAAAGTCAGTATATTTATAACCAAAAAGTTCATCTGATATTTCACCAGTTAAAAGAACTTTTACATCTGTATTTTCATGAATGTATTTACATACTAGATACATACCCATAGATGCACGAATAGTTGTGATATCATATGTACCAAGTATTTGAATAACATGCTCTAAAGCACTTAATACATCTTCTTTAGAAATGATAACTTCAGTATGATCTGATTTAATATAGTCAGCGACAATTTTCGCATATTTTAGGTCTATCGCATCAGTTTCCATACCAATTGCGAATGTTTTAATAGGCTTGTCTTGATGTTTAGCAGCTATTGCACACACTAAAGAAGAATCAAGTCCACCAGAAAGTAGATATCCAACCTTAGAGTCAGAATCTAGTCTTTTTAAAACACCAGCTTCAAGCTTATCATGAATATTTTTAAAAGCTTCATCTAGTGTAGGATTAATCATTTTAACATCAGTTACATCAGCATATTTAATGAACTTGCCATCAACATAGTAATGTCCTGGTGGGAATGGGAAAATTTCTTTAACTAAACCCACAATGTTTTTTGGCTCTGAAGCAAATATTATATTATTATTATAGTAACCATAGTATAGTGGTCTAATTCCAATAGGATCACGAGCAGCGATTATTTTATCATTTTCATTATCATAAATAATCATTGCGAATTCAGCATCTAACATCTTAAACATTTCTACACCATATTCTTTATATAGTGGAAGAAGTATTTCACAGTCAGATTCACTCTTGAATGTATATCCTTTTTTAATTAAATCTGCTTTAATAGGTCTGAATAGATATATTTCACCATTACAAACACTATATGAGCCATTTAATTCAAATGGTTGCATACCAAGTTCAGAAAGACCCATAATAGAAAGTCTATTGAATCCTAGATATCCTTTATTTAATTTTATAATTCTTTGCATATCAGGACCTCTTGAAATTGTTTCGTCTAGTCCTTTTTTGAAGATATCGTAATCAATATCTCCATATATCCCCATAATACTACACATAAATAAAAACTCCTTTATTATGAAATCGGTGCCCACAAGTTATTGTAGGCACTTCATTCTTCTTTGTTTAGATTACCAAAAATTATTTAGTATCTTGTAAGGCTGCGCTCCCCTCTTCACCAGTACGAACCTTGATAGCATTTCTTACATCATAAACGAAGATCTTACCATCACCGATATGTCCTGTATAAAGAGTACGTTTTGCAGTGTCAACGATCTTTTCAACTGGTACAGTTGAAACAACCATTTCAACTTGAACCTTAGGTAATAGAGTTACTTCTACAGGAACTCCACGATAGAATTCTTGTCTTCCTCTTTCAACACCACAACCCATAACGTGAGTTACAGTCATTCCTGATACACCAATGGAATTCATTGCAGTCTTTAATGTATCAAGCATATTTTCTTTACAGATGATTTCAACCTTATGAAGTCCAGTTGAAGCAACAGGTGTGCTATCAACACTAACTTCAGTTGGAATATCCATCTTTTTAACTTCTATAGCTTCAGCCATTGGAGTTTCTCCAACAACTCTTACAGCACCAGTATAGTCGATAGATTCAACTTGAGGAACGAAGTCAGCATAAGCAACAATACCATGCTCAGCTAAATCCATACCCTTAATTTCATCTTCAACAGATGCACGAAGACCTACTGTTTTATCTAGAATGAAGAATGTTAATGTAATAGTAACTCCAACCCATAGAAGAATACAAATGATTCCTAGGAATTGCCATCCTAATACCTTCATACCATCAGCAAAAGAAGTACCATGAATTAAGGCATAGATAGGACCATCTACACCAGCAGTAGCTTTAGATGTTGCGAATAGACCTGCAGCAATTGTACCAAATACTCCATTTACGAAGTGAACAGATACAGCTCCAACTGGATCATCTATATGTAACTTCTTGTCTATAAATTCAACAGCTACGTCAACTAAAATACCAGCAATAATACCAATTATAGCAGCTCCTACATAGTCAACTGCTTGACATCCTGCAGTAATTGCGACAAGTCCTGCAAGAGAAGCATTTAGACACATAGAAACGTCAGGTTTACCATTCTTAACCCAAGTTAAGATTAGGCATGCAACAGTTGCAAATGCTGGAGCAACTGTTGTAGTTGCAAAAATTTGTGCAAGTTCAGATTTAGAAGTTGCGGCTGCACCGTTAAATCCATACCATCCGAACCAAAGAATGAAACATCCTAGAGCACCAAGTGTTAATGAGTGACCTTGAATAGCATTAACTTTAATAACTTTTCCAGAATCATCTCTAATATACTTACCAGTACGAGCACCAATCATATAAGCTCCAATAAGAGCACATAATCCTCCTACTGAGTGAATACAAGCAGATCCAGCGAAGTCAATAAATCCATGTTGGCTAAGCCATCCTCCACCCCATACCCAGTGTGCTTCAATAGGATATATAACAAGTGAAATAATAAATGAATAAATACAGTATGCACTAAATTTAGTACGCTCTGCAACAGCTCCTGAAACAATAGTAGATGCAGTAGCGCAGAATACTAGATTGAACACGAAACTTGACCAATCAAATTCTTTAAAGTTATTCCACATACCTAAAGTAGGAAGACCAACTAGACCAGCTAGTTTGTCTTCTCCTAATAATAATCCAGCACCAAGAATTGAGAAAGCAACAGTACCAATACAGAAGTCCATAAGATTCTTCATGATAATGTTTCCGGCATTCTTAGCACGAGTAAATCCTGTTTCTACCATCGCAAATCCAGCTTGCATAAAGAATACGAAGGCAGCACCGATTAAATACCATATAGCCCAAATATCATCCATAATTTTATTCTCCTTTATCTAGTTTATATTTTTTACTTAACTCCGAATAATAACTCTCCATATGATGGGTAAGGCCAAACTTCCTTACTTACACTTACTTCAAGTTCATCAGCATAAGTTCTTGCTTCAGTCATCTTAGCTAGAACGCTGTTTCTATAATATAGACCTTGTTCTAATGAAGATTTAAATGCTGGAGCATTTGTAATCATATCTTTTAATTCCTTTAATGAAGCATATAGACTATCAACTAATCCTGAAATCTTAGCAATAGCTTCCTCTTCATATACAGACTTAATATTTACAGCTTTCTTTAATGTTAATTCATTAAGAAGAGTTGCTTGATATTTAACTCCTGCAGGAATAATGTCTTTTTCAAGCATTTCGATAAGAGTTTGTGCTTCAATATGAACAATGTTTGAATATTTTTCAAGATTGATTTCATAACGAGCAGTAGTTTCTTCTCTTGTGAATACTTGATATTTTTCAAGTAATGAAAGGTTCTTTTCATCAATATAATGAGCTAGAGCTTCTGGAGTAGATTTTAGATTTAATAATCCACGTTTTTCAGCTTCAGCAACCCATTCATCAGTATATCCATTTCCGTTGAATATAATACGTTTATGTTCAATAATTGTCTTCTTGATTAAATCATGAAGAGCCTTATCGAAGTCTTTAGCACCTTCAAGTTCAGTACAGAACTCATCAAGTTCTTTAGCAACAGCTGTATTTAACATGATGTTTGCACAAGAAATTGATTCATTTGATCCTAACATACGGAATTCAAATTTATTTCCTGTAAATGCAAATGGAGAAGTACGGTTTCTATCGGTAGTATCCTTTGGTAATGGTGGAAGTACATCTACACCAATCTTTAAGGCTTCCTTTTGACCTTTATAAACTTTATCTTCAGCGATTGCATTTAATACGGCATCAAGTTCATCTCCTAAGAAGATTGAAACGATTGCTGGTGGTGCCTCATTTGCTCCTAAACGGAAGTCGTTACCAGCTGATGCAACAGATATTCTTAATAAGTCTTGATATTCATCTACAGCTTTGATAGTTGCAGTTAAGAATAATAAGAATTGTGCATTTTCAGCAGGAGTATCACCTGGCTCAAGTAAGTTAACACCTGTATTAGTAGCCATTGACCAGTTATTATGTTTTCCTGATCCATTTACTCCAGCAAATGGTTTTTCATGAAGAAGACATACCATATTATGTCTCTTAGCAACCTTTTGCATAATTTCCATTGTTAATTGGTTGTGATCAGCTGCAACGTTTGTTGTAGCGAATATTGGAGCTAATTCATGTTGAGCAGGAGCAACTTCGTTATGCTCTGTTTTAGCAAGAATTCCAAGATTCCATAATTCTTTATTTAAATCATCCATGAATTCTTTAACTCTAGTTTTGATAACTCCAAAGTAGTGGTCAGCAAGTTCTTGACCTTTAGGAGATTTTGCTCCAACTAAAGTACGACCAGTATAAACTAGGTCAGGACGTTTCTCATATAAGTCTTTATCTACTAAGAAGTACTCTTGTTCAGGTCCAACTGTAGTTTTAACTGAGATTACATCTTCGTTTCCGAATAATTTTAATGCTCTAACTGCTTGTTTAGATAATGCTTGCATTGATCTAAGTAATGGAGTCTTCTTATCTAGAGCTTGTCCTCCATATGAACAGAATGCAGTAGGAATACATAGGCATTTATCTTTTATAAATGCATATGATGTTGGGTCCCAAGCTGTATATCCTCTAGCTTCAAATGTGGATCTAATACCTCCACTTGGGAAAGAAGAAGCATCTGGCTCTCCTTTAATTAATTCTTTACCACTAAATTCAAGAATTACCTTTCCACCGTCAACTGGTGAAATAAATGAATCATGCTTTTCAGCTGTGATTCCTGTCATTGGTTGAAACCAATGTGTAAAATGTGTTGCACCAAGTTCAAGTGCCCAGTTCTTCATTGCTTCTGCAACGACATTCGCAACACTAATGTCTAACTCTTTGTCTTCAGTAATAGTTTTCTTAAGAGTTTTGTAGGTATCTTTAGGAAGTCTATTTCTCATAACTTCATCATTAAATACTAAAGATCCAAAATAATCAGTGATTTGTTCCATATTAATCCTCCTTATATAAATCGCTATCAAAAAATAAAAAGGGTCTTCGCGGACTAATGTCCTTGAAGCACCCTTGCTTTTGATAGCCTAATTGTAAGCCCTTAAAACCTATAAGTCAAATTAAAATGCATTGATATTACTTTCATAGTGAAGTTTTTGAATTAAATTTTTAAACAACTGAACTTCATAAAATTAAATTTTGTGTTTCCTAGGAAGATGATTTCAAAATATACTAATGTTGTTCGAAACGTACGTATTTCTAAAAGAATGCGTTGAATTATATTTTTGATAAGTCAATTACTTTGAATTTTATTTAGGCAACGGTTTCAAATTATAAAATATTGTAAACCTTATTAATGATGTTTATAAAAATAGGGTGTGATGTTATGTTGGCGCATTTTGGATTGCATCTAATTTGTAAAAATCCATGTTGACTGTAACAACTATCAAATTTTTGGCATAATAGAAGAAAAATTATGCGTATTAAATATGTATTAGGTTACGCGTTAGTTGTAAATAACCAAAAGTTGACAATAATATGTGGAGTGGTATAATATTCATACGTTAAATAGGTAATCATACGGGGGATTATAATGAAAAAAATTATTTTAATTAGCGGGTTTACATTAGGCTTTTTTTGCGTATGCCCTAATATAAACGCGAAAACATACAATGAAAGCTATTCATACGGTAATAACACTGCTTATGCAAATTCTTATGTTGATGAAACTATATTTGGAAATTCAAAAAGACTATCAGATGGTACATATGGTTCGATTAAAAGAATAAAAGAAAATAATTATGACAATTCATATTATAAGTTAGATAAATTTAAATATGTTATATATAAATATGATAAGGTACTTAATGCAAGAGTAAAAAAAATTAATGAGGATTATTTATATGTTGCTAAAAATAATTCAATAGTGATTACATACACATCAAGTAAGACAGAAGGTTCTACTTATGAAAAAAGTATGGAAGAAAACTTAAAAGGACCTTATTCTATACAAAAAGGCTTGACAGCGTCATTAGATGTATTAAAATTTACATATTTTATTGATAGCGAACTATCAACTAGTATTTCTAATAAAATTAAAGAAGAAAAAAGTTATACAATTAGCGAAGGACTATCAATTAAGAATGTTTTAAATGCTTTTGATTGCGATAGATACTATGCTTGTGAAATTAGGGCAGATTTTGATGTATATTTTGTTAAAGTTTTCGAAATAAATTATTCACAAGAAGTAAAAAATAAAAAGACTTGGTATGGAAAGAAATATAAAACATATTCATATAAAGCAAGTGGATTAAGTGATGCTGGCTATTTTATAAAGTATGCATTTAGAGAAGATTCAAGCGCAATAGGTTTCTACCCTTATATTAAAGAAGGTAGTATGTATAAAAATATTATGGACAAGCAAAACGGATATGTTTATTTAGATGGTGAAATATAATATGATATTATTTGATAACGTAAGTGTTGTATATGATAATGATAGGCTAAAAACGGCTATTGTTAAAAATCTCACATTTAAATTGCCATCTAGAGGATTAATAGCACTAGAAGGAAAAAGTGGAAGTGGGAAATCGACTATTTTTAATTTAATATCGCATGAAATACTAAAAACTTCAGGGAAAATAAAAGTTGCTGGCTATGATTATGATACTATTACTAATAAGGATATAGATATAATAAGGAAAAATATCGTAGGATATATTTATCAAGATAATCAATTATTTAATCATTTAAAAGTAATCGACAATATAAAAGTGATATTAAATGTTTCAGGTATTCTTTTTAAAAATTGTGTAGAAAATTTTGAAAAGTATTCTAATCTTTTAAAAATCAACGATTTAATGGAATTAGAGGTTTCAAAACTATCTGGTGGAGAGAAAGAAAGAGTCGCAATTCTCATTACGATTTTAAGAAACACAAAAATAGTTTTAGCAGATGAACCTACCGCATCTTTAGACTTAGAAAACGCAACTATAGTTGTTGATACTTTGAAGGAATTATCGAAGGATAGACTTGTTCTTGTATCAACACATGACATAGAATTGATAGAAAAATATACAGATCAATATATCAAATTATCGTACGGAGAGATTTTGGAATTAAATGTTTCATATTTTGAATCAAGTTATGAGGCAATTAAAAAGACAAAGACACTAAATACTTTGAAAATATCACATCAGATGTTTTCTAAACAATTAGTTAGAAAAGTAGTTTTTACTATTACTTTAATGATTTCTATGTGCTTTGTGGTCGTTGGACTTTATAATGTGATGTTTGATATGAATAATTTAGAGTTTAAATCATACAAAAGTTTTTGTGACTATTATGTAGTATCTAATGAATCAACGATAGAATATAATACTTTTGATATTACAAGCGAAAAAGCTAATAAATTTAAAAAATATACTAAATTTTATTATGATTTAGATTTAATAACATATGCTGACCTAGTTGAAGGCGATAGCGAAAACTCTAGTTGTATTCAAAATTATATAATAAACAATGATTTAAAAGATAATGATATAATTATTACTGATTACTCGAAAGAGAGATGTGATGAATTACATTTAAAATCATTTGTGATAGATAATGAAATAGCATTAAATATCGTAAAAGTAAGAACAACAAATTATCACTATTTCGATAAGCTTACAGGAGATAGCAAGTACAACTTTGTTAGTTATATTGATAATTGGTATGAAAATATTGAATTAAACGAAAATACTTTTAATACATTAAGGCATAGAAAAAAGAAGACATTCACTCATAATGGTGAAGAATATAGGTTTTATAAAAAATCACTTGTAAATCCTTACAATATTGAAAAAGGTAAAATGCTTGAAAATGATAATGAGATTATGTTTTCATCATGGGCTTTATGTAGATATCTAGGCGTAGATAGAGTTGATGATGAAAGTGAATATATAGGTAAAAAAATATCTTTAGAGTTGGCTGGGAAAATGTATGATTTTACATTGACGGGTATATTTGTAAAAGCAGGACTTTCATCCCCTGAAGTAGCGTTTACTGATTCATTTTGTAATACCATAGTTGAATATAAGGATAGAGCGGTAGACATACCACATATTGCGGTAAGGCCTGGGAATACTAAAGAATATAAAAAAATAAAGAAATTAGTAAAAGAAGAAAAATTGAAATTACTAAATCCACTAGATGATGAAGTATCCGAGGTTATAGAAGAAAGAAAAGCCGCAAGAAAAATTTCTATTTATATTCTAGTTGCAGGACTTATATTAGAGATAAGTATGCTTTATTATATGAATTTTTCTATCTTTAAGAACAATTTAAGAAACTTTGGAATACTAAAACATAATGGAATATCCAACCGTGATATTTTAAGATTGGTATTTTATGATAGTATACCAATAAATATATCTACATCAATCATAGCTGTTTTTGTGTATGTTTGTTATGTTGCATTAAACAGAAATGCAATAGAATATAATTATGTATTTAATGGTAATATTTTAAGCTTTAATTTATGGATAGTTTGTATATTTGTTTTGTTTACTATACTAATTCATATGATTTTGTTATATTTTAATATGGTTAAAATAAAAAATAAAGAAAATAAAGATTTATTAACTTCGTATTAATTTATGACAGCTTGACTTGTTTCAAGCAAAATATCAGGAATTTAATTTTATAAATTATGTGTTTTGTAAAATATAATTTTGCGAGCTGTTTAAGAAAATGGTTTAAAAATGCTAACTTTATGCAACATGAACATCGAATGCACCGCTTTTTTGAAATAAATTTGCGTTTTTTAAATAATCTTGTATAAAATTTGCTGGTCATATAAATGTTTACAAAATTTATTGACTATAAAAAAATGAAATGGTATCTTTGTAGTATGAACAATGGGGTTCAAAAAATAGACATTTATTATGCCTGTTTTTTGGACACCCTTTTTTCTTACCCTTACAATTTTAGGGAAAAAATTACAATGAGGTGATTTAGATGTTAAGAGAAGGAGAATTTAGAAATCCATCTGGATGTGCAATAGCTGCGATTATTTCAAAGGATGGAAAAAGATTTAATGGAGAAAAGATTGTAGAATCAATGCGAACTATGCATGATAGATCAAATGGTCTAGGAGGAGGATTTGCCGGATATGGTATTTATCCTGAATATAAAGATTATTATGCTCTTCATATATTCTACGATAATGAAAAAGCGAAAGAAGAATGTGAACATTATATTAATAAGATGTTTGAGATTGTTTCATATTCAATAATTCCTACTAAAAAAATTGAAGCTATTAAAAATAAGCCACTTATTTGGAGATATTTTGCAAAGCCAAACTTAAATAGACTTAAGGATTCTGAACTTGATGAAGAAGAATATGTTTCAAGAATAGTGTTTAAAATAAATACTGATATTGAAGGAGCTTATATTTTCTCTTCAGGAAAAAATATGGGAGTATTTAAAGCTGTAGGTTTCCCTGAGGATGTTGGAGAATTCTTCATGCTTGATCAATATGAGGGATATATGTGGACTGCACACGGACGTTATCCAACTAACACACCAGGTTGGTGGGCTGGATCTCATCCATTTGCATTGCTTGAACATTCTATAGTTCATAATGGTGAAATTTCATCTTATGACGCAAATAGAAGATATATGGAAATGTTTGGTTATAAATGTAATTTACAAACAGACACAGAAGTTATGTGCTATATAATTGATTATCTTCTTAGAAAAGAGCATTTAACTTTAGAAGAAGTAGCTTCAGTTATGGCTGCGCCATTCTGGGATGAAATCGATAAGATGCCAGCAGAATTAAAAGAAAAATATACTTTCTTAAGAAATACATATTCATCTCTTCTAGTAACAGGACCTTTCTCTATAATTGTAGGATTTAAAGACGGATTAATGGCTTTAAATGATAGATTAAAGCTTCGTAGTCTTGTTGTAGGGTATAAAGATGATATGGTATATTTTGGTTCAGAGGAATGTGCTATTAGATCTATGGAACCAAATCTTGATAGTGTTTATTCACCACGTGGTGGAGAACCTGTCATTGTAATGCTAAATAAGGAGGCTAGATAATATGAATGAGGGTTTTATCTATCCTGAATTTGAAATTTTTAGAAATAATTTAAAATGTACTAATTGTAGAGCATGTGAAAAACAATGCTCTTATGGTGTACATAAATATGATGAAGATTTAAAAATGATGATTGCGGACAATACAAAATGTGTTGATTGTCAACGCTGTGTTTCAATATGCCCTACTAAGGCACTTCAAATTGGACGTAGTGTTAATCATATGAGAGATAATTATAACTATAGTGAACAAGCAATCCATGAAATTTATAAACAAGCTGAAAGTGGTGGAGTGTTACTTTCATCTATGGGAAATCCTAATAAAACTAAAAACTATTTTGATCATATGCTTATAAATGCATCTCAAGTAACTAATCCACCTATAGATTCACTACGTGAGCCTATGGAGACTAGAGTTTTCTTAGGTAAGAAAGATAACAATATTAAAAGAGATGAAAATGGTAAATTAATTACTAAAATGGAGCCTCAATTAAAACTTGAAACACCAATTATGTTTGCTGGTATGAGTTATGGAGCTATTTCTTTAAATGCGCATAAAGCATTAGCTGAAGCTGCTAAAAACCTAGGAACATTCTACAATACTGGTGAGGGTGGACTTCATGAAGATTTAAAGGGATACACTGATAATACTATAGTACAAGTTGCTTCAGGAAGATTTGGAGTATATAAAGACTTCTTATATGGTGGAGCTGCGATTGAAATTAAAATGGGACAAGGTGCAAAACCAGGAGTAGGAGGACACCTACCTGGAACAAAAACTATTGGTGATGTATCAAGAACACGTATGATTCCTGAGGGATCAGATGCAATTTCACCTGCGCCACATCATGATATTTATTCAATTGAGGATTTACGTCAACTTGTATATTCCCTAAAAGAAGCTACTAATTATACAAGACCTATTATTGTAAAAGTTGCGGCTGTTCATAACATTTCAGCTATCGCATCAGGTATTGCAAGATCAGGAGCTGACATTATAGCTATTGATGGATATAAAGGTGGAACAGGAGCTGCGCCTACAAGAATTAGAGATAATGTAGGTATTCCTATTGAACTTGCTTTAGCATCAGTTGATCAAAGATTAAGAGAAGAAGGAATAAGAGGTAATGTCTCTATTGTTGTTTCAGGAAGTATTAGAAACAGTGCTGATGTATTAAAAGCAATCGCCCTTGGTGCTGACGCAGTATATATAGGAACTGCGGCATTACTAGCTATAGGATGTCATTTATGTAGAGATTGTAAGAGCGGTAAGTGTAACTGGGGAATTGCGACTCAAAATGCTGATTTAGCTAAGAGATTAAATCCAAAAACTGGAGCACAAAGACTTGAAAACTTAGTAACAGCATGGACACGTGAAATTAAAGAAATGCTTGGTGGAATGGGTATAAACTCTATTGAAGCTTTAAAAGGTAATAGATTAATGCTTAGAGGATATGATTTATCCGATGCTGAACTTAGAATTCTTGGAATTAAGCATGCAGGAGAGTGATAAATATGATAGATGCAAAAGATTTAACATTTGATAAACTTAATGAACTTGTAAGAAATACAAGTGATAAAGAAATTGAAATAACTAACATATTAGGTCATAGATATATAGCCGCATCTTCAGAAGGAGTTCACTTTATCCTAAACGGAACAATTGGAAATGCTTGTGGATGTTATCTAAATGGTTCTATTATTGATATATATGGTAATACATCAGATGCCTTAGGAGATACTATGAATGATGGTGAAATTATTGTTCACGGTCATGCAGGTGATACTGTAGGGTATGCAATGCGTGGTGGTGAAATATATATCGATGGTGATGTTGGATATAGAACAGGAATTCATATGAAAAGCTATCTTGATAAGATACCTGTAATAGTAGCTGGTGGAGCTGCAGGAAATTTTTTAGGTGAATATCAAGCTGGTGGTGTTATAATTATATTGAATAAGGATAACAAAGAAAAATCAATCGGCCAATATGCAGCTACAGGAATGCATGGTGGAGTTATGTATATAAGAGGTGATGTATCTGATTATACATTCCCTTCACAAGTAGTAGCTAGTACAGCTACAGAAGATGATCTAAAAGAGATTGATAAATACTTAGTAAAATATGAAAAATATTTTAATACAGATTTATCAATGCTTAAAAAGGAGAAATTTATTAAGGTTTTACCTAACTCTAAGAATCCTTATAAACAACTTTATTGTGGAAATTAGGAGGATATTTATGATAGACATAAGTACAATTTTAGAATATGTGAAAGATGATGATGTGAAATTTATAAGACTTCAATTTGTTGATGTTTTTGGTAATCAAAAAAACATTTCAATAATGCCATCAGAATTAGAACGTGCATTTGAATTTGGAGTTTCTATAGATGCGTGGGCAATTAAAGGATTTAAAGGAGAAGAGAAGAGTGATTTATTACTCTTCCCTAATCCTGAAACTATAGCTATTTTACCATGGAGACCAAGAGAGGGTAGAGTTATTCGTATGATATGCGATATCAAAAACCCAGATGGCACACCTTTTGAAGTTGATACAAGAGACGTATTAAAGAATGCTATTTCGTATGCAAAAGAAAATGGCGTTTCTTTTGGTTTTGGTAGTGAAATGGAGTTCTATTTATTTAAAGAAGATATTAATGGAAATCCTACAAAGGAACCATACGATAATGCAATGTATATGGATGTAGCCCCTGAAGATAGAGGAGAAAATATTAGACGTGAAATATGCCTAGCTTTATCAGAAATGGGTATTCAACCATCTGGATCACATCATGAAGAAGGTCCGGGACAAAATGAAATTCATTATCATTATGCAGACCCACTTACATCAGCTGATAATGCAATTACATATAAGAATGTAGTACGTACAATCGCCTCTATAAATGGTATTTATGCATCGTTTGAACCATCTCCTCTAGAAGGAAAACCAGGAAATGGTCATCATATAAATATTTCTGTTGATTCAGAAAATAAAGAAAAAGATTTCTATTATGCAATCGCAGGAATTTTAAAACATATTAAAGAATTATCATTATTCTTAAATCCCATAGAGAATTCATATCAAAGACTTGGTCATCATAGTGCGCCAAAATATATTGCGTACTCATATGAAAATCGTTCTGACCTTATAAGAATTCCAGCCGCAAAAGGAGAATTCAAAAGATTTGAACTTCGTTCTCCAGATTGTATATCAAATCCATATATTGCGTTTAGTTTATTAATATATGCAATGATGGATGGAATTTTAAATAAATTAGAACCAGGGGAACCTTTAAATTTAAATCTATTTGAAGCAGATGATGCAATTTTAAAGACTTTAGACGTGCTTCCTAAAGATTTAGCAGAAGCTAAAGCTATAGCTTCTAAATCAGAATTTATAAAAAAATATTTAAACGAAAGAATTCTTGAATCATTTTTAAAATAATTAAAGGAGTTGAGTAGACATGAAATATAAAATGCTTATAGTTTCAAGCAATGATAAATTTAATACGTTGTTAAAAAGTCTATTCAATGAAGATTATGAAATAACATTTGCTCAAAGTGAAAACTTAGGATGTAGATTATTAAATGAAAGAGAATTTAACTTCTTAATAATAAATTCGCTTCTTCCCGATGGGAATGGATATAACTTAGCTATTGATAATGCGCAAAAAACGCCTACAATAATATTTGTTAGTCAAATGTACTATGATAATGTGTATTATAAATTTGCCAATTATGGAGTTATAACTATTTCTAAGCCTACAAAGGCTGATGTTGTAGTTCAAGCTGTAAGAATGCTTGAAACGGCTAGTGGAAGCGTTAGAAAGACTAGTGAGAAACCTTTAGCTGTAAAATTAGAAGAAAGTAAAAAGGTTAATCTTGCTAAAATGCTACTTATATCTAAAGAAGGTATGAGTGAAGATGATGCCCATAAATACATAGTACGTAGGGCAATGGATTTAAGAGTTGCTAAAGTAGATATTGCAATTGAAATCATAAAAAAATATCACAAGGAGGCTTAATTAAAAAATGAAATATATATTTGTAACAGGTGGGGTTGTTTCAGGACTTGGAAAAGGAATTACAGCCGCATCATTAGGAAGACTTTTAAAATCAAGAGGACTTAAAGTAATAAGCCAAAAACTAGATCCATATATCAATGTCGATCCAGGTACTATGTCTCCATATCAACATGGAGAAGTATATGTCACTGAAGATGGGGCAGAAACAGATCTAGATTTAGGACATTATGAAAGATTTATTGATGAAAATTTGAATAAATATTCAAATCTTACAACAGGAAAAGTTTTCCAAAATGTTATAACAAAAGAAAGAAATGGTGAATATTTAGGACACACTGTTCAATATATCCCAAACATCACAAACGAAATTAAAAGTTTTATTTATAAAATAGGACAAAAGAGTGAGGCAGATATAGTAATCACTGAAATTGGTGGTACTGTTGGTGACATAGAATCAGAACCATACTTAGAAGCTATTCGTGAAGTAGGTCGTGAAGTAGGACTTGATAATGTATGTTATATTCATGTAACACTTGTACCATACTTAAAAGCTTCAGAAGAACACAAATCAAAACCTACACAACATTCAGTAAAAGAGTTACGTGGTAGAGGAATTAATCCAAACATTATAGTTCTTCGTTCAGATGAAGAAATTACAGATAAGTCAATATTTAGCAAAATTGCTGGGTTCTGTGATGTTCCAAGAGACTGTGTAATTGAAAACACAACATTACCAAATCTTTATGAAGCACCTTTAATGTTAGAAAAACAAAATTTATCAAAGATTGTATTAAGAACACTTCATATGGAAGCTAAAGAAGCTGATTTAACAGATTGGATTAAATTAGTAGATAACATCCATAATTTAAAAAAGAGTGTAAATATTGCGCTTGTTGGAAAATATACAGCATTCCATGATGCATATTTATCAGTTGCGGAAGCACTAAGACATGCAGGGTATGCAAATGGTGCTTGCGTTAAAATTGATTGGATTGATAGTGATACAATTACACAATCAAGTGTTGGTGATGTATTAAAAGATGCGGATGGTATTCTTGTTCCAGGTGGTTTTGGAGATAGAGGAATTGAAGGTATGATTCTTGCATGTAAATATGCAAGAGAAAACAATGTTCCATATCTTGGAATTTGTCTTGGAATGCAAATAGCTTGTATTGAATTTGCAAGAAATGTATTGGGATACGCTGATGCGACATCACATGAATTTAATCCAACATCAGAACATCAAGTAATCGGATTTGTTGATGGACAATCGGATACTATAGCTAAAGGTGGTACATTAAGACTTGGTGCTTATCCTTGCCATCTTATTGAAGGAAGTTTAATTTCAGAATTATATGGTCAAACATTAATTTCAGAACGTCATAGACATAGATACGAATTTAATAATGACTATAAGAAAGAATATTTAGATGCAGGTCTTACATTGTGCGGAGTATCACCAGATGATACACTTGTAGAAGCTGTAGAAAATGATAAATGTAGATTCTTTATTGGAGTACAATATCATCCTGAATTTAAATCAAGACCTAATAAGGCACATCCATTATTCTATGGATTTATAAAAGCTTCATTGGAGGACTAAAATGATAAAATTTACTAAGATGCAAGGTTGTGGAAACGACTACATATATATAAATCAAATTGAAAAAGAAGTAAAACATATTAAAGAACTTTCAATTGAAATGTCAAAAAGACATTTCTCTGTAGGCTCAGATGGAATCATTACTATTGATAAATCAAAAATATGTGATTTTAAAATGAGAATATTTAATGCGGATGGTTCAGAAGGAAATATGTGTGGAAATGGTATTAGATGTGTTGGTAAATATGTTTATGAAAACGGACTTACTGATAAAACTCATTTCACAGTTGAAACTAAATCAGGAGTTAAGACACTAGATTTACACGTTCTTGAAAATGGCATTGTTGATTTAGTATCTGTAGATATGGGAAAGGCTATGTTTAATCCTGAGGTTATTCCTGCATATTCTAAAACTGAAATTATTGATAAAGAAATAGAAGTATTAGATAAAAAATATAATGTAACAGCTGTTTCTATTGGAAACCCACATCAAGTAATTTTTATGGATGGAATTGATTCACTAGACCTTGTAAGTATGGGACCATCATTTGAAAATTATCCTCTATTCCCTGAAAGAGTTAATACAGAATTTGTTGAAACTCTAGGGGAGAATCATTTCAAAATGAGAGTTTATGAAAGAGGTTCAGCAGAAACTTATGCTTGTGGAACAGGAGCTTGTGCTGTAGCATCTGTTGCATGTAGACTTGGAAAAGCTTCTTTTGATAAAAAAATAAGAGTAGACTTAATAGGTGGAACTCTTTACATAACTGTTAAATCAGATTGGACTATAATTATGGAAGGTCCTGCAAAGAAAATTTACGACGGGGTGTACTATGAAGATTAAATTAAACGAAAACTTTAAAAACTTATCAGAGTCATATTTATTCTCAACAATAAATAAAAAAGTAGCGGCTTATAAAGAACAAAACCCTGATGCGCCAATTATTAAACTAGGAATAGGTGATGTAACACTACCTTTACCAAAAATTGTAATTGATGCGATGCATAAAGCTACAGATGAAATGGGTTTACAAGAAACGTTTAGGGGATATCCACCTGAGTGGGGATATTCTTTTACAAAACAAGCTGTAATAAAATATTATAATAGATATGGTATTAAGCTTGTAGAAGATGATGTGTTTATCTCAGATGGAGCTAAAACTGATGTTTCAAACATTTTAGATATTTTTGGACAAAATGATGTATATATTTCATCTCCTGTATATCCTGTATATATAGATTCTAACACAATGAATGGAAATAATATACATATAATTTACGGAACAAAAGAAAATGGATTCTTACCTACACCAGCAGGGTTAGACGAAAATCCAAAAGTAATTTATATTTGTTCTCCAAATAACCCTACAGGAGCATCCTACACACATCAAGGATTAAAAGAGTGGGTAGATTATGCCAATAAGACAGGATCACTTATTATCTTCGATTCAGCTTATGAAGCATTCATTGAAGATGATGATATCCCTCATTCTATTTTCGAAATAGAAGGAGCTAGAAGTTGTGCACTTGAAATCGGATCATTATCAAAAAGTTGTGGATTTACAGGTGTGAGATGTGGATATACATTAATCCCTTCTGAACTTGAAATAAATAAAATATGGAGAAGACGTGAAGCTACTAAGTTTAATGGAGTTTCTTATGTCACACAACGTGCTGCAGAAGCTGCACTTTCAGAAGAAGGAATTAAAGCATGTATGGAAAATATCGCATATTACAAGCGTAATGCGAAAATTTTAGCTGATTGTTTTGATGAACTTAACATATTCTATACAGGAGGACATAACAGCCCATATATTTGGCTAAAGTGTCCAAATAATATGCCTTCCTGGGATTTCTTTGATTACTTATTAAAGGAAGCTAATGTTATAGGAACTCCTGGTGAAGGATTTGGTGGAGAAGGATATTTTAGATTAACATCATTCAACACTTATGAAAATACACTTGAAGCTGTTTCAAGAATAAAAAAATTATTAAAGAAGTAAATTAAAAGGCATTTCTCAAAAAACGGGGAATGCTTTTTATTTTTGTTATAGACAATTATATTTTAAAGTACTAGAATATCATTAGTTTAAAAGGTGTTTTGTATGAAAGAAAAAAATATAAATATGTTAGAAGGATCATTATGGAAGAACATATTGTTCTTTGCGATACCACTTATTTTAATAGGAATATTAGAACAATTATTTAACGCAGCGGATGTTGCGGTTGTAGGGCGTTTTTCAGGAGACAAAGGAACAAACGCTATGGCAGCAGTAGGAGCATCTTCATCAATTATAGGGCTTTTAGTATCAACTTTTATTGCGGTGTCTTTAGGTTGTAATGTAGTGGTTGCACAGTCTCTTGGCGCAAAGGATTATGATGGAGTACGAAAGTGTGTACATACATCGATTTTAACATCTCTATTGTTTGGAATTGTAATATTTCTTGTAGGATTCTTTTTAGCAGATCCGATTTTTAAAACTCAAAATATACCATCAGAAGTATATGATATGACTATTAAATACTTTAAAATATATTGTATAGGAGTACCATTTATACTTTTATATAACTTTTTAGCCGCAATTTATAGAGGTGTTGGTAACACTAAAACACCACTTATAGTGTTATTAATTTCTGGTATATTAAATTTAGCGTTAAATTTAGTGTTTGTTATAGTCTTTGATTTAGACGTTGCAGGAGTTGCGATATCTACAACTATATCAAATGCTATATCATCATTAATATTATTAATACTTTTATTTTTGAGTAAAGGTTATATTAAAGTATCAATTAAAGATTTAAAAATTGATATAAATATCTTAAAAAAAATTCTTCATATAGGAATTCCTGCAGGAGTTGGAAGTGCTGTATTTTGTATAGCAAATATTGTAATACAAACTAAAATAAATTCGCTAGGACCAACTATTATGGCCGCATCAAGTGCTGCATATAACATAGAAGCTATAGTATCATATGTGTTTGCAGGATTCAGTCAGGCAGCTACTACTTTTGTAGGACAAAACTTTGGAGCACAAAATATAAAAAGATGCAAGCAAACATTATATGTTGCACTTCTAGAAGGAATATTTGCGATGATTGTTGTGGATAGTTTTATATATCTATTAGGAAAACAAATTTTGTTGTTGTTTAATACAAATAGTGAAGTTATTAAATATGGATATTTAAGGTTGTTATTTATATGTACATCATATATGTTCACTCTAATGTATGAAATATTTGCTGGATATATGAGAGGATTTGGAATATCTGTCATACCTTCAATATTAACGATTGTAGGAATATGTGGGGTAAGACTTACTTGGATATACACAGTATTTCCTAAACATAAAACGTTTAAAACAATACTTATGGCATACCCACTATCTTTAGGTATAACAGCATTACTATTATTTATACTTTTAATTGTTTTAAGACCGGCTAAAAAATATGAATAAAAAAACATTATTGGCTAAATATAGTAATTTTAATTATACATTACCTAATATCAAATTATAATACGCACTTGGAATTTGTCAGAAAAAGTTGAAAACTCGCTTGGAATTTGTTGTATTTTATATGTGGAAATGACAAAAAAGGTGGTGAGATTATGTATTTTAGAAGAAAAATCGATAATATTTTAAACGAGTGGTTAAAAAACAAAAATAGTGAACCACTATTGTTAGTAGGAATTAGACAATGTGGTAAAACTGAAAGCGTAAGGGAATTTGCTAAAAGAAATAATTTAAATATTATAGAAATAAATTTTTTGGAATAATCCAGATTTCATAACGGATTTTGCTGGCCATTTAGATGTTGAAACAATAATTTCAAATATTTCTCTAAGATTTCCTGACGTCAAAATAGAGGCATCAAATACTTTGATTTTTTTTGATGAAATTCAAGAGTGTCCAAGAGCTAGACTATCTTTAAAAAATTTCAAAAATGAATCAAAATATAAAGTAATTGGAAGCGGATCTTATCTTGGAATCAATGGATATGTCATAGGTGACTCAACACCAGCACCTGTGGGTTATGAAAAAGTAATTGATATGAAGACAATGGATTTTGAAGAGTTTTTGTGGGCATTATGGTATAAAGATAGCCAAATTAGTGATTTAGTTAATTATTTCATTAAAAAAGAAACTATTCCAGAAAATATTCATAATTTGTATAAAAATTTATATTTGAAATATTCATGCATCGGCGGTTTTCCCAAGGTTGTTAGTGAATATATTAGGACCAATAAAATCGTGGAAGCCTATAAGGTATTAAATAGTATTATATTCGATATGAGAAGTGATTTTGGAAGAAGAAAAGATAAAATGAATAATCCTTTATTTAAACCTGGAGAAGTGAGTAGAATTCAAAATGTATTTGAATTGATTCCATCATTTTTATCAAAAGAAAATAAACGCTTTATTGTATCAAAAGTGACAACAGGTTCTTCATATGATAAAAATGATGCGATTAATTATCTTAAAGAAGCATATATCGTATCTAAAGTACATAATCTATATATTCCATCGTTGTCGCTTGTAGGAGAAAAAATAGAATCTCAATTTAAATTATTTCCAGAAGATATAGGTATTGTAACTTCAATGTTTGGTATTGATACAGTTCAATCGATGAACAAAGGAGAAATTGGTCAAGGTAAGGGTGCAATTTATGAATCCTTGGTTTTTGATTCGTTGACAAAAGCAGGCATCACCCCGTTTTATTTTGCCAAAGAAACAGGTTTAGAAATAGATTTTGTAATTGCGTATAAAGGTTATGCGACATTGCTTGAAGTGAAGGCAAAAAGTGGGAATACAAAATCGAGTAAAACTGTTATGGCGCATCCAGAACACTATGGTAAAACTAAACTAATTAAAATTGGTG
Organism: Parabacteroides distasonis; assembly: GCA_963623875.1. Lineage (GTDB taxonomy): Bacteria > Bacillota_I > Bacilli_A > Acholeplasmatales > Anaeroplasmataceae > UBA3206. The sequence goes on along the minus strand of CAVFNL010000021.1, from coordinate 3,157 downwards.
ACTATAATATAACAAATACAAATGATATTATTACAATGCCAACATATTTAACTTTTGCATTAGGTAAAGAAGAATATGACTTTTAAAATAAAGCAATGAAAAGAAATGGCTTAAAATCGTTATTAAATAAAAGCAGTGAGATATTGTAGAGAAAATAAAAATATACTAATTTATGCATTTTGTTAATGCTTATAATATATATAGTGAATTAATGTTTATATAAAAGTAATGTGTTGTTTTTTTAATTTTATATAACTAACCAGGTGTTAGAATAGAAATAATTAAAATTACTAAATAACATTATAACCCCTAAGTAATCCCAGTTATCTGGAACAAAACTTAAGGGGTTATTTTTTGAACTCTTTATAAGTATTATGAATTATTAACTAAGGTAGAATTATTCAACTTTTTATGATAATCAATGTATAATATGTTTTATATCAAATGAACAGTTGACAAACTGTTCAACTGATGTTATATTGTAATTAGAGGTGGTATTATTGAATTTAGAATATATAAAAGACACACTTCCTGGGGAAGAAGAACTATTAAAACTAACTAATTTGTTTAAAGTTTTAGGGGATAGTACTCGTGCTAAAATTTTATACACAATTAAAGGAAAAGAGTTATGCGTATCTGAAATATGTATATGTGTTGGGATGAATAAAAGTGCTGTATCTCATCAATTAAGAACATTAAAGGATGCAAAACTTGTAAAAGGTAGAAAAGATGGTAAAGAAGTGTATTATTCATTTGATGATGAGCATATAGAAACTATTTTTAATACCGCAATAGAGCACATAGAAGAGAAAGATTAAAAGGTGATATAAATGGTAAAAACATATAAAATTGAAGTAGATTGTGCAAACTGTGCATTAAAATGTCAAGATGCAATTTCTAAACTAGAATTTATAAATAAATGCGAAATTAATTTCATGACACAAAAGATGGTACTAGATGGTGAAGATTTAGACAAAAACTTAAAGAAAATTTTAAAAGCAGCTAGAAAAGTAGAACCAGATTTTGAAATAGAAGAATAATATATGGTGTTTATGCACCATATTATAATACTTTATAGTTGAACAATCGTTCAACTAAGGAGGGTAATATGTCAAAAAAACAAAAGAGAAATTTAAAAAGGATAATTATTGCATTAATAATGTTTTTTGCAGTATTATTTATAGATTTAATACTAAAAAAAGCGTGTGATAAAGAATATGGAATAGCGTCCCTTATTGATTCTAAATATGGATGGCTACTTACATTTACATTATATTTTGTAATATATGTTTATATTGGTCATGATGTGTTAAGAAAATCAGCCCATAATATTAGAAATGGACAAATATTTGATGAAAATTTCTTAATGGCATTCGCAACAATAGCTGCGTTTGGGCTTGGTATTTATACAGGTATTAAAACATCAGATCCTGAAGGATTTGATGAGGCGTGTGCGGTTTTACTATTTTATCAAGTAGGTGAATGGTTCCAATCTTATGCTGTATCAAAATCAAGAAAAGATATTACATCTTTAATGGATATAAAGCCGTTGTATGCGAATATTAAAAATAGTGATGGAACAATTAAAGAAGTAAATCCTGAAAGTGTTAAAGTAGGAGATATAATTGTTGTAAAACCTGGAGAAAAAATAGCTCTAGATGGAGTTGTAGTAAGTGGGTCAGGGCAAGTTGATACTAAAGCACTTACAGGAGAATCACTTCCAGGGGAAGTAATGGAAGGTGTTAATGTAATAAGTGGAAGTGTTAATTTAACCTCTACGATTGAAGTCAAAGTACTAAAAGAATTTTCTGATTCCACAGTCGCAAAAATACTTGAATTAGTTGAAAATGCATCTAATAAAAAATCTAAATCAGAAGCTTTTATAACTAAATTTGCAAAATACTATACACCAATTGTAGTATTTTTAGCTGTAGCCTTAGCCATAATACCACCACTTGTAAATGTATGTATGGGAAACTATGATACATGGTCTAAGTGGATATATAGAGCATTATCATTCCTTGTGGTATCATGCCCATGTGCTCTTGTAATATCAGTACCATTATCATTCTTTGCAGGACTTGGTGGAGCTTCTAAGAATAAGATTTTGATTAAAGGGTCAATTTATTTAGAAGAATTTAATAATGCAAATATATTTATCTTTGATAAAACAGGTACTATTACAAAAGGTAATTTTAAAGTTAAAAAAATATACCCTTTTGATAATAAAGATGAAATACTTAAGTATGCCGCAATCGCAGAAAAAGGATCTAATCATCCTATCGCAAAATCAATATGTATGGAGTATAACAAACAAATATTAGATGAATACATGATTGAAAATGTATCAGGAAAAGGAATAATCGCAAGTGGTGAACACAAAATTTTATGTGGAAATTTTAAACTTATGGAAGAATATAGAATAGCCTATGATGCATCATGTGATATAGGAAGTATTGTATATGTCGCATTAGATAATAAATTCTTAGGTTATATTGTAATAGCAGATGAAATAAAAGAAGAATCAAAACACACAATTGAATATCTTAATAGTACAGGATGTAAGACTATAATGCTTACAGGAGATAATGAAGGTATTGCAAGTGATGTCGCAAGAAATGTAGGCGTATCATCATATAAATCATCGCTCCTTCCCCAAGATAAGGTAGAAATAGTAAATGATTTACTAAAAAACAAAAAGAAAGATGACAAATTGTGTTTTATAGGAGACGGAATTAACGATGCGCCTGTAATTATGGCATCGGATATAGGAATTGCGATGGGCGGAGTCGGAAGTGATGCGGCTATAGAAGCCTCAGACATAGTTTTAATGCAAGATAATTTAAAATCTATAATAGTCGCAAAAAAGATAGCTAAGAAAACAATGAGAATTGTTTATGAAAACATAATATTTGCATTAACTATAAAAGTATTAATATTAATACTATCAGCATTTGGTATTACAAATATGTGGGTCGCGGTATTTGGTGATGTAGGAGTAGCTGTTATATGTATTTTAAACGCAATGAGATGTAATGTTAAAGAATTTGATAATGAAAAAAAAGATGAAGCCTAAAAACTTCATCTTTATTTGATTATTCAGAATATTTTAATGTTTTAGCAAGGTTTCGTCTTCTTATAAATATACTAAATATGA
>CAVFNL010000020.1:0-19074 GCA_963623875.1 Parabacteroides distasonis | reverse complement strand
ACAATTGGTTCATTTTTTCCTGACCAAACTGGTTTATTTTATCTTGACACTTTCAATTGTATCAAAGCATTACTTTCGATATGGTGGACCTAAGTAAAGAGGAGACGAACTCATACCTACAACATCTTCTACTTTTAGTCTTTCAATTGAACTAGTGAATGTATAACCAATAGTTATTCTCACCTTGAGAAAAAAATTAAAGTATTATACATATACATCAAGACCATTTTTATCAATAATTATGTGGCATCGTTCGATTTTTCTCTCCAAAATTAATAAAAATCAAATTAAAACATTCTTTTTTTCAGTAAGTGCTATTCTATTCGCTTCGTTTGTCTTAATGATAGTTCTGAGCATGGATGCCCCTAGCCCTTCCAGGGATGAGGAAGTGGAGCATCTTTTATTTGACGCGAACATCTTTAAGCATTACCACATCGAGTTGTTATCTATTGAAATAACGTCACATTCCAAATAGTGAAGAAGTTTTCCTTAGTATAATAAAACTTATTTAAATTTATATAAATAAACTAATCTTCATCATACCAAGCTAATTCTTTTTCTACTTCCCAAAAAGATTTACCATCAAAAATCTTAGCTTTTAAAAATTGTTCTTTTACATCATCTTCACCATACCCCCATGCTTCAAAGTATGTATCTTCATAGTCAACAACATCTCCGTTCTCAACCAATCTTGAAGTCCATATTTTATCACCATCACGATGTATTATAGAGCGATATCTATGAATAAAAAAATACATAGGTTTTTCTTTGTTTTGATACCAAACACCCTCACACCAATATGTATATCCCTTGTAATATAAAGTAGCTTCATTGAACCAACCAGTGTCTAAAAATTGACTTAAATTAGCATTTATCATATAAACCGTACTCCTTTAAATATTCTGCATATTTTTCTTTGATTTGAGGATGCTCATCCATTCTTTGAGCTGGACTTCTATCTAGTCCTTTATATATATGAAAGTGTACAATACTTGTCTTTCTATCACCATTATTAATTTTAGGTTCAGGGTGATATGCAATTTCTATAATTAGATTACCTTTTTCATTATAAAAACGCATCTCATGTAATGTTTTACCCTCAGATTTTAATTTTACATAAACAGAATTTGGCGTATGAGCATAGTCTGGTAGTGAATGACTTTTAGGAGATGTTCCCTCGAGTATTTTACCACCTATATTATCAACATAAATGGTTGCATATTCATTTGTTGTAACATGGCCATTTACTGCATAACTTCCTCTAGATGACATCGTTATTAGCCTCCTTTCCATCCCAATTAAATAAAGCTGGTTGCCAATAATCTCTATACTTATCCCAATTTCCAAAACTAAGCTTGTAATCTATGTAACAAACATCATTATTCATTTCAGGTAATTTATTACCCATGCATAGAATTTGTGAATGAGGGAATCTTTTTCTCATTTCTCTATAACCATTAAGAAATATTTCTCTAGATAATTCATTGCAAACACCTAACGTAGATATGATTAGTAAAGTGCCATCTTGGATTCCAGCAAAGCAAATATCATATGTATCTTCAAATACCCATCCAACAGTTACAGCTACTCTTTCATGTCCATTCATTTGTTGCCAGACACCAGACCACCTATTTTTAAATGTAGCTTCAATTATTTGAGCTCTTTCCATACCTGGATGCATTCCAAAATCTAATGTTGAAGTAGCATAATATTTACAAACTTTTTCAAGCAACATATATGGCTTATTATAAAATCGATCTAACTCATTATTTTCCTTAAAGCAATGAACAATTTTTCTATAAGCATTTTTATCATTAGAATAAGTATTGTTTAAATTAATCAACCATTTTCCATTATTCATGTTAGAAATATCTATTGTACTTTTCTTAACAAAAGGTATTCCTTCAATATCCTTAGGCCAGTCTTTAGGTAATGGCCTCATAAGTTTTACATAATCTTCATTATTATATATAGGCATAATATAGCCCTCCTATTCTTAATAATTCTTAAGTCTTGCCGATGCAAATAGCTCGTAAAAGACTTGATTTTTTAAGACAGTTGCGCTACAATGTACTTGCTGAAGGTGGCATCAAGGCATGCTGTCTGAACGACTCAAATCACTGCAATGGTTTGGGTCTTTTTATTAAGATGATTGTTGTTCTCGTTTAACTATCCATCTTAAAAAATATTTAGTTTGTTCATCAGAACTATCAGTTCTACTAACAATTTGTTTAAAAGAACAATCTTTGCATTTTTCGTAAGGAATCATTATCTCCCCACATAATGCCATTGCTTGCCATTCCATACTTTTATATCGTGGCAATTCTTTATCTTTAAAACTTCTCGCGTACACTAGTCCGTGGTCGCTTTTATATAATACTGGACCAGCTTCAAATATATAAATCAAGATAAAATGACACATTTCATGGCAAATAAATCCTAGACTAGCTCTAGCACCATTTACTGCTTTTTCATATACTGTTTCACGTATTTTAATACAGTAAACATCGTTCCCTTTTGGAACTAATTCCGCCATAACATTTGTTTCAAATTCTTCATCGGGTAAAATACAATAATAAAGGTTATTTGGAAATTTATCTATCAACTTTTCAAGTGCTTTTAAAACTGGAAATTTAACAGTTTTAATTTTTAACATTTTTCTAACAAATTTAGATATTTTTCTTATTTGGATTCTACTCAATAATAATCTTGATTCATAATCCATTACTTATCCTCCTTTAATATATCGAAGATATATTGAATTTCATCTTCATCTAATTCAGAAAGTTTTCTTTGAAATTGCATAGCCAACTTCTTTTGAGTTAATGAAACATTCTCAATATCGATTTTGACATTCTTCTTATCTTCACAATACGCATCATAAAGTTCATCATATTTTGAACCTGTTAGTTTATAATGTTTTGATAATTCATTTACCCAATTATCTGGTACACTTTTACCGCCTGTTAAAACAGCAGAAACAAAAGACGTAGTCACTCCTAATAATTGAGCAATTGATAATAACGTTTCATCATGATCAATCATTTCTTTTCTTACTATTTTTCCAAATTTTGTATAACCCATATTTTCACTCCTTGTGTAACCATTATTTTTGACGACATTTTCTAAGATTACACCAACAATATACACCTTATTAGTTATATTGTCAACTCATTCGATAAAATAATTAACCAATTGGTTGATTAAACACCATTTCCCTATTTTTTTCTAAAAACATTAAAAAAGAGACACAAAATTAACAACGCAATAATGATGATAGCATTTCCAATATATTTATAATCATAAAAAAAGTCTAACAAAATAATGTTAGACTTAAATTACATTTATTAATGGTGGACCTAAGTAAAGAGGAGACGAACTAATATTATCGGAACTATTAAAGATACAACACTTAGTTTAAAATCTTTCAATAGCCCGTTTTATTTGATCCAATTCTTTCTATTATATTTTTTCTTGTAAATCCTTAAATATTCTAGAAACAGTTCTTTTAGTGTAAATGGTATCATGAAAGTGTAGGTTATTGGCCTTCAGAAATGTAGGTTAATAACCTACATTTTTAAAGGTCATAAAAGAACATTTTTTAATTGACATTTACAATTGGGATAGCATTGAAGAATACTAGGATCATAAAGATTATCCTATTTGTTACTGTTCAAGATGTAACAAAGGATCGTTTGTTCCTTTAGATATTTATAAAATGAAGCAAAATTAATATTTATCGTATTATTTTTATACTGCCTAAAACTACGATGCATTTTTTAGGACTTTTTGCGTATTTAATTTTTATTGTAAAATTTTCTTTGGCTTTGTATCGTTTAAGAATTAAATTGGAATTTCCTAATAAAAAAATCACCAGAAAAGTTCCGGTGAAATATTTACTCTATTATTGCGTCTGTGATTGTGTATCCATCTAAGGAATTTGATTTTACTTGAATGCATACGTATGATATACCTTCATCTTTTGATGCAAAGAATTGTCTTCTAGCATTAGGACTTATTCTAATGCAATCTCCTTTAGATAGTTCAATGCGTTCGTTATCAATCAACACATAACCTTTACCACTATAAATCAAATAGATTTCCTCATTGTTTTTATGATAATGAACAAATGGTACGTTGCTACCTTTCTCTAAATTATTAATTGAAATTTCTGCTCCTGTAAGGAAAAGTGCATCATGCAATTCAGTCCTTGAATTTAATTTAACATTTAAAATATTATAATTTTTCATATTTTTTAATACCTCTTTCATTTTGTTATTAGCTAATACAATTATATTAAATCATCTTACACAGCATAAATAAAGTACGCACCTTTTTGTAAGTATGCACTTATTTTTTAGTTTATGATACAATATCTTTGAAAGGTATGATATTTATGAAAAAGAAAAGCGAACTACCAGAGTGTCCTGTTGCGACTACAGTTTCACTTATAGGCTCAAAATGGAAATTACTTATTTTAAGAAACTTAATAAAAAAAGATTATAGATTTAATGAACTTTATAGATCTTTAGATGGAATATCTCAAAAAGTGCTTACTAATTCTTTAAGAGAAATGATATCAGATGGATTAGTTATTCGAATTGATTACAAAACAAATCCACCGCATGTCGTATATAAATTATCAGAATTAGGGATTAAGCTATTACCTCTAATGCACCAAATGGAGGACTTTGGAAATTACTATAAAAATTTGATTAAATAGCTTTCATCCTATATTTTTTATATAAAAACATCCTGATACTTACAAGAAAGTCTAGCATGTGATAAACTAGAATCATCATTTGATTTACTTACCATTTGATTAACCTCCTTATATAATTAATACGGTTGCCGAACTAGATTATTTATATTAAGGATTTTTTTATATACAATTTAACATGTTCTAGTTCGATACATACATTTTTATCTTAAGCCTAATATAATAAAAAAATATGCCTACATCAGTAAGCATATTTTCTTTTTAATAATAATCATTAGGTCCGTACCTATCATCAATATCAGGATAATCTTCCTCATTTAAAACATCATGAGTACGGTTATATACTTCTACTCTATCAAGAACAAGTTGAGCTTGTGAAGGAGAAGCTTTAGGGGTATCTTCAAGTGATTCATTTTTATATGAAGCTTTAAGAAGCAATGGAACAACAAATGATGTTACCATAATTAATACCATTAAGAATACTTGTATTTTAGGATCTACAATTCCAGCATCAATTCCTTTTTGAGCTGATACTAGACACACTTCAGCACGTACTGTCATGGCCATACCACATCTTATAGAATCCTTTGTTGAATATCCACACACCTTACATCCTGTAGATGCTCCAATAAATTTACCTAAAATTCCTGCAAGCACTAAGCATAATCCAAATCCCATAAATGTTAAGAATTCTTTAGAAGCAAATGCTTTCCAATCAGTTGTTATACCTATTTTTGCAAAGAACACTGGCGTAAATATAATATATGATGCAATATCTGTTCTTCGCTCCATATATTCACTAGATGAACGTCCTGCAAGTATTAATCCTGCAAAATATGCTCCAGTGATATCAGCAATTCCAAATAAGAATTGTGAGAAGAAAGACATTATAAAACAGAATCCAAGTCCATATATAGGAATTCTTCTATGATGAGAATATTTCTTTTCAAGATGAGCAAATATTTTTCTTACAAGATATCCTACAATGAACACAAAGACAAAGAATAATAATGTAAGCACAATAACTGACACAATATCTGCTGCTGTACTTGGCATAATATGTCCTAATAATTTACTAAATGGTTCTGCAAGTATTGAATCAGCTCCAGCAGATGATCCAGATAAAGAAAGTACTACTGATAAAACAATTACTCCTATTAAATCATCTAATATAGCTGCGCTAATAATACATGTACCTATTTTTGAATTTAATCTTCCTAATTCCTTTAATGTTGCGATAGTAACAGAAACTGATGTAGCACTAAGAATTACTCCATAGAATACATTACTCCACATTTTTTTAATAACTATAGGATTTCCAGATGAATCAGTACCAAATGATACAGTACCACTCCATCCATTAAATAGGCCTGATAATATAAATCCAAATGCGATACATAAAACAACATCTAATACAGTTATAAACGCAGCGGCTTTTCCTACAGCTTTTATTTGTTTTAGATCAGTTCCAAGACCCGCACTAAACATTATAAGTATTACTCCGATTTCTGCAATAAATCTTATACCTTCAACACCATCTTCAGTAATAAAATGTTTATCAACACCTGGGATTAAAGCAAATAATCCTATTAAAATACCAGTAAATAACATCGCAACTGCTTGGGGTAGTCCAATTTTTTTAGCAAACACTCCCAAAACTTTTGCAAGTAATAAAATAATTCCTACAGGGAATAAAATTTCAAACGCTTGAATTGTAGTTGCAAATAAAGTATTTATCATCACAATCACACTCTTTCTCTTTTAAACATTTTTAGTTTATACCTATGTGCTATAATTTTCAATAATATATAACTTATAGTTATTATTGAAAGTGTTTTTATTAAAATAATATTTATAGCACATTAAAAAATGCCATACAAAAATATGGCAATTAAATCATTTGTTTCTTCTTTTTATAATTTGATCAATAATTTTTGCAAGTGCATTTATCATTTGACTATTAGTAAATTGTTGATAAAACCATCTATTGTTAATAACAAATTTAGGATTTCTATTATCAAAGGTGATAGTTAATTTAGAATCATCTTTAAAATTAATCTCCATTATATATTTCTTAACTGTAGGAATTGGCACATCAGGCAACTTCTTTTTCGTTTTATGTTCTAAATCATTATAGTATATTGCATAATTTTTAAAATCATTATAAGTGCATAAAAGTTTAACGTCATCTTGATATATTATTTTAAACTCTTCACTATCATCATTCACATATAAAAATACTGGGTATATTTCATTTAGAGATAACATGCCAACCTCTTTAGCATCTTTTTTTAATTGTTTTTCTAAATATATTGCATACTTTCTTCTTCTTTTTGAAATTGTTCTTTTATAAACATAATATGCAATAAGTATACCTAAAATAGTGCCTGCATAAAACAAAGGATGTACTAAAACGGCAGGTATAATTAGTGAAAATGAAATAATCAATATGATAATAGATATAAAATCAGGCTTGTTTTTAGGCTTAGCCATATCATATTTTTTGAAATCATTTTTATTATTTAATTTATCCAATGTAAACGACTTATATATATTATCCATAATAACTCCATAAAAAATAAAATGCTTGTGAAACCACAAACATTTTATCATACTTTTTTAATTTTATAAACTATTAAAATGAAGTAGGTACAAAGAAGTAAATAACAAATAATATAGCAACAATTGCAAGTACTACTGAAATTTCAAATTTAGGTTTTTCTTCTTTCTTACCTTTCTTGTATAGAATATAATCAATTGCATAGCATACAAGATTAATAATAACGAATGATAATACACCCATTCCAATACCATCAGTAATTGAATATCCAAATGGCATGAAAATAATAGTCATAAATGCTGGAATAGCATATTTTGGAGTTAAGAAATCAACATGTTTAACATTGCTCATCATAAGTACTCCAACATATACAAGTGCAGCAGCACATGCAGCAGATGGAATGAATGCGAATACTGGCATAAAGAAAATTGATAAGAAGAATAATACAGCTGCAGTTAATGCTGTAACTCCTGTTTTTCCTCCAGCAGCAATTCCTGATCCCGATTCAACGAAAGTTGTAACTGTAGATGTACCAAGGATAGCTCCTGCACATGTTGCAATAGAGTCAGATAACATAATCTTATTATAGTTATGAGGCATTCCGTTGTCATCCATTAATTTTGCAGTTTGGCAACATCCAACAACTGTACCCATAGTATCAAACATATCAATCATACAGAATGTAATAACTACTACGATACTTCCGAATAATGAACCATCAGGGAAATTCTTAAATCCTTCAGTGAAGATTACAAAGAATGTTCCTCCATCTTTTTGATGTAATGAGAAGAAATTCTTAAAATTCTCCCAGAACTTCCAAGAAACACCCTCAGTTTTACCAGCCAAAATATCAGTTGATGTTACACCTAGAGGCCAAGCAAGAAGTGTTCCTGCAAGAATTCCTATAATTACTGAACCTTTAACTTTATAGTGTTGAAGAATTGCTATAACGAATAATGCAAATAACATAACCATAGATGTTCTTCCGGCTCCACCTTTTTTCCATACATCCTTACTGTTGAAAGGAAGTAAGTCAATTGTAGTCCAGAAATGTTGTAAATCTTTAGCTCCTACAATTCCACAGTTTACAAGTCCAATAATTGTAATAAATAGACCGATACCTACAGAAATTGCAGTTCTTAATTGAACAGGCATACCAGTATAGATAGCTTCTCTTATCGCAACATATCTTCCTGTTTCCTTATCGCGTTTATAAGGAATAACTGATAGTAAAATAAAGATAATACCACTTATAAATACTAGTAACATAATATTTCCAAAAGAATATACTTTACCAGCTACTAAATATCCAAGCATTGCATTAGAAACCATACTATTTAATCCTAATCCTGATGCTTGAGCTAATGGCATCTTAGCAAGTAATGCCATTAAAAGTGTTCCTATTACTGCTCCTAGTGCTGTCGCAATAAATACAGAACCCCATAAATTTGAACCGCTTCCTACAATAGTTGTAGGGTTTAGTGTTAAAATATAACACATTGATAAGAATGTAACAATACCAGCAAGAATTTCAGTTCTTAATGTAGATCCTCTTTTAGTAATGCCAAAAAACTTATCGAATCCTGAAGCATTAGAATCATCGAAATCAGAAATTTCTTCATCAACGAATTCGTCTTGCTTCACTGAATCAACAGAAGTTGATTCTTCACTTGTTTCTTCATTTGAAGATTCAAGCATCTCATCATTTTCTTCCAAAACCATACGCTCCTCCATAATCTTTAATTTTTGTCTTTCATATTATATATGAAAATAAAATGACAATTAAATTATAACTTGAAATCGTTTTTGTTGCAATAGCGTTCACTTTAAAAAAAGCACGACTTTTCTTGATTCAAAATTTTAGAATTTTAATTTATTTTTAATGTTTTTTCGTGAATTTAATTTATATTTTTGGCCTTTTTTTACTTTTATTCTTTTTAGATGTGACATTTAAAAAAATCTGTAATATACTTTAATCAGATTTTTGAAAAGAAATCCATATTAGATCAAAGGAGATATATTTATGGCAAATTTTAACAATGCATACGTTGCAAAGGTTTACGCAGACCTTGAAAAAAAGGATCCTAATCAACCAGAATTTCTACAAGCTGCAAGAGAAATCTTAAAATCTCTTGAATTAGTGGTTGAAAAGAGACCAGAAATTGAGGCTCAACATCTTTTAGAAAGATTTGTTGAACCAGAAAGAATTATTCAATTCAGAGTAGCTTGGCTTGACGATAAGAATCAAGTTCAAGTTAACAGAGGATACCGTGTACAATATAATAGTGCAATCGGACCTTACAAAGGTGGACTTCGTTTCCATCCAACAGTAAACTTATCTATTCTTAAGTTCTTAGGATTAGAACAAGTTTTAAAAAACTCTTTAACTACACTTCCTATGGGTGGTGGAAAAGGAGGATCTGATTTTGATCCTAAGGGAAAGAGTGACATGGAAATCATGCGTTTCTGTCAAGCATTCATGACTGAATTATATCGTCATATCGGACCAGATACAGATGTACCTGCTGGAGATATCGGTGTAGGAGGACGTGAAGTTGCTTACATGTTTGGTCAATACAAGCGAATTCGTGATGAATTCACTGGTGTATTAACAGGAAAAGGATTAACATTTGGTGGTTCTTTAGCTCGTACTGAAGCTACAGGATATGGTCTATGCTACTTCACTAATGAAGCATTAAAGACTTTAAAGAATACTTCTTTTGAAGGAAAAACAGTTGCAGTATCTGGAGCTGGAAACGTTGCAATCTATGCAATTGAAAAATTACAACAACTTGGTGCAAAGGCTATCACTTGTTCAGATTCAACAGGATGGATTTATGACCCTGAAGGAATCGATGTAGCATTACTTAAGGATATTAAGGAAGTTAAACGTGCTCGTTTAACAGAGTATGCTAAGCAAAGAAAGTCTGCTCAATATTTCGAAAAGAAAAATGGAGAGCATGGAGTATGGCAATATAAGGTTGATATAGCTCTTCCTTGTGCTACTCAAAATGAATTAAATCTTGAAGATGCTAAGATGTTAGTTAAGAATGGTGTAATCGCAGTTTGTGAAGGAGCTAACATGCCTACTGAACTTGAAGCTGCATACTACCTAATTGAAAATGGTGTAATTTATGGTCCAGGTAAAGCTGCAAACGCTGGTGGTGTTGCTACTTCTGGTCTTGAAATGTGCCAAAACTCAGCTCGTCTTTCTTGGACATTTGAAGAAGTTGACGCTAAGCTTAAATCAATTATGGAAGGAATTTTCCATAATGCTCACGAAACAACTAAGAAATACAATCTTAAAGAAAATGATTTACTTGCAGGAGCAAACATTGCCGGATTCGAAAAAGTTTGCAATGCTATGCTAGCTGAAGGTGTATTCTAATATAAACTATATAAGACAGGAAGCTAATACTTCCTGTTTTTTTATTTTAAAAACTTGCTACAAATTTGGTACCATATTACCAAAAGCCTTAATTGTTAAAGTAATATACTATTTTGATTATAAAAAAAAATTGGTACCTAATTGGTACCATTATTCTTATTAAAAATCTTTTAAATATATTTTTATCTTTACCCTATAATAATGATTTACATCAATACTTTCTATTTTAGCATAAAGCAGTTTACCCGCATCCATAAGTCTAGAAAATATTATGTTATCTTCTTCTGGTATATACCCTAGTTTTTCATTATCCTTATTATATATTGCGACATCATTAGTATCATATTTATTCTTTTCTCTTAGCAAAGTAAGTCTATCAGCTATTTTAATATTTTTTAATATGTTTTCATCTGATGTTATCTTAGAAATTCTTGTATCGAATAAAAATATTTCTTTAATCATAGGGCTAATTATATCTTTAATTTCACCATTAGATGCAAATTTCATTATTTCACTATCTATTTTTTTTAAATCATTAGGCACAATAATCTCCCCCTTCTACATAAAATCTAACTTGTTCTTCTAAAGATTCTTGATATTCCATCAATTTTGATATTTCATCTTCCAATTTATTTTTATGCTCATTGATAGTATATGCATCTTTTAAATATTTTTCTAAAATATATGGTTTTGTTGTTCTTATTTTTTGAATGCGCTCTTTATATTCCAAAATCTTCGATTCTAGATTTTTAGAATCTATTTCATTATTACCTTTTGTTATAACTAAAACCATTTCTAAAACTAATTTCAATTCTTCTAGATTTCCTGTTTCATAACAAATTAGCGTTTTATTCCATAAATTCTTTAAGTCTTCACAATTTATATAATTAGGATGAAGATCTGGATGAATTAATTTAGCAATTTTATAATAAATCTTTTTGAGTTCTCTTTCATCTTCATCTGATATTTGATGTACCATCTTAGACAACTTAACACGTTCTACGAGTTCATCATACAATAAATTCTCCGCTTCCAATTCACTTTCAGCATAACGTTCCATTTCATTTTCATCAATTGTCAAATTATTATTTTTCATCATGATAATAAATGATATTTTTTTCTTTAATTTTATAATATCAATTGTTGTTTTAAATTTACTAACTTCTAATATTCCAAAATTCGCATTATATCTTCTTTCAATATCATTAGCCAAAAACATAGAATTTTGATATTCTAATACTATATTTGTAAACTCTTCTTTTAATAGTTCATTTTCCAATTACAACACCCTCACTTCAGTTGCTATAGATGTGATAATATATCCATCTATTTTAGCGTTTATAAAGAATTCTTGAATACTTTTATACCATTTTCCATCAAACAAAATAGAAATTAATTCGCCATCTGCTTCCGATGTTATCTCATATATTTTACCCCTCGCACTAAATTTATAAGTTCCTTCTTTTTTTACTAAATGTATTAAATCATATATGGATTTATCATATTTCATATCAGGATCATACTTGTATAAATTTTCTATTATTCCACTCATAATAGATATATCTCCCCACCATGTCGGATTATATTGTAATCTTATTGTAAGTATTTTGCGTGCTTTATATAATAGATCAAGTCCTCTACTATTATTCCCTCTTTTAAACTCATGGTTCGAAAGTCTTGTTAAAACATCAGGTCCATAATTAAACATATCATCATTTGTCTCAATCATTTCTTCTGCTTTTTTCAATAATTCATATTCTTTTTCTGAATCTTTTTCCACAAAATATCCATTTTTATACATGTCAGATAATTTATATGTAGCTTCAATATCCCTCATATCTGATGCTAATTTATAATATTTAAATGCCTTCTCGTAGTCAGGGCTTCCTACTCTTCCATAATAATAAACATAGCCAAGACATGTCATAGCCCTAACGCTACCTTCATCTGCGGCTTTTAAATAATATTTTTCTGCAAGTTCAAATTTCTTATTTTCATAATATATTCCACCAAGAGATACACTAGCCTTTGTATCATCATTATCACTTAAAAACTTTAAGGCTTCTATCAAATCCTCTTCATCTTCTTTTTCATGTTTCTTTTTAGAATAATATTCATCTATGATTTCATATGCTATTTTTTTGTCCATATAAATCACCTCTTTATACTATATTATATGAAAAAGCAAAAAAATGGTAGGCAATAATTGCCCACCATGTATTTTATAAATGTAATTTACGGTCTTTTATTTCTTGTGTACGTCCTTGATTCCAAAATTGTGAACCTATATATCCACAAGTTCTACGTGCAACATTCATCTTTGATTGATCTCTATTATGACAATTTGGACATTCCCAAACCAATTTATCATTGTTATCTGTCACAATCTTTATTTCTCCATCATATCCACAAATTTGACAATAATCTGATTTTGTATTTAATTCCGCATACATTATATTATTATATATAAATTTAATAATTTGTAATACTGCAGGTATATTTTGTTGCATATTAGGAACTTCAACATAAGAAATAGCTCCACCTGGAGATAGTTTTTGGAATTTTGATTCTAACGCAAGTTTAGAGAACGCATCAATATCTTCTGTTACATGTACGTGATAAGAGTTAGTAATATAATTCTTATCTGTAACGCCTTCAATAATACCAAAGCGTTTTTGAAGTGCTTTTGCAAATTTATAAGTAGTCGACTCAAGTGGAGTTCCATATAAGGAATAATCAATATTCTCTTCTTCTTTCCACTTGTTTGTATACCAATTTAACTTTTCTAATATTTGAAGACCCATTTCTTCGCCTTCTTTTTCAGTAAGCTTTTTACCTGTTAAATAATATACTGTTTCCCAAAGCCCTGCATATCCAAGTGATATTGTAGAATATCCACCATATAGAAGTTTATCAATAACTTCACCTTTTTTAAGACGTGCAAGTGCTCCGTATTGCCATAAGATAGGCGCAACGTCAGACTTTGTTCCAAGTAGTCTTTCATGTCTTATTCTTAAGGCTTTATGGCACAAATTCATTCTTTCATCAAAAATCTTCCAGAAATTATTTATATCTTTTCCACTACTGCATGCTATATCAACAAGGTTTACTGTAACAACGCCTTGATTAAATCTACCATAATATTTAGGTTTACCATTATCATCTACATATGGTGTTAAAAATGATCTACATCCCATACATGTGAAACAATGACCTTCACCGTTCTTATCAATCTTATTTTCTAACATCACTTTTTCACTTATATAATCAGGAACCATACGTTTTGCAGTACATTTAGCCGCAAGTTCAGTTAGATAAAAATAAGGTTGTCCTTCTTCTATATTATCACTTTCAAGTACATAAATAATCTTAGGGAATGCTGGTGTAATATATACACCTTTTTCATTTTTGGTTCCAACAATTCTTTGTTTTAATGTTTCTTCAATAATTAATGCTAAATCGGCTTTTTCTTGTTCATTTTTAGCCTCATTTAAATACATAAATTCTGTAATAAAAGGAGCTTGTCCATTTGTAGTCATAAGCGTTACTACTTGATATTGAATAGTTTGAACTCCTCTTTCAACCTCCTTGCGAAGTCTATCTTCTACAATATGTTTTATCTGTTCTTCTGAAGCATTAATATTTAATTTAGAAAATTCTTCAATAACTTCTTTTTTAATCTTTTGTCTTGAAATATCAACAAATGGTGCTAAATGTGTAAGAGAGATTGATTGTCCACCATATTGTGATGATGCGACTTGGGCGATAATTTGTGTCGCAATATTACAAGCTGTTGAAAAACTATGTGGTTTTTCAATTAATGTTTGTGATATAACAGTACCATTTTGAAGCATATCTTCAAGATTTACAAGATCACAGTTGTGCATATGTTGTGCAAAATAGTCGGCATCATGGAAATGAATAATACCGTTTTTATGCGCTTGTTTAATATCATCATCAAGTAAAAATCTATTAGTGATATCTTTAGATACTTCGCCTGCCATATAATCTCTTTGAACTGATACTACAGATGGATTTTTATTTGAATTTTCTTGTTTAACTTCTTCATTATCTCCATCAAGCAAAGATAGGATATAATCATCAGTTGTATTACTTTGACGCATTAATTGGTGTCTATATCTATATGTAATATATGACTTAGCTACCTTAAAAGCTCCCTTTTCAAATATTTCTTCTTCTACAAAGTCTTGAATTTCTTCAACTCCAACGGCTCTTCCTAACTCTTTACATTTCTTCAATACATCTTCTACAATCTTATGAATTTGATCATCACTTAGTCTTAGGGATTTTTCATCTATTGATTCATTAGCGCCTACAATCGCATTATAAATTTTTGAATCATCAAAATTTACTTCTTTACCGCTTCTTTTAATTACATTCATTTTATTAACCTCTTTCCTACTTATTTATTGAATACCTACACATACTATAGTATAATTTTTATATCGGAGGTGTTGGAATTCCAACATTAATTTAACATGAAAGATTTAATTAAGCAAACAAAATACTTTAAAGACTTAGATACAATCGACTATCATGCAATACTTAGATGTTTTTCAGCTAAACTTATGCATTTCAAGAAAGATGAAGTAATAATATCAATAGGTGATGATTCAAAATATATTTATATAATTTCGGATGGTGAAGCATGGAGCCAATCATACGATAAAGATGGCAAGAAAACTATTATATCATCATATATTAAAAATGATATTTTTGGGATGGAATTTTTAGATTTAGAAGCCTACCAAGTGGAGCTTATAGCTAAAAGTGATGTGGCAGTTATCGCATGTAATAAATTCCGTTTTATAACGCCATGTCAAAACAGATGTAAAAGGCATATCGATTGTATGAAAATGGTATTTTTGAATATGTCATCATCCTTAAGCAAAAAAGACAAGCGAATAACCACTTTATGTAAATCAAAGACTAGAGACAAAATATATGATTATCTAAAAAATATATCAAAAAACAAAAAAGCTTATTTTAAAATACCTTTTACGCAACAAGAACTTGCGACATATTTAGGTTTAGAAAGAAGCGCATTATCAGCTGAGTTAAATAAAATGAAAAAGGAAGGCATTATTGATTTTGATTTGAATATGTATAAAATTATTAAAAAATAACTATGCTATAAGTTTTATGTATCATATTTCTTGAATTTCATTGAAAAATACAATTATTTGGATTATCATTAAAATATAGAACTAATAGGGGGGTAGTATGAAAAAATTGATAGTGTTGTTTTTTGTGCTTACACTACTTTTGTTTGTTAGTATTAAGTCATACGCTTTTAATGAACTAGGTTCTAGTAGTGTTAATGTTACACATACTGATGGCACAAATGATTTCAAAAACATTAGATCAGATATGGTTGTGACATCAAACGATGGTTCATACACAATCAATGGCGTTAAAACTATTACGGATGCTGGACGCTTTAAAAACCATGCAGATATAGTGAAGATTAGTAAAAAATATAATTTTGATTTGAACACATTATATAATGAAGGTTATAAAACAGCCGCAATAGAAATCAAAATGGATATAAAAGAAATTAGTGATGGATATCAGCATATCTTTATATATAATAATGTAGATAATGGTACTAGACTTTTAGGCGCTACTTTCGAACATGGTTCAGGTATTAAAAATGATAACGACGAAAAATATTGTTTTTATTTAGAACTAAATCTATTAGATATTTTAGATGGAGATTTTGTAATACGCTATGATGCATCTGGAAACGGTAATGATGATTGGCAAAACAATAACGTAGAATATCAATTAGGCTTTTCAAAGGATAGTAGAAAAACAGATTACATATGGGTGACTAAAGGAATTAAAGGCGATACAGTCACATGGGAAAGGCTAAATAAGAAGAGTTAATTATGATAGAAATTATTAATTTATACAAAACATTTAAAGATTCTAAAGAACCTATTGAAGTATTAAAAAATATAAATTTTATAGTTGAAGATAACAGATTCACATCAATTCTTGGAAAAAGTGGTAGTGGAAAAACGACTTTAATGAATATTATAGGATCTATTGATAAACCAACTTCAGGTCAAGTAATAATCGATGGGGTAGATTTAGGTTCATTAAGCAATAAAGAAATAGATGAATTTAGAAATAAAAAGATAGGTTTTGTTTTCCAATCATTTTATCTTCAAAAAAATTTTACAGTACTAGAAAACGTATGTATGCCACTTGTCATAGCTGGAATTGGGCGAAAAGAGCGTGAGGAAACCGCAAAAAAATATTTAGCATTATTAAATATTTTAGAAAAAGCATATACAAAAGTATATAAATTATCTGGTGGAGAAAAACAACGTGTTGCGATTGCCCGTGCTTTAGTTAATGATGCCAAAATAATCTTAGCTGATGAGCCTACAGGAAACCTAGATTCTGTAAATGGCGAAATTGTATTAAACGAACTTAAGCAATTAACAACCATCGGAAAAACTGTATTACTTATTACCCATAACGAAGAGGACGCATTAAAGTATTCCGATAAAATCATAAGACTAAAGGATGGCGCAATCCTAAATGAAAATTAATGATGCCACAAAATATGCAATAAAAAATATCAATAATAGAAAAATTAAAACAACTATTACTATCATCATATTAACTTTTTTAAACTTCATCATGCTATTATCAATATCCATTGGTATAAATACTAAATCTTCCGTTAAGACAAATTATTTAAAATCATTTCAAAAAAATGGTTATGAAATAATTGTTAATGGTATGTTTGATGATACAAACTTATATCAATACACTCAAATTCAAAATCAAATGGATAAGAATTCTTCTAATATTTCTTTAGTGTATTCATATTGTTCTGATATTTTATTTTATGATTTTAAATATTCTAATACAGAACTACCATTTGAATTTAAAAACTCAAACGATATTATTCTTACATCAGATTATATGGAAGACTATAGTGTTGGTGATGAATTTGATTATACTTTAAGAGCTTACAATAGCATAGCTTCTGTAAGTTTTAATGTAATTGGTTTTTCAGAGGAATTAGAATCTCCTGTCGCAGATTTAAACTATTTAGTCCATAATATCGATATCGATGAATTTTATATTTCGTTTACTCCCACTAGAAAACTTAATATAAATGACTTAAATAAAAGTTATAATTTATATAATTTCATAAACAAAATGGAACATTCATATGTAACTTGTGAATTCTTAGATGGGTATGGCCCTAACATCAAAAAAGCTACACTTTTTGAAACTGCAGCTATACTGATAGCCTTAATACTTATGATTTCAATGATTTTTACAATATTAAATATTTTAATATCAAACTTTAATAGTGATAAAGTTTTATATGCAAACCTTTTGATTTTAGGAGAACACAAAAAGAATATTGCAAAAATAGCTACTTTTGATATCATTTTAAGCATATTTATTTCTACATTTTTTAGTACAATAATAGAATTTTTGATATCAAAACCTACAAGGAAAATTATAAAAATATTTGTTGAATTTATTTTTAGAGATGATATTACATTTTTAGCAATTGATAAAATATACATTAATTCTGGAACACCATTATATATACCTTTTATAATTTTCATATTTAATTCTATCATCATTCTTTTATGTTTATTCATTAAATTTAAATCTCTTTACAAAAAAGGTACAGCCACATTAATGAAGGAGGTTGCAGAATGAAAATTGTTGATAAATTTTATATTTCAAATTCGTTATTAAAAAATAATGTTAAGAGACTTACTCGTGTCATTATAATGCTAGTAATATCTATATCAATCCTTATTTCATCTGCTTTTCTTCTTAGTTCTTTTTTATTTGGAATAAAAAGTGAAATCAATGCAAATAAATCTAATTTTAGTATTGAAGTTAAATATGGAAATAGTTTTTATCAAAAAAGTTTAAAAAGCAAAGGACTTTATTTAGATAATTCGTATTATCAAAAATTTAGTACCAAGTACAACAAACACTTAACTTCATCATATCACTCTGTTCGTGTTGTAAATCTTATGGAACATAGCGGTTCATATCATGATATAAACGTTCATGAACCTATTTTTACAATTGATTCCACTAAATATGACTTAGGTGTAACATCTATGGGTTCATTTGGTGATTTGGGATGTTTTAATATGTTATTCTATGACATGGAAAATACTAATTCCTTTTTATCTTCTAACGACACAAAATATTTAAATAAGAATGGTATAGATTTCACTGTTTTAGGAGATGGTTTTTCATCTGATTCTAAAGAAGTAATAATATCATCAGCCATATTGGATGCATTAAAAATCAGTGATTACGAAAATGTAATTGGCAAAAAAATATCTATGGACATGTTTTTAGCAAATGCCGTCACTGATTACT
>CAVFNL010000019.1:0-32389 GCA_963623875.1 Parabacteroides distasonis | reverse complement strand
GAGCAACTGACTTGTAATCAGTAGGTTGAGGGTTCGATTCCTTTTGTCGGCACCACTTAGATGTCCCGTTAGCTCAGTCGGTAGAGCACTTGACTTTTAATCAAGGGGTCAGCGGTTCAAATCTGCTACGGGACACCACTTTCTAATATATGCCTCGGTGGTGAAATAGGTAGACACGTGGGACTTAAAATCCCATGGACTAATAATCCGTGTCGGTTCGACTCCGACCCGAGGTACCACTTTATTTTAAGGGGTTTTAGCTCAGCTGGGAGAGCGCCTGTTTTGCACGCAGGAGGTCAGCGGTTCGATCCCGCTAAGCTCCACCACTTTATGGTGTTTATTTATATATAGTGTAAGTTTGAGATTTTATATGGCGGTGTGGCTCAGCTGGCTAGAGCAAACGGTTCATACCCGTTAGGTCGGGGGTTCGAATCCCTCCGCCGCTACCAACTTTATGCTTTGGACCCATAGCTCAGTTGGTTAGAGCTACCGGCTCATAACCGGTCGGTCGTAGGTTCGAGTCCTACTGGGTCCACCAGTTTTAATTAATTTAATAATAAAACTTAATTGTAAGTCATTATGGAGAAATACCCAAGAGGCTGAAGGGATCGGTCTTGAAAACCGACAGGGGGCGAAAGTTCCGCGGGGGTTCAAATCCCTCTTTCTCCGCCACTTATGGTTCGGTAGCTCAGTAGGTAGAGCACAGGACTGAAAATCCTGGTGTCGCGGGTTCGATCCCCGCCTGGACCACCACTTTCTTAAGTTTTATTACATCGCGGGGTGGAGCAGTCTGGTAGCTCGCCGGGCTCATAACCCGGAGGCCGTAGGTTCAAATCCTGCCTCCGCAACCAATTAAATAAATGGTCCGGTAGTTCAGTTGGTTAGAATGCCTGCCTGTCACGCAGGAGGTCGCGAGTTCGAGTCTCGTCCGGACCGCCACTTATTTAGTTAATTAGATATCTTGTTGATATCTTTTTTTTATTTCTTTAATTAATTATAAAAAAATGCTATTATATAGATAGGTGTTTTTATGAAGAAAAAGAATTATGGTCAAAGTTTACATGTTTTAAATTTTATATCATGGCTTTTTATATTTGCTATTTCTTTTGTTTTGATTTTGTATGTATTTAATGATATTAGTATATTTGCAAAAACTATCTCCATTATAATATCAGGTATTGTTGTTATAATTTTTGCACTTGTAATAAAATGTTTAATTATAAAAAAGTATAAATATTCTTGGGTTAGAAGTCTTAATAAGAGATATAACGATGAAAATATGTCTTATAATTTATACAAAATAGATCCATTTCTCGAAGAAAAAGGATTAACAGAATATCAATGGCATGCTTTAATGCGTCTTAGAATACTTAATTTATTTTTGTTTATTATTACATCTGTGTGTTTAATACTTGCAATTATTGATTTTTCAGGTCTTTTGTTTCATGATATAATTTTACCTATTATTATGCTTATTTCTGTTACAGGAATATGCTTTGTATTTATTGATTTTTTAGAAGAAATAATTATCAGAAAATATTATCATAAGCATCAAAAAACGTATGATAATTTAGAATATGTAAAAAAAATTTCATTTTTAAGTAAAAATTATCGTATTTACTATGTACCAATTTGTATTTTTATTGGTATAATTATAATACTGATAGTAGCTAATACAAAAAATGATTTATCAAAAATTGTGCGATTGAGTTTGTTGATTGTTTTGATAGATATTATATTTATGATTTTAGTAGATTTTTTAATATCTAAAACATTTAAATTTTTTAAATTTTTATACGAAGAATCAAAAGGCACAATTGATGATGATATATTTGATGATATTGAAGATAGAATAGAAAAAGAAAAGGAAAGTGATAGGGATGAAATTCAACGTTGAAGAATTAAAACAGTTTAGAAAAGAATTAGATCAAACATTAAAGGCATTAGCTAATAAATATGAAATTGATATTACTCTTGGAAAAATCCAAGTGATTGATGATATGTTTTCTTTAAGACTTAATGCTGAACATGCTATTAAAAAGCCTATATCTAAAGAGGCTACAAAAAAAGTTTTAAAGACTGAAAAGCCAAAGAAAGATATTAGTGATTTAAATGACGAAGATTTGAATAATTTAGATGTCGATAAAATTGATTTTGATAGTTTAGCTGATACTACTAAGAAAATTAAAAAAGCTGTCAAAGATATCACAAAAACTGAGCCAGTAAAACAAAGCGTTAAAAATGAAAAAGAAAAGAAAGATATTAAACAGGATTTACCTAAGAAAGCCAAAGAAAAAGATTTAACATCTATTTCTGATGGTGATTTAAATGATTTAGATTTGGATTCTCTAGATTTAGATTCGTTAGATGATGATATCAAAAATGAGCCTGTCCAAAAAACATTAGATAAAAAAGAGACTAAAAAGAATATTGATGAGATAACAGATGAAGAATTAGAAACATTAGATTTAGATGATATTGATTCTATAATTGATGAAACTCCCAAAAATGATATTCCTTTAAAAAAGGACGAAGAACATAAATTAAAAATTGATAATAAAAAAGATGATGTTTCAACACAAAAGAAGAAAATCGAAGATTTAACAGATGAGGAATTAGAAACATTAGACTTAGATGAAATAGATTTTGGTGATGAAGAAGAAAAAACTAACAAGTCTCGTAAAAATAATGATGTAGATGATGACTCTAGATATGAGCAAGAACTTGAAAGATATTTAGCACCAAAAGTAAAAAAACAAGATAAGACACCTAAGAATGTTTTTGAAGAAAGAGAATTATATTCTAATGATTCAGAATTTAGTGATGATGAAATAGATGAATATATTAAATCTAAGAATTTATTAAATTATTCATTCCAAGCAAAACTTATTCAATCTGAACCAAGAGTACAAGATTTATATACCGATATAAAGAATTTACTACTATCTAATGAAGGAGTAAAATCCAAAGTAACATGGGATTTTGATGATTATATATATAATAAAAAATCTATTGCAAAACTAGAAATCGATGGAGATAATCTTAATGTATATCTTGCACTTGATCCACTTGATTATGAAGGTTCTTATGATGTCTCTTCTGAAACTAATTCAAAATATCAAGGGACAAAACTCAAAGTAGTTTTAAATAATATTAATGATGAAGATCAAATGTATGACTTAATAGGCGATCTTGCAGAAACATTCGATATCATGCCTGGAGAAGATAGATATGATGATTATCATTTCCAATATGAGACTGATGAAGAATTAATTGAGAGAGGATTAATTAAAGAAAACTAGATTATTGACTAAAAAAATAAAGTATGTTATAGTTATGATGCGATGAAGAGAAGATAAATAAGGTAAAACATATTAAGCGAATGCATAAATGGTGGAAGGTGCATAATGTTCTTATTTTGTGGGCTTGGAGCTTCGAAAGACGTTTGGCGCGTTATGTCATAAGGTAAGTTATCTTACGAATTAAAGGTGGTACCACGAATTACACTCGTCCTTTTTATAGGGCGAGTTTTTTTATTTAAAAGGAGGATTATTATGCCAATTATATTACCAGAAGATATTCCAGCATATAAAACATTAGATGATGAAAATGTTTTTGTAATGCATCCAGAAAGAGCATCAAATCAAGATATTAGACCTATTGAAATTTTAATACTTAACTTAATGCCAACAAAGATTGATACTGAAACACAACTTGCTAGATTGCTTGCAAATTCGACATTACAAGTAAAACTTACACTACTTCAAACAAGTACTCATAAAACCACTCATACCTCAGAAGATCATATGGATAGATTCTATAAAGAATTTGATGAAATTAAAGATAAAGCATATGATGGTATGATAATTACAGGGGCTCCTGTTGAACAAATGGATTTTGAAGATGTTGAGTATTGGGAAGAATTGTGTAAAATATTTGATTATGCTGAAACAAATGTAACATCGACAATGTATATATGTTGGGGTGCACAAGCAGCATTATACTATTATTATGGCATAAAGAAACATTTATTAAATGAAAAACTATTTGGAGTATTTAAGCATAAAAAAATGGTTAAGTTTGAAGCGTTATTAAACGGTATAGACGATATATTCTATATTCCTCAATCAAGACATACATCAATAAACGATGATGATTTGAAAAATAATAAGAATTTAGTAGTCTTAGCGCATTCCGATGAAGCAGGAGACACTATTATTAAATCTGTAGATAATTCTAAATTATTTATATTAGGACATTTAGAATATGATAAGTTTACACTTGATAAAGAATACAAAAGAGATTTATCAAAGAATTTACCTATTAAAGAACCTCGTAATTATTATATCGATGGAGACGTTAATGTTTTGTGGCGTAGTACCGCAACAATTTTATTTCTAAACTGGTTAAACTATTATGTATATCAAGTCACACCATATGAATTTAAAGAAATCAAAAAGAAATATTAGGGCTTTTTAAAGCCTTTTTATTTTATCTAAAAAATAGTATAATGAAGATATGCAGGTGATATTATGAATATAAAAACTGTTATATCGAATGGAATGGCTTATGGAAAAGTTGTAAAATTACATATTCATGAAGTAAACCATGATATATATTCATCAAATGATGAAGAGGAAAAAAATAAATTTAATTCTGCAATAAAAAATGTATTAAGTGAATTAGAAAAATTAAAAAAAGATGGACGCGATGATGCAACTTTAATAGAGGTTCAATGTCTTTATTTAACAGACCCTGTACTAAACAAAAATATCGAAAAAGTAATTAAAGAACATCACTATACTGCATATACTGCAGTGAATAATGAATTTTCAAAATATATTGCGGCCTTAAAGGAGGCACGTACCACATATCTAAGAGAAAGAGTATATGATATGGAGGACATTAAAAGAAGAGTCCTATTTGAACTTGATGGTGAAAAGGTCAATGAAATAAATGGAGAATTTATTTTGGTAACTGATACATTATATCCATCGGATTTAATGAAATACGATAAACAAATACTTGGAGTAGTAGCTAAAAGTGGTGGATTTACATCACATAGTGCTATTTTATGTAAGGCAAGAGAAATACCATATGTATTAGTTGATAATTTGGAAGTATTTGATGGAAACATTTTGATAGATACTAGAAAGAACATTATCAATTTGAAACCAACTGAAGATGATATAGTAGAATATTATAATCTTATTAAATATAAGGATTCATTTCAAATAGATGATTTTAAAGACTTTGGAATTCATATATATGCAAATGTTACATCTAACTTAGATTTAGATAGGGTAATTAAATATAATATGGATGGTATAGGATTATATCGTACAGAAATCATATTTATGAATCTTGATCACCCTATGACATATGATGAGCAGTATGATATATATAGAACTGCATGTGATGTTATGAAGGATAAAAGCATATGTTTTAGAACTTTTGATATAGGTGATGATAAGCAATTACCGTATATTAAAACTTTCCATAAGGGAATCGATAATTATAAAAATAATCCAGAAGTTTTTGAGACCCAAATTAAAGCTTTGCTTAATGCAAATAAATATAATAATATGAAAATAATGTTTCCTATGATTGAATCTTATAGTGAATATTTATTTTTAAAAGAATGGGTTTTAAAAATTAAAGAAGAAATAAATAATAAATCTAAAGTTCAAATAGGTATGATGTTAGAGACTAAGAGGGCATTAGAAAATATTAGCGAGTTTGAAGATGTTGATTTCATGAGTTTAGGTACAAATGACCTTACAAAGGAACTTTATAATATCTCAAGAGAAGAAACTCTTAATTATGCAAGCTTTATTAAAGACTTATTAAGAAAATTAAGAACGGTTGTGCAAGTTCTAAAAGAAAAGAATATAACTTTATCTATATGTGGAGAGCTAGCTTCTGTAAAAGCAGTAGTAAATAGACTTTACAGAGTTGGTATTAGAAATTTTAGCGTATCTAGTGCATCAGCAAAAGCCTTGAATGAAGCACTTATGGAAGAATTAGAAGAATAAATAATATTCTATACAATAAAAAAGACACTTTGGTTGTTATTCCAAGGTGTTTTTTTGCTAAAGACTTAAAATCTTTTCTTTGAATATAATAAAATCTTCAAATATAGGTTTTATTTCTTGATCTCTTTGCATTACATTTTCGTTTATTCTACCAAATGAAATTGTGGTTTTTGCATAATATTACATCCTTTATTTTATTGTACTTAAAGAATAGTTTTGTACTTTAATCAAATTAAAAAAATAAAATAGAAGATTTAAAAATTAACACTTGAAATTTAAAATAAAATGGTGTAAAATAACAATGCTCGTGTTTTGAGCATACGGCTGTGAAGCGGGAGGTTGTCGATACACCGAAAGGCGTTGTCACAACGGTATATCGGGTTTTTCCGCGGAGCAAGTCTATACAAGGATTATAGGCGAAAGGAGTACTTTAAAAATGGCAAAAGAAAAAATTAGAATTCGTTTAAAGTCTTATGATCACAGATTGTTAGATCAATCTGCAGCAAAAATTGTTGAGAGTGTTAAGAAAGCAGGTTCTACAGTAAATGGACCTATTCCTCTTCCAACTGAAAAGGAAATATTCACTATCTTACGTTCTCCTCACGTAAACAAAGATTCACGTGAACAATTCGAGCGTAGAACTCACAAGAGATTAATCGAAATTGTGGATCCAAACCCACAAACAATTGATGCTTTAATGCACATCACATTACCTAGTGGTGTTGATATCGCTTTAAAGAGATAATTAAAATTAAGAAGAGGTGTATTTAAATGGCTAAGGGAATCTTAGGTAGAAAATTGGGCATGACTCAAATTTTCGATGCAGCGGGTAATTTAGTACCTGTAACAGTTATCGACTGTACACCAAACGTAGTTCTTCAACAAAAAACTGTTGAAAACGACGGATATGAGGCTGTACAAGTTGGTTTCGCTGACAAGAGCGAACATGTAGCTAACAAGCCAGAAACTGGTCATGCTAGCAAGGCAAACACTGCTCCTAAGCGCTTCATAAGAGAATTCCGTTTCTCAGAAGCACAAGGAGGAAACGAGTTAGTATCTTATAGTGTTGGTCAAGAAATAAAGTGTGATATATTTGCAGAAGGTGAAACAATTGACGTTACTGGTGTTTCAAAAGGTAAAGGATTTGCCGGAACAATCAAGCGTTACAATCATCACCGTCAAAGAATGACACACGGTGTATCTGCTTCACATAGAGAAGTAGGATCAATGGGACCTATCAAAGGAAATATGAAGGGTAAGAAAATGCCAGGTCATATGGGTGTTGAACGTGTAACATTACAAAACCTTACAATTGCTAAGGTTGATACAGAAAGAAACCTTATCCTTATCAAGGGTAATGTTCCAGGACCAAAGAATGGTTATGTAGAAATTAAAACAGCTGTAAAGGCTGCTAAGTAATATAGGAAAGGAGATTTATTATGCCAACAATCGCATTATTAAATCAAGCTGGTAAAAAGGTAAAAGACATTACTTTATCAGAAGAGATTTTTGGAATTGAGCCTAATCAACAAGTAATTTATGACGTTGTTAATGCTCAAAGAGCTGCTATGCGCCAAGGAACACATGATACATTAGTTCGTCATGAAGTTTCAGGTGGTGGAAAGAAGCCATGGAGACAAAAGGGTACAGGACGTGCTCGTCAAGGATCTATCCGTGCTCCTCAATGGCGTGGTGGAGGTACAGTGTTTGGACCTCATCCAAGAAAGTATGATGTTAAAGTAAATAAGAAGGTAAGACAATTAGGACTTAAGTCAGCATTATCTTATAAAGTATTAAATGATAAATTAGTAGCAGTTGAATCAATTAAGTTCGATGCTATTAAGACTAAGGATTTTATTGCGTTCTTAAATAACATCAACGCAAATGGAAAGACTTTAGTATTAGTTAAAGAGTTAGATGCTAATACAGCATTAAGCGCTAGAAACTTACAAACAGTATTCGTAAATACAGCTGAACATTCATCTGTATATGACATCTTAAATTATGACAAATTAGTTGTAACTTCAGATGCAATTTCATATTTTGAGGAGGCTTTGAAGTAAAATGGCACAAGTAATTGCAAAACATTATGATATTATTAAAAGACCTATCATTACTGAGAAGTCTATGTCTTTAAAGGAACAATTCAACAAATATACATTTGCTGTAGATCCTAAGGCAAACAAAATTGAAATTAAAGAAGCTGTAGAAGCAATATTTAATGTAAAAGTATTATCAGTTAATACATCAAATGTAGCTGGTAAGACTAAGAGAATGGGAAAATATGAAGGAAAAACTGCTTCATATAAAAAAGCTGTTGTTGAACTTGCTGAAGGACAATCAATCGAAGCATTCAACATTGACTAATTAAAATTTTGAAAATTATAGGAGATTTAAATCATGGGTATTAGAAAATACAAGGCTACTACAAATGGTAGACGTAATATGTCAGTACTAACATTCGATGAAATTACAACAAGCACTCCTGAAAAGTCATTATTAGTACCTGCAAAGGTTAATGCAGGACGTAATAACACTGGACGTATCACAGTTCGTCATAGAGGTGGAACAGTTAAGAGATTCTACCGTATCATTGATTTCAAGAGAAATAAAGATGATATCGTAGCAACTGTTCAAACTATTGAATACGATCCAAACAGAAGCGCAAACATCGCATTAGTTAGCTACGCTGACGGTGAAAAGAGATATATTCTTGCTCCAGAAGGATTAACAGTTGGTACTAAGATCCTTTCAGGAGAAAAGGCTGATATTAAAGTTGGAAATGCGCTTCCAATCGCATTAATTCCAGTAGGATCAGTTGTTCACAATGTTGAACTACATCCAGGTAAGGGTGGACAATTAGCACGTAGTGCTGGTACATCTGCTCAAATCCTAGGACGTGAAGAAAAATATGTTCTAGTTCGTTTAAGTTCAGGTGAAGTTCGTAAGGTTTTAGGAACTTGTAAAGCAACTATTGGTACAGTTGGAAATGCTGAACATGAACTTGTAAAGATCGGTAAAGCTGGTCGTGCACGTAAGATGGGTCTTCGCCCTGAAGTTCGTGGATCAGTTATGAACCCTAATGACCACCCACATGGAGGAGGAGAAGGTAAAGCACCTATCGGACGTGCTAATCCAGTTACTCCTTGGGGTAAGCCAGCTCTAGGACTTAAGACTAGAAAACATAAGAAGGCTTCTGACAAGTTAATCGTTCGTAGAAGAAACGATAAGTAATTAAGAGGAGGAAATTAATATATGTCACGTTCAATAAAAAAGGGTGCATTTGTTGATGCTTCTCTTATGAAAAAGGTAGAAGCTCAAAATGCTGAAGGAAAAAATACAGTAATTCAAACATGGTCACGCCGTTCAACTATATATCCATCATTTGTAGGACATACATTTGGTGTATATAATGGTCGTGAACATACACCAGTATACGTAACTGAAGATATGGTTGGTCACAAACTTGGTGAGTTTGCTCCAACAAGAACATTCAAAGGTCACGGTGCTGACGATAAATCAAGCAAGTAATTAAGAGGAGGATATTATAATGGAAGCACAAAATATTGAAGTTAAAGCAACTGCTAACACTGTAAGAATTACTCCTCGTAAGGCTCGTCTTGTTATCGATTTAATTCGCGGTAAGGATGTAGTTGAAGCTCAAGCTTTACTAAAACTTACTAACAAGGGAGCAAATGAGGCTGTAATTAAAGTTTTAAATTCAGCTGTTGCTAATGCTGAACACAACAATGGATTATCAAAAGATAATTTATATGTTAAGACAGCTTATGTAAATGACGGATTAAGAATGAAGAGAATGTTACCACGTGCTAAAGGTCGTGGAGACGTTATCACTAAGAGAACTTGCAACATTACTGTTATTGTTGCAGAAAGAAATTAATTAAGGAGGAAATCACATGGGTCAAAAAGTAAGTCCAGTAGGATTACGTGTCGGAATTAACCGCGATTGGGATGCATCTTGGTATGCTGAGAAGAAAGATGTTGCAGACTTATTATTAGAAGATCTTAAGATTCGTAAATATCTTGAGAAGACTTATAAAAATGCATCAGTTTCTCGTATCGTAATCGAGCGTACTAAAGGAACAAACAAGGATCGTGTAAAAGTTTCACTTTATACAGCTAAACCTGGTGTTGTTATCGGTAAAGAAGCTGAAACTAAGAATAAAGTGGTATCTGAGCTTGAGTATCTTACTAAGAAGGAAATCATCCTTAATATTGTTGAGATTAAGAGACCAGAATTAGACGCTACACTAGTAGCTAAGTCAATTGCTGAGCAATTAGAAGCACGTGCATCATTCAGACGTGCACAAAAGATTGCAATTCAAAGAGCTTTAAAGGCTGGAGCTAAGGGAGTTAAAACACTTATCTCTGGTAGACTTGGAGGAGCTGAAATGGCTCGTTCTGAGGGATATAATGAAGGACAAGTACCTCTACAAACACTTCGTGCTGATGTTGATTATGCTTGCGAAGAAGCTAACACAACATACGGAAAACTTGGAGTAAAGGTATGGATTTATAAGGGAGAAGTTCTTAACTTAAAGAAGAGACAAGAAGCTGACAAGGCTGAAAGAACTGCTCGCTTTGATAAGAATAGACGTCCTAATACAGGAAAGGCTCAAACAAGAAAGCCAAAGGCTGAAACTGAAACTTCTGTTAAGGAGGACAAATAATTATGTTAATGTTACCAAAGAGAACTAAATTTAGACGTCCTCATAGAGTTTACTATGAAGGAGCGCCTAAAGGAAACACAGAGATCACATTCGGAGAATATGGTCTTCAAGCTCAAGAAGGATGCTGGTTAACTAACCACCAACTTGAAGCTGCCCGTGTTGCCATCACTAGATATTTCGCTCGTGGTGGAAAAGTTTATATTAAAGTATTCCCTCATATTTCTAAGACTAAGAAACCTCTTGCAGTACGTATGGGATCAGGAAAAGGATCTCCAGAGCAATGGGTTGCAGTAGTTAAGAAGGGAACTATCATTTTCGAAGTTGGTGGAGTTGATGAAGCAACTGCACGTGAAGCATTAAGACTTGCAGGACACAAACTACCAATTAAGACTAAATTTGTTAAGAAGGAGGATGCAGAGTAATGAAAAACGCTGAAATTCGTAAGTTATCAACTGAAGAAATCAATGCACAAATTTTAGAGCTTAAGGCTGAATTATTCAATCTAAAGCTTCAAAATGAACTTGGACAATGCGAAAACACTGCTCGCATCAACCAAGTAAGAAAGACTATCGCTAGAATGAATACAATTCTAAGTGAGCGTAAGGAGGCTTAGTACATGGAGCGTAATACAAGAAAGACATTTACTGGTGTTGTAGTATCTGACAAAATGGATAAGACAATCACTGTTGCTGTAGATCACTATGTAAAGGATAGAATTTACGGAAAGCGTGTTAAGAAGACTACTAAGCTTTATGCACACGATGAAGAAAATACAGCAAAAGTTGGAGACACTGTTAAGATTATGGAAACTAGACCATTATCTAAAAACAAACGTTTCCGTTTAGTATCAGTATTAAAGACTACTGAGACTCTTTAATTAACAACCAAAGAAGGAGGTATTCACAATGGTACAACAAGAAACAAGACTTGCTGTTGCTGACAATTCAGGAGCACGTGAGTTATTAATTATTAAAGTATTAGGTGGAGCATTACATAGATATGCCAACGTTGGTGACATTGTTATTTGCTCTGTTAAGAATGCATTACCTAACGGTGGAGTTAAGAAGGGTGATGTAGTAAAGGCCGTTATAGTTCGTACTAAGCAAGGACTTAGAAGAGCTGATGGTTCATATATTAAGTTCGACGAGAATGCAGCAGTTCTAATCTCTGAAGATTTAAATCCAAAGGGAACTCGTATTTTCGGACCTGTAGCTAGAGAGCTTCGTGATAAGAATTTCATGAAGATCGTATCACTAGCTCCAGAAGTTCTATAGGAGGTATACTATGCTTATTAAAACAGGAGATACTGTAGTAGTAATCGCAGGTAAAAATAAGTTCACAGTTGATAAAAAAGGTAATAAAACTATTACAACTGGTAAGGTATTAAAAGCTTTCCCTAAGACTAATAAAGTTTTAGTTGAAGGTGTAAATATCGTTAAGAAGCACGTTAAGCCTAATCAGGCACAAGCTTCTGGTAGCATCGTTGAAGTTGAAGCACCAATTGCTGTTTCAAATGTAATGTTATTAGATCCTAAGACAAATAAGCCTTGCCGTGTTTCAATTAAAACAAATGATAAAGGCGAGAAAATCAGAGTGTCTAAACAATCTGGTTATGAATTTAAGTAATCTTCAAGAGAGGAGGTAAACATTAAATTATGAATCGTTTACAAGAGAAATATCAAAATTCTGTTAGAGCAGAATTACAAAAACAATTTAACTATACTTCATCAATGGAAATCCCAAAGATTGAAAAAATCGTTTTAAATATGGGAGTTGGTGATGCAACAAGCAATTCAAAGGTTTTAGATGATGCAGTAGCTGAAATGACTAAGATTGCTGGACAAAAACCAGTTGTAACTAAAGCCAAGAAATCTATCGCAACATTTAAATTACGTGAAGGAATGCCTATTGGATGTAAAGCTACACTTAGAGGAGAAAGAATGTATGAATTCTTAGATAAGTTAATTTCTATCGCTCTTCCACGTGTACGTGATTTCCGTGGAATTTCTGCTGATGCCTTTGATGGTCGTGGTAACTATACTCTAGGAGTTAAGGAACAATTAATTTTCCCAGAAATTAATTTCGAAGAAGTTAAGAAGATTCGTGGACTTGATGTTGTAATTGTTACTACTGCTAAGACTGATGAAGAGGGACGTGCCCTATTAAAGTTAATGGGTATGCCTTATAAGAAGTAATTAAAGGAGAACATTATGGCAAAGAAATCATTAGTTGTAAAAAATCATAGAAAAGCTAAGTTCTCTGCAAGAGCGTATACACGTTGTGAACGTTGTGGACGTCCTCGTGCAGTACTTAACGACTTTAAATTATGCCGTGTTTGTTTTCGTGAATTAGCATACAAGGGACTTATCCCTGGTGTTAAGAAAGCAAGCTGGTAATAAAATTTATTCCGGTTCATTGGAAGGAGGAACAATCGTATGGCTATGACAGATCCAATTGCGGATATGTTAACTCGCATTAGAAATGCGAATAAAATGTTACATGAGACAGTTGAAATGCCTGCATCTAAGGTAAAAAGTTCTATTCTTGAAGTTTTCAAGAACGAAGGATTCATCGCAGACTACAAGACTGTAACTGAAGATAATAAGAGTGTTACAACTGTAACACTAAAGTACATTGATAATAAAGAAAGAGTTATCAAGGGACTTAAGAGAATCAGCAAACCAGGACTAAGAGTTTATGTTGAAGCTGATGACCTACCAAAGGTTTTAAATGGATTAGGAGTTGCTGTTATCTCTACATCTAAGGGTGTTATGACTGATAAGCAAGCTCGTAAAGAAAATCTTGGTGGAGAAGTTCTTGCCTATATTTGGTAATTTTAAAAGAAAAACAGGAGGTGTTTTAATTTATGTCTCGTATTGGAAATAAGGTAATCAATTTACCTGAAAAGGTAACATTTACCGTTGATGACAATAACGTGGTTACTGTAAAAGGACCTAACGGAGAATTATCTGAAGCTATCGATAAGAATATCATTATTGAAGTTGAAGGTTCTACAGTTACATTAAAAAGACCTAATGATACATTTAAAGCAATCCACGGAACAAGCCGTGCTAACATCGCTAACTTAGTTAAGGGTGTATCAGAAGGATTTAAGAAACAATTAGACATCATTGGAGTTGGATATCGTGCACAATTAAGCGGAAATACATTAGTAGTATCTGCTGGATATTCACATGATGTTAATAAAGAAATTCCTGCAGGAGTTAAAGTTGAAGTAATTAAGGGTACAACTGTAATTATTTCAGGACCTGATGCTCGTACTGTAGGACAATTTGCGGCAGAAATTCGTGATATCAGAAGACCTGAACCATATCATGGAAAAGGTATTAGATATACTGATGAAAATGTACGTCGTAAAGAAGGAAAGACAGCTAAGAAGTAATAGAAAGGAGCGCATGTAAATATTATGATTAGTAAAGTATCAAAGAACGTTAAACGTTTAAAGAGACACTATAGAATTCGTAAGAACTTAAGCGGTACACCAACTGCTCCTCGTTTAAATGTATTCCGTTCAAACAAGCAAATTTATGCTCAAATTATTGATGATGTTAATGGTAAGACATTATGTAGTGCTTCTTCACTAGACAAGGAGCTTAACCTTAAGAATGGTTCAAATGTTGAAGCAGCAACTAAGGTTGGAGAGCTTGTAGCTAAACGTGCAAAAGAAGCAAATATCAAGACTGTAGTATTTGATCGTGGTGGATATTTATATCATGGTCGCGTTCAAGCACTAGCAGAAGCAGCTCGTGAAGCTGGACTTGAATTCTAATTAAGGAGGACTACAAACATGAGTGAAGAGAAAACAGTTAATACTGCCAAAGCTGAAAATGTTAAGGTAGTTGAAAAAGAACAACCTGAATTCGAAGAAAGAGTCGTAACTATCAACCGTGTTGTTAAGGTTGTAAAAGGTGGAAGACATCAACGTTTTGCTGCTTTAGTTGTTATTGGTGACAAAAAAGGTAGAGTTGGATTCGGAACAGGTAAAGCACTAGAAGTACCTGATGCTATTAAGAAGGCAGTTGAAAGTGCTAAGAAAAATATTATAACAGTTCCAGTAGTTGGAACAACAATTCCTCATCAAATTACAGGTGTATATGGTGCTGGTCAAGTATTCTTAAAACCAGCTGTAGAAGGAACAGGAGTTATCGCTGGAGGTCCAGTTCGTGCCGTTCTTGAATTAGCCGGAATTACTGACATCTTATCTAAATGTCAAGGATCTAGAACAAAGATCAACATGGTTAGAGCAACATTTGATGGATTAAAAAATCTTGAAACTGTAGAAAGCGTAGCAGCTCGTCGTGGTAAGACAGTTGCTGAGATTAGAGGTTAATTAATATGAAATATCAAATTACATTAGTTAAATCATTAATCGGAAGAAAGCCTAACCAAGTTGCAACAGCTAAAGCACTTGGACTAACTAAGATTGGTTCATCTGTAGTTAAAGAAGGAAATGAAGCTATTAAGGGTCAAATCCTTACTATAGCACACTTAGTAAAAGTAGTTGAAATAGAAAAGTAATAAGGAGGTGCCTTACTTATGCTAAATGAGTTAAAGCCAGTTGAAGGAGCTAGACACGCTAAAAAACGTCTTGGACGTGGAGTTGGAAGTGGACTAGGAAAGACTTCAGGTAAAGGTCAAAAAGGTCAAAATTCACGTTCAGGTGGAGGAGTTAGACCAGGTTTTGAAGGAGGACAAATTCCTTTATTCCAACGTTTACCTAAGAGAGGATTTAACAACGTTAATCGTAAAGAATATGCAGTTGTTAATCTATTAGATCTTGAAAAGTTCGAAGATGGATCAAAGATTACTCTTGAAACATATTTCGAATCTGGTTTAGTTAAAAATGCTAAGAATGGAATTAAAATTCTTGGTGAAGGAGCATTAACTAAGAAGTTAACTGTTCAGGCTCATAAGTTTTCTGCATCAGCAGCTAAAGCAATTGAGGCTGCAGGCGGAACTGTTGAGGTGATCTAATTTGGTAGAAAAGTTAAAACGAATTTTTAGTAATCCTGACATTGTCAAAAAAATTACTTTTACATTCTTAATACTTTTAATATTCAAATTAGGTACATATTTGCCTATCCCATTAATTGATACTGTTGCGGTAACGCAATTACTAGAAGGGAATAGCTTCCTTACCATCCTAAATACATTTAGTGGTGGTGGATTAAGCTCATTCTCTATTCTAGCTTTAGGTATCTCACCTTATATCACAGCGGAAATTATCGTTCAAATGCTTGCGATAGTTATTCCTAAGCTTAAAGAGTGGAGTGAAGAAGGTGAGCAGGGAAAAACTAAGACTAATAAAGTAACACGTTATGTTACTGTCTTGGTTGCTTTTATACAAGCATTGGCATTGTTATTCGGTCTTGGTAGTAGACCAGAAAACATCTTGGATTCAAGTGTTTTAGCAGATAAAGATTTATTCTGGCTATTCTATATTTATATGGCAATAGTTATAACTGCTGGATCTGCATTCGTAATGTGGCTTGCAGATTTAATTACAAGACACGGTGTTGGTAATGGTTCATCCTTAATAATCACTGCTGGTATTGTAACATCACTACCTTCAATGTTTACATTATTATGGAGTAAATACATTAGTGGTACAATTACTCCATCTTCAATCCTTTCATTTATTGTAATTATAGTATTATTCATAGGAATGATATTACTAGTTGTATTTATGGAAGGTGCAAAGCGTAGAATTCCTATTCAATATGCAAATAGACAAGGAAATGCAAAATCTGATATTCCAGTTAAATTAAATGTTGCTGGAGTTATCCCTGTAATCTTTGCATCTACACTTCTATCAATTCCTCTTACTGTTATTGGTATGATGGGACTTGAAACTGATAGTAGTACTCTTGCATATTGGTTTGATCAATTATTTAATTATCGTCAACCTATAGGAATGCTATTATATGTAATATTTATTTATTTCTTCTCATTCTTCTATGCATTTATGCAAATGGATCCAGATAAGATAGCTGATAATCTATCTAAATCAGGAGCTTATATCCCAGGATATAGACCAGGAGAAGATACTAAGATACAATTATCAAAAATATTGTTTAGAGTAACATTAATTGGAGCAACTTACTTAACATTTGTTGCGCTAGTACCAGTTATTGTTGCGAAAGCATTTAGTTTCTCAACATCAGAACAATCTACTATAACAGTTGGAGGAACATCACTATTAATCATAGTTGGTGTTGCGATTGAAACTGCTAAGCAGCTTGAAACTGATTCAGCAACAGAAACATATAAAGGAATTTTATCATAGAGGTAATTATAATGAAACTATTAATCACAGGACGTCCTGGTGCTGGAAAAGGTACTCAGGCAGTAAATATTAGAGAATATTATAAGATTCCTCATATCTCTACTGGAGATATGTTTAGAGCCGCAATGAAGGCTGGGACTAAGATGGGACTTTTAGCCAAATCATATATGGAAAAAGGTCAACTTGTTCCAGATGAGGTTACAATTGGAATCGTTGAAGATAGACTTTCTGAGCCTGATTGTAAAGACGGATTCTTACTAGATGGATTCCCACGTAATATTAATCAAGCAGAAGCATTAGATGCCTTCTTAAAAAAGAATGGTATCAAATTAGATGCATGTCTTGATGTAGATGTAGCCAATTCAGTACTTGTAAGGCGTATGGTTGGAAGAAGAGTTTGCAAAAACTGTGGAGCAACTTACCATGTTGAATTCAACAAACCTTTAAAAGATGGTATTTGCGACAATTGTGGTTCTACTCTTATTCAACGTCCAGATGATACAGAAGCTACAGCAGTAAATCGTTTAGCGGTTTATGATGAGCAAACAGCACCACTTCTTGATTATTACAAGAAGCAAGGTATCTTAAAGAGCGTTAACGGAGACCAATCTTTCGATAAAGTCTTTGAAGATATTAAAGCCGTTTTAAAATAAAGTTCAATCCCTATAGTACTACTCAATTCGAGTAGTATGGGAATTGAAGGCTCTGCTCAAAGCATTGCCATGCTAAACATTATAGTTTTGCATAAAATATAAAATTATGATACTATATAAGGAGGCATTTTATGGCAAAAGAAAATGACAATATAATTGAGTTAAATGGAAAAGTACTTGAAGTGCTTCCAAATACTCAATTTAGAATTGAATTAGAAAACGGACACATAGTCCTAGGTCACGTTTCTGGTAAAATCCGTATGCATAACATTCGCATTTTACCAGGGGATAAAGTTAAAGTAGAATTATCTACTTATGATTTAACACGTGGACGTATAACTTACAGATGTAAGTAAATTTAACACCGGAGGTAAAATATATGAAGGTTAGACCATCAGTAAAACCAATATGTGATAAGTGTAAAGTTATTAAAAGAAAAGGCCGTGTAATGGTTATTTGTGAAAATCCAAAGCACAAACAAAGACAAGGGTAATTAAGAGGAGGAACGATTTTATATGGCACGTATTGCAGGAATTGATATTCCTAGAGATAAGAGAATCGTTGTTGCATTAACTTATATTTTTGGTATTGGTGATGCTACAGCAAAGAAAATCTTAGCAGCAGCTAATGTATCTGAAGATATCCGTACTAAGGATTTAACTGAAGAACAATTATCAGCTATTCGTATGGAAGTTGCTAAGTATAAAACAGAAGGAGATTTACGTAGAGAAACTGCATTAAACATTAAGAGATTAATGGAAATCGGATCTTATAGAGGATTACGTCATCGTAAGAATCTACCAGTAAGAGGACAAAATACTCGTAATAATGCACGTACTCGTAAGGGTCCTAAGCACACTGTTGCTAATAAGAAGAAAGCTGTTTAATTAGGAGGTTTTGAACAATGGCACGTAAAGTAACTAAAAGACGTGTGAAGAAGAACTCACCACTTGGTGTTGCTCATATTCACTCAACTTTCAATAACACAATCGTTACAATAACAGATCCAGCTGGAAACGCAATTTCTTGGTCATCAGCTGGTGCCCTAGGATATAAGGGAAGCCGTAAGTCAACTCCATTTGCTGCTCAACAAGCAAGTGAAGCTGCTGCAAAGGCTGCAATCGATCAAGGAGTAATT
The DNA here is from genome assembly GCA_963623875.1 of Parabacteroides distasonis. Lineage (GTDB taxonomy): Bacteria > Bacillota_I > Bacilli_A > Acholeplasmatales > Anaeroplasmataceae > UBA3206. The sequence goes on along the minus strand of CAVFNL010000019.1, from coordinate 13,565 downwards.
AAAGTAGAGGTTTCTGTTAAGGGTCCAGGACCTGGTAGAGAGGCTGCTATTCGTTCTCTACAAGTAGCAGGACTTGAGATTACTTCAATCAAGGATGTTACACCAGTTCCACATAATGGATGTCGTCCACCTAAGCGTCCAAGAGGATAATTCCTCTTTGGGAGCGTTAATGGATAGAATTTAACTTAAGGAGGCCTATTAATGAAAGATTTAAAATTTGAAAAACCAGCTACACAAGTTCTTGAATTATCTGAGGATGGAAACACAGGTAAATTTGAAATAACTCCCCTTGAAAGAGGATTTGGATTAACAATTGGTAATGCATTAAGAAGAGTTTTATTATCATCTCTTCCAGGTACAGCATTTGTTAATGTTAAAATTGATGGAGTTCAACATGAGTTCATGTCTCTTGATGGTGTAATGGAAGATATTATTACAATCATCCTAAACCTTAAGGGAGTAATTCTTAAAACTGATTCAACTGATCCAGATTTCGAAGTTCAAGTTGAAATTCATAAAGGTGAAGGTGAGGTAACTGCTGCTGATATTATTCATGGTAATGAACTTACTATTGTAAATCCAGACCATCATATCGCTACAGTCTCAGCTAATGGATCATTAAATATGGTTCTTACTGTTCGCCGTGGAGTAGGATTTGTTCCTGCTAATAAAAATAAGGAATTAAACCGTACTGTAGGTGAAATTGCAATTGATTCAATTTATACACCTATTGTTAATGTAAACTTCTCAGTTTCTAAAACACGTGTAGAAAATGAGGCTGACCATGATGACCTTGTAATCGAGGTTACAACAAATGGTTCTATCACTGCTAAAGAAGCTTTAGCTATGGCTTCAAAGATGCTAATCGAGCATCTAAATGTAGTTGTTGAACTTTCTGAGAAAGCTACTACAACAGACTTCATGAAAGAGCCAGCTGATGATTCTCAAAATAAGATGTTAGAAAAGACTATTGACGACCTTGCATTCACAGTTCGTTCATACAACTGTTTAAAGAGAGCAGATATCAACACTGTTCAAGATCTTATTGATAAGACAGAAGAAGACATGATGAAGGTTCGTAATTTAGGACGTAAATCATTAAAGGAAATCAAAGAAAAATTAGAAGAAATGGGATTAGGATTTAAAAAAGACTAATCTAATATAAAGGAGGAACTATAACTATGGCAGGTTATTCAAGATTACGCCGTAATGCATCTGCTCGTAAAGCTGTATTACGTGATCTTATTACAGATTTAATCCTTAATGGATCAATCGAAACTACAACTGTTAAAGCTAAAGAACTTAAGAGACTTGCTGACAAGATGGTAACACTTGGAAAGCAAAATACATTAGCTTCAAGACGTAATGCTGCAAAGCTTATTCGTTTTGAAAAGGATGCTGACGGAAAGTTAGCTATTCAAAAGTTATTTGATGAAATTGCACCTAAGTTCGCTAATCGTAACGGAGGATACACTAGAGTTATCAAGACTGGTGTTCGTCGTGGAGACGCAACTGAAATGGCAATTATCCAATTCGTTGAGTAATAAAATAATAAGGAAGCCTTTTGGCTTCCTTTTTTATTGTATTTATATTCATCTTTTGCATTCTCGTTTTGTCGCCTTTTTTAATTTTTTCTTGCTTTGTTAGATAATCTTTTAGTACTTGGTTTTTAAAGATAAAATTTATATTGCTTTGTTCTTGCCAATAATTAAATTAAACTTTAACGAAATAAAATCTGTATGTTTCTCATATTATAGTTTAAATATATCAATATAAATTCACAAGATGTTTTGTCTATTGATATAACTAAACATTTCATACATTAAATCTTTTGTTATAATAAATCATGTAAAATATTGTAAGATAAGCTTGTTCTTTTATATTAAAAGAGTTTTGAGTTTACAATTTTTTTGGTAATATACAAAAAAAAGGGATGCGCAATTCAATTTTAAAATTTGAGTTTTTTCACACCCCTTAAATTATATTTTACATACTTTCTATTAATATTTGTTTTATTTCATCTCTAGAAAGTGTTTTATATCCGCTATCTGAAATAAATGTTCCATCAATAATTGATTCAAACATAGAAGAAGTTACACCTAAATCTTTTAGATTTAAAACAAGACCAATTTCCATCATCCAATTTTTTAATGCTAATAAACCTTCTCTTGCAATTTCTAAATCAGATTTATTTGCCGTGTTAACATTAAATACATTTATCGCAAACTTTTTAAATTGTTTTAAGCCATATGGTAATATATACGAATAATATGGATAAGTTATAGCGCTTAAAGTCATACCATGAGTTGCGTTTGTAACACCACCAATTGATTGACCAATCATATGTATCATCCAATCTTGCGGTTTACCAAGACCTACAAGCGTGTTTAATGCCCAAGTTGCTGTCCACATGATATTGCTGCGAGCTTCATAGTTTTGTGGGTCTTTTATTGCGATTTTTGAATCTACAATAATTTCACGCATTAATCCTTCCATAATATAGTCAGATGTAGAATCATCAGAACCTGAAAAATACTGTTCCATAATATGATTCATAGTATCATATATTCCCGCAACCATTTGATACATAGGTATTGTATATGTGAATTTAGGATTTAAAATTGAGAATTTAGGGAATACATCACTTCCAAATACTCTTCCAATTTTAAGGCCGGTTTCTTTATCGGTTATAACCGAACCACCATTCATTTCACTTCCAGTCCCAACCATAGTTAAAACAACACCGACAGGAACTATATCACATGTAACTTCTTCCATATTTAAGAAGTATTTTTTCCAAGGGTCTTCATTAGTATTTATTGATACAGAAACAGCTTTTGCATAATCTACAACTGATCCACCACCTACAGCTAGAATAAAATCAATTTTATTTTCTTTCGCAATCTTAATACCTTCGTAAAGTTTTTCTTTAGTAGGGTTTGGCATAACATTTGGATCAAAGAATACTTCTTTTTTAGTTTTATTTAATATACCCATAATTTTATCATATATACCGTTCTTTTTTATTGAACCACCGCCATAGATAAACAAAATGCGCGAACCATAATTTTTTAATTCGCCTTCTAAATAAGCAAGTGATTCATCACCAAAATATAATTTTGTTGGATTTTCGTAAACAAAATTTCCTAACATAAATAACCTCCATTGACTGTAAAATTTAACTACAATATAATAATAACACCTAAACTATACTTTAGGTCAAGAAAAAAATAAAGGAGAATTAAAATGGAATATAGTATTGGTGAAATTAGTAAAATGTTTAATTTGAATATATCAACTATTCGGTATTATGATAACATTGGTTTGTTACCTGGAATAAACAAAAGAAATGGAATTAGAGTATTTTGTGAAAAAGAAATAGAAGAATTAAAAATAATAGAATGTTTAAAAAAATCAGGACTTAAAATAGAAGATATAAAGAATTATTTTGACTTATGTGCTAGAGGTAGTGATACATATAAAGAAAGATATGATTTATTTTTAAAACAAAAAGAAAATGTGTTAGATGAAATAGACCGTCTTAAAAAAGTAATAGATACAATTGATTTTAAATTGTGGTACTATAATGAATTAATAGAAGGTATTACATTGGATGAAATTAAAGAAAAAGATAAATATAAAGAATTCATTAAAATAGAAGAATGAAATATTTTATTTTAATATTTTTGTATAATATAATATTTCTTTGAAATAGATAGTTTGAGTGATATAATTTAATTAGTATTTTTAAGCTTTAGAGGAGAAAGTATATGATAGAAGTAAAAGATGTTAAATTTGCATATACAAAAGAAGATATTGCACTAAAAGGTGTATCTTTTACTATAGAAGATGATTCATGGGTATCTATTATAGGACACAACGGGTCTGGAAAATCTACTATATCTAAACTATTAATCCATTTAATATCACCCCAAAAAGGTGAGATTATAATAGATTCTATAAAACTTAGTGATGATACAGAAAAAGATATAAGAAAAAATATCGGAATAGTATTTCAAAACCCTGATAACCAGTTTGTTGGTGTAGATGTAGAACATGATATTGCTTTTGGTCTTGAAAACTTATGTATAGGACATGATGAAATGCACTCTCTGGTCTTAGAATTTGCAAAAAAAGTTGGGGTTTTTGATAAATTAAAAAGAGAACCTCATACCCTTAGTGGTGGGGAAAAACAACGTGTTGCGATTGCAGGTATTTTAGCTTTAAATCAAAAGTATGTAATACTTGATGAGGCCACATCTATGCTTGATCCTGAAGGGGTATCCTCTGTTGTCGAATTAATAAAAGAATTGAAAGATAAATATCATAAAACAATAATCACAATTACACATGATCTTCGTCTTGCGAATTCAAGCGATAAAATTATTGTTTTAAAAGAAGGAGAAAAGGTGCTTGAAGGAACGCCTGAAGAAGTTTTTACTCATAAAGATATATTAGAATCATCAAATCTAGAATTACCATTTGAACTAGATTTTGTAGAAATGTGTAAAAACTCAAAATTAAACGATGAAAAGGAGCTTATGGATGCGTTATGTCAATATCATTTAAAGAAGTAAGCCATAAGTATCGTGGTGTTAGAAAAAAAGATATAACAGTAGCTTTAGAAAGTATTAACTTAGATATAGAATCAAAAGATGAATTTTTATGCGTTGTAGGAAGAACAGGAAGTGGAAAATCCACTCTTATTTCACATATGAATGCACTTCTTTTACCAACTGAAGGTGAAGTGTATTTATTTGATAAAAAATTCACAAGAAAAAAGAATCACAATCCCAAATTAAAGCCTATAAGAAAAAGGATAGGATTTGTGTTCCAATTCCCAGAATATCAACTGTTTGAAGAAAGTGTGTATAAAGATATTATATTTGCGCCAAAGAATTTTGGATTTTCTGAAGAAGAGATTAAAACTAATTTAAAAAAAGTTATAGAAATACTTGGCATTGATAAAGAATTATTAAAAAAATCACCGTTTAATCTATCAGGTGGACAAATGAGAAAGGTTGCGGTCGCAGGAATACTAGCATATAACCCTGATATATTAATCCTTGATGAGCCAACAAGAGGATTAGATCCTAAAAGCGCAAGGGATTTGATGCAGGTATTTAAAAAGATAAATGATGAAATGCATAAAACAATAATTATGATAACTCATGATATGGATGTTATGTATGAATACGCTAAAAGGGTTGTTGTAATGAAAAACGCAAAAATAGTATATGATGGCACAAAAGAAGAATTATTTAAAACAGAATATGATAAATTCCATTTAAAGAAACCAGAAGTTTTAGAACTTATCGATTATTTAAATCAAAAATTAAATTTAAATATACCTTATACTATTCACCAAAAAGAAGAATTAAAAGATTATCTTTTGGAGGTATATAGACATGAATAATATTACAATTGGTCAATATATTCCAGGAGATTCATGGATTTATAAGATGGATCCTAGAATAAAGATTATCTTAACTTTCGTCTTTATGGCAATTATTTTTATTCTACCATCAATTATAAGCGTGTCCATTGCGCTTGCGATATTTGTATTCATCATCATTATTGCGCGTATACCATTGCTTAAAATGATATCAGGACTTAAAGCAGTAGTATATTTAATGTTATTTACATTAGTTCTTCAAATATGTTACACAAAAGGTAGTGCTGATACACTTATTAGGGTATTAGATTTTCATTTTGGTTTAATAACAATGTTGTTATCGATCGCCATTCTTACAATCTATTTCTTCACTAAAAAATATATACCATTTAAAATGATTTATTTTTTAGCAGTGGTTGCTGGAATATTCTTAATTCAATATTTTATTGATTGTGATTTAGCATTTAATTTAACATATAAATTAAAAGTATATGAAGAAGGATTAATAAAGGGAGGATTTATATCAATAAGAGTAATACTTATGGTATCTCTTACATCCCTTTTAACATTTACAACATCGACAATGGAAATTCAAAATGGTATTACAAGTGTTTTAAGTCCTTTAAAACTATTACATATACCAGTAGAAATATTTAGTATGATGTTATCTTTGACTTTAAGATTTATTCCAACACTTTTAGAAGAGACAAGAAAAATAATGGATGCTCAAAGTTCAAGAGGTGTAGATTTTTCTGAAGGTGGACTTAAGAGTAAAATCACACAAATTATCTCACTCTTAGTTCCTATGTTTGTAATATCATTTAGAAGAGCTGAAGAATTAAGTAATGCGATGATCGCAAGAGGATATGATTTAGAAGCCAAAAGAACAAGATATGATAAATTAAAACTACATTTTATTGATTATTTTGCGTTATTTATTACTCTTGCATGTCTTGGAATTACTATTTATATAAGGGTGGTATAATGAGAATAAAATGTATTATATCTTATGATGGAGCGGATTACTTTGGTTATCAAGCTCAAGAAGGACTTGTGACGATTGAATCAATGCTAGATAATGCATTATATAAAATATTTTTAGAACATATAAAAATATATGCATCAGGTAGAACTGATAGAGGCGTTCATGCGATTGGGCAAGTTATTCATTTTGATACGACTAAAAAAATAAACCCAAATGGATTATTAAAAGCCTTAAACAGTTATCTTAAAGAAGATATTAGAGTTTTATCTTGCACTGAGGTGGATGATAATTTCCACGCTCGTTTTAGCGTAAAAGAAAAAGAATATCATTATCTTATAAAAACAAACAATTATACAGTGTTTGATAGAAGATATATGGCACATTATTATAATCTATCCTTACCTCTTATGAAAGAAGCAATTAAAAAATATATTGGAACTCACAATTTTAAAGGGTTATGTAGTGGTTCAGTTGATCCTAGAAAGGATTTTGTAAAAACAATATATGAGGCTTATATCGAAGAAGAAGGGGATATTTTAAGATTTGTGTTTAAAGGGACAGGATTCTTAAAATATCAAATTAGAAGAATGATGGGCCTTCTTGTAGAAATAGGCCTAGGGAAGAAAAATATAGATATAATCGATAAGGTGTTTGAAACAAAAGATAATAAGATATCACATCTATCTGTAGGATCTGAAGGACTTTATTTAGTAAAAGTAGTATATTAAAGGAGATTTTTATATGAGTATATTAATTACCTTAGAAGGTGGAGAAGGTAGCGGGAAGTCTACTGCTATATCCGCTATTGAAAATTATTTTAATAAAAAAGGATATAAAACACTTGTTTCAAGGGAACCAGGTGGTATTAAAATAGCAGAAGAAATAAGAAATATTATTTTAGACAAACAAAACACAATGATGACACCTTGGTGTGAAACATTACTATATGCAGCTGCACGTGTACAACATTTAGATGAATTAGTAATACCAGCACTTCGTGGTGGTATTGTAGTGATTTTAGATAGATATATCGATTCATCTCTTGTTTATCAAGGAATTGCAAGAGGGGTTGGAATTGATAATGTTATAAAAGCTAATTCTTACGCAATGAATTATATGCCAAATATTACATTCTTTTTAGATGTTAAGCCAGAAGTTGGTCTTAAAAGACTAAATGGAAGAGATAAGATGGATAGATTAGATTTAGAAACAATAGATTTCCATAATATGGTATATGATGGATATATTAAGGTAAGAGATATGTATAAAGATAGAATTAAAACTATCGATGGTGAAAAGACAAAAGAAGAAGTAATTTTACAAATAGAAAAAGAATTGGATAAAATTTATGGGTAGGTGAATGATGTGATAAGCAAATATTTAGAATATCAACAAGAAGTAAAGACAATGTTAGATAGCAGCTATAGGCAAAATCGCTTATCACATGCATACATATTTTATGGTGATAAGGGAATAGGCAAGGAAGAAATGGCATTATATTTGACTGCTCTTTTAAATTCAAATGGCGTAGTAGATTTTAATTCTGTTACAACAAAGAATATATTCGCTCATGATTTTATAAATCTTTATGAGGTTGCGCCTAAGAAAAATGAAATAGTAAAAGAAGATGTATTAAATCTTTTAAAAGAATTTAGTAAAACATCTCTTCAAGAAGGGGATAGAGTTTTTATTATTCATGATGCGGACAAGCTTAATACTAAAACATCTAATATGCTTTTAAAATTCATTGAAGAAGCTCCAAAAGGTGTTCATGGTATACTGCTTACAACAAATATAGGAAATATATTACCTACAATAATATCACGTTGTAATATTGTTAAATTTAAACCATTAAACAAAAAAATATTGTTCGAAGAGTTATGTATGATGGATATAGATCCTAAAAAAGCATCTATAATAGTAGAATTTACAAATGATAAAGAAGAGGGATTAAAACTTGATAAATCAGAAGAATTTAATGATTCGCTAAATATGGTATTATCTCTACTTGAATCTAAAAAAGAAATTGATGGATTAAAACTTTTAAGAAACAATATGTCTTTTTTAGAAAGTGATTCTAATCTAAGAATAAACCTTAATGTTTTAACGCTTTTCCTTGAAAGTATGCTAGAAGAAGAACCATCGAGACTTTTGTTGTATAAAGATATTATTGAAACCTACAAAAAAAATAATAAAAATGATAAAATAAAAGAAAGACTTTTACAAGTTCTAGATCATATAAAGATGCAAGATTCTAATGTTGCGCCTAAAAATGTATGGTTTAGTTTATTAATAAATATGTATAGGTAGGTATTTATGAAGGCATGTAAGATACAATTTAAAAGCACTGGCAAAAAATATCATTTTGCATGTGAAGGTTTTGAATTAAAAAATAAAGATAGAGTAATAGTAAACACAATGAGAGGTATTGAATTAGGCATAGTCGCAGGAGATATGTTTGAACTTAGTCAATCAGAAATATCCCAAGAGTTAAAAGATGTTATAAGAATTGCGACAGATGAAGATAAGAAACAATACGAAAAGAATAAAAGCGATGAAAATGAAATAGTTGAGTTTACTAAAAAAGCTGTAAAAAAATTAAAACTTGAAATGAAAGTTTTATCAAGTGAATATACACTTGATAGATCAAGACTTATTATATATTTTGAGTCAGAAGAACGTATTGATTTTAGAGAATTAGTACGTGTTCTTGCGGATAACTATAAAACAAGAATTGAATTAAGACAAGTAGGAACAAGGGATGGGGCTAAATTCTTTGGTGGTATAGGGCCATGTGGGCTTATGGTATGTTGTAAAGAATGGATAACTGAATTTCAAAATGTATCAGTAAAGATGGCAAAGAATCAAAGTTTGTCATTAAATCCTACAAAAATAAGTGGAAATTGTGGAAAACTACTATGTTGTATAGCTTATGAAAATGATTTATATACAGAAGCTAGAAAGAATTCACCAGATGTAGGTGATACGGTTGAAACAGACAAAGGACCTGCGAGGGTTATAACATCAGATATTTTAAATAGGCATTTAAAAGTTAAATACATTTTAACTGATGGATTTGGATATTTAAATATGGATGATGTGACACTTACAAAGCAAGACGATAGAAAGAGAAGATAGTATGGAAGTTATAAATGAGCTATTAGGCTATGAATATTTAAAAATATTTCAAGATCCAGAAAAATTTAATTTTTCAATTGATTCAATGATATTAGCTCACTTTGTAGAACTAAAACCAGATACTAAAAGTATTATTGATATAGGATGCGGAAACGCTCCTATTTCAATGTATTTAACACTTAGAACTAAAGCTTTAATTGATGCGGTTGAAATACAAAAAGAATCTATTATGCTTGCCTGTAAAAGTATTAAGATAAATAAACTAGAAAATCAAATAACTTTAATAAATGAAGATATTAAAGGATATAGTAAAAGATATAATAAAAAATATGATGTAGTAATATCTAATCCACCATTTTTTAAATATACAAAGTCATCAAATATAAACATTAATGAATATAAAACAATAGCTCGCCACGAAGTTATGCTAACGCTTGATGAATTAGTATTTGAAGCATCTAATCTTCTTAATGATGGAGGGACATTTGCGCTAGTTCATAGGCCAGATAGACTGACAGATATTATTACAACCCTAAGAAAATACAAACTAGAACCAAAAAGAATACAATTTGTATACCCTAAAGAAGGTTCTATGGCAAATCATGTGCTTGTTGAAGCAAAAAAGAGAAGGGGAGAAGGTGGACTTAAGATTCTTCCACCTTTTTATGTACACAATCTTGATGGTACACACACAAAAGAAGCTTTAGAAGTATACAATCAAAAGGATTTGATGAAATGAAAAGAATATATAGTTTTAAAGAAGAAAATGCAGTGCTTTATTTAGTCGCAACTCCAATAGGTAATCTTAGTGACATAACATTTAGAGCGTTAGAAATCCTAAAGAGGGTTAAATATATATACGCTGAAGACACAAGAAACTCTAGAATATTATTAAATCATTTTAATATTAATACTGAATTAAGATCATACCATGATTTTAATAAAGAATTAAAAAATGATGAAATAATTAATTTATTAAAGAGTGGAGAAGATGTTGCGATAATATCAGATGCAGGAAATCCTGTTATATCTGACCCAGGATATAATATTGCAAAATCTGCAATAGAGGCTGATATAGCAGTATCGACAATACCAGGTGCATGTGCATATCTATCTGCCTTAGTCTCATCAGGCCTACCGCCTATGCCTAATACTTTTATTGGCTTTTTAGATAGCAAGAAAACAAAAAGAATTGAAACACTTAATGAATATAAGTATTATAAGCATACCTTGATATTCTATGAGGCTCCTCATAGAATAGAAGACACATTAAAAGATATGTTAGAAGTATTTGGAGATAGGTATATTGTAATATCTAGAGAACTTACAAAGAAGTTTGAAGAAATAATAAGAGGTAATATTAAAGATATTATTGAAACATGCTTACCACTTAAAGGTGAACTTGTAGTACTTGTGTCAGGATATGTAGCGCAAGAAAGCAATAGAGATCCTATTAAAATGATAGAGGAATTAATATCTTTAGGTTATAAGACTAAAGATGCGATTAAAGAAGTAGCTTTAAGTCAAAACATTGATAAGCATGAGCTTTATCAAAGTTATGTATTATATAAAAATAGTTAATGTAAAATTTATAAAATAGTAGTATAATCGATAATGATGGAGATGATTTTATGGAAAATAAAAAATTCTATTTAACAACCGCAATTGCATATACATCATCAAAACCTCATATAGGTAATGTGTATGAAGCAATTTTAGCAGATGCGATTGTTCGTTATAAAAAGAAAGATGGTTATGATACATATTTCATGACTGGTACAGATGAACATGGGCAAAAAATAGAAGAGAAAGCGAAAGCATTAGGAGTAAGTCCTAAAGAGCATGTTGATAATATTTCTAATGAAATAAAGAAAACAGATGAACTTATGAATATAAAATATGATAAATTCATTCGTACAACAGATGACTATCATATGAAAGAAGTTTCAGAAGCATTTGAAAAACTTTATAAAAAAGGTGATATTTACAAAGGCGAGTATAGTGGATTATATTGTGTAGCTTGTGAATCATATTTTACACAAAAAGATTTAGTAGATGGTAAATGCCCTGATTGTGGTGGTAGTGTTTACGAAGCTAAGGAAGAAGCTTATTTCTTAAAACTTACACCATACCAACCACGTTTAATTGAACATATTAAAACACATAAAGATTTTATTCAACCTGAATCGCGTAAAAACGAAATGTTAAATAATTTCTTACAAAACCCACTTCCTGATTTATGTGTATCTAGAACATCATACACATGGGGAATTCCTGTAAAGTTTGATAACAAACATGTCATCTATGTATGGATTGATGCGCTTATGAACTATATTACAGGTATTGGATATCATGTATCAGCGGAGGCTGATCCTTTATTTAAAAAATACTGGCCAGCTGACGTTCATTTAATTGGAAAAGATATTCTTCGTTTCCATACTATTTATTGGCCTATTATTTTAATGGCATTAGGTATTGAACTTCCTAAACAAATATTTGGACATCCTTGGGTTCTTACAAATCATAACAAAATGAGCAAGAGCAAAGGTAATGTTATATATGCGGATGATTTAACTAGTATATTTGGAGTAGATGCAGTTAGATATTATTGTCTACATGAAATTCCATTTGCTCAAGACGGTAATTTAACATATGAACTTGTATGCGAAAGAAGTAATGCGGATCTTGCGAATACTTATGGAAACTTAGTTTCAAGAACAATCGCAATGGCTAAGAAATATTTTGGCGATGACGCTATAGAATATATTTCATTAGATGATAACACAAAAGAACCTACAGAAACATTAAAATCTCTAATGTTAGATGCTAAGACTAAATATCATACATTAATGGATGAATTTAGAGTAGCAGATGCTTTAGAAGAAGTAATGGTAATGTTACGAGGAGCTAACAAATATATAGACCAAACAACACCTTGGATTCTTGCAAAAGATGAGAGTAAAAAAGATGTGCTAAAGACTGTTTTATATAATTTGTTAGAGGCAATAAGAATTTCAACTATTATGCTAGAGCCTGCAATACCTGAAGCAGCAGAAAAAGTATATAAAGCATTAAATACAACATATACTTCGTTTGAAGATTTAGATTTTAGTTTAGATAAAAAATATATGGTAAATACTATAGATGTATTATTCAAACGCCTAGATGAAAAAGAAGTAATGGATATAGTGCTAAAAAAAGAAGAGGCTAAAAAAGAGAGCACTCCTAAAACAAATTTAATTTCTATAGATGATTTCGATAAAGTAGAACTTGTAGTAGGAGAAATTGTTGAAGCTAAAAAACATCCAAGTGCTGATAAATTATTAGTATTTAAAGTAAATATCGGTGATGAAATACGTCAAATAGTTTCTGGAATAGCTAAGTGGTATGATCCTGCAAAACTTGTAGGGCACAAAGTTGTAGTAGTTAAAAACTTAAAGCCTGTGAAACTTAGAGGAGTAGAGTCTGAAGGTATGTTACTATGTGCATCTTCAAAAGATGATAAAGAATTAGAATTACTTACACCTACACTAAATGCTGGAGATATTGTAAGATAAATAAAATAGAGTTTTTAGAACTAATTGTTTTAAAAACTTTTTTTATAAAATAATCTCAAATGTGATAATAAAATAATTAATGAACAAATATTGCTTGATAAATATTAAGACATTAAAACATGAACAAAGATAGAATGTAGCATAATATTAAACATGCATATAGTGAATGATTAATATTTAATGTTGATAGAAGTTTTTGATAATTAATGTTATAATTTTTTCAAGAAGTGTGATATTATGAGGAGTCTTTATATAAATCAATCTAACGATGCTTTGTGTTTTTCGTTAAATTCTAAAATATTTATAGATAAATCTCTTATTATAAAAGAGACTAATTCATTAATGAAAACAAATGATAGATTCATGTGCCTCACACGTCTACGCCGTTTTGGAAAAACTATGGCCTTATCTATGCTTAATGCATATTATTCAAAAGTTGTGATTCTAAAGAATTATTTGATAAATTAAATATATCAAATGATCCCTTATA
>CAVFNL010000018.1:0-28467 GCA_963623875.1 Parabacteroides distasonis | reverse complement strand
ATAGAACTTAAAGAAGATGATAGTGCAATAAATGCTATAGAACAAATAAAGAGTAAGAATTATATAAGTGTATTTAAGAGATATCATGGCACTGTATTACTACTAGGAATATCTTATGATAGTAAGAGTTTAAAACATGAGTCTATGATAGAATATATTGAATTATAAATAAATTATAAAATCTGGTTAGAATTAAGTTCAACTAGATTTTTTGCTTAATTTATGATGTTATCTTTTTCATAAAGTGATAATAATTTATAGTGTTTTTTATCAATTGATATATGGTAGTAAGTACAATCTTTTAAATATGCTTTTTCATATATTGTCGCATGTTCTTCAATTAGATGACATACCTTTTGGTCTTTGTATGGAATATCTAGTTTAAGTTCTATCATATATGGTATGGTTTCTTCATAGATGTAATTTAATAAGTTATTCACATTTAAATTTGTATAATTTGAATATGGCATAGATTCAACACCTTCAATTATTAAATTTTGTTCTTTTAAAAGATCATATTTATTAAGAAGAAGTAACATCTTTTTATCAAGCGCACCTATTTCTTGTAGCATATTCATAGTTATATTATATTGTTCGTTATAATATGGAGATGAGAAATCAATAACATTTATAATTAAGTCAGCATTTCTTATTTCTTCTAGTGTTGAGCGGAAAGATTCTATAAGAAGTGATGGAAGTTTTGATACAAATCCTATTGTATCAATTAAAATGAATTGATGCTTATTATAGTTAATTTGTCTAATCCTTGTGTCAAGAGTAGCGAATAATTGATCTTTTGCATAGACCATTTTTTGAGGGTCTCCACCGGTGACTTCAATTATTTTGTTCATAGTACTACTCTTACCGGCGTTAGTATAACCTACAAGTGCTACTATAGGCACATTGTTTTTGGCTCTTTTTGAAGAAGCTAAAGCTTTCTTTTTCTTTATTTCTTGTAGTTCTTTAGTGTATCTTGAAATAAGTGAATGAATTTGTCTTCTTTTTATTTCGTTTAAGCTTTCACCGCTACCTTTTGAATGAAGCCCTCCACCTGATGCGCCTTCTCTAGACTGAAAATCGGTGTATAAACCTATACGAGGTAATTCATATTTTAATCTTGCGAGATTAATTTGTAGGTTTGCTTCGGCTGAAGAAGCTCTATTTTTAAATATATCAAGAATAATAGATGTTCTATCAGCAATATCTTTATCGGTTAAATTTTTAATATTTCTTAATTGAATTGGACTTAACTCATCATCAAATATTATCACATCATAATTAGATGCTTCAATTAAAATTTCTTTTATTTTACCTGATCCGACATAGAATTTAGTATCAGGTTTGTCTAATGATTGATAAATATATTTTTCAAGATTTATATCAAGAGATGCACATAAATTTTTCATTTCAAGATATCTATACATAATATCGTATATATCATTTTTTAATTTTACTAATACAAGTAATGCAGATTTCATGTTATCACCAATATTATTATATCAAAAAAATACAAATTAAGATTTAAATAAGTAGATTTTAAACACCAAAATGTTATATAATAAAATGTAAGGTCGGTGAGATAATGATTTTAAATGCTTTTACACAATATTTTAGTGATCATTTATGGCTACAAATTGCTGTTGATGCGTATTTATTATTTATGATATGCATTGGTGTAGGTCAATTTGTGTTTAAAAATAAAAGAGCTCTTGATTTTTTTATTCTAGGAACCATATTTGCGATAATTGATGCTTTTTCATGGTATGTTGATTTAAGAATATCTAAATGGGTATTTTTATATCTTACACTCGCACTTCCTATTTTTGTGAGCGTTGTTTTAGCACCTGAAATAAGAAGGTTTGTTATTAGTAAAAACAAAGAAGATAAAAGAGAAATTGATGTTACATCCTCAGATCAAACAAGAGAAAATATTATTGATGCTGTGCTATATCTTGCCGCAAGAAAGATTGGTGCTTTAATAACTGTTGAAAAGAATGTATCTTTAGATCAATATGCTGAAAAAGCTATTCAATTAAATTCTGAAGTATCAAAGGAACTTTTAATTCAAATTTTTACACCAAATACTCCACTTCATGATGGAGCTGTAATTATTCGTGGAAATAAGATTAGATGTGCTGGAGCATATTATGTTTTAGCTCAACAGCGAATTGAAGATAAAACTACGGGTTCACGTCATAGAGCAGGTATTGGTATTTCTGAAGTAACAGATGCATTAACAATTATCGTATCTGAAGAAACAGGTAATATTTCATTAGCTATTGAAGGTGTATTAATGAAAGCTAATGAACGTGAAAAAATACAAGAATATCTAAGTATGTTCTTAAAGTAGGAGGGCTTGTATGATAATTTTAAAAACAATTTTAAAACTAATATTTTGCCCAATATGGCTTTTAGTAGAACATAATCCTAATGATTTAGTAGTAAGAGATAAATACGGAATAATTAAGTATATATTATTAGGACTATTTGTAGCAGGTGTAATTGTCTTGGTATATTATGTATGGGGTGAACTTTTATGAGATACGCTTATATAATATGCGCCCTTGTAATGACAATAATACTTTTAATTATGTATATTACTCAATCGATTATTTGTCGCAAAGTTTTAAAGATAAGACTTATTTTAGCACTTGTTGCGACAGGGCTTATGGCTTTGATACTTGGGCTTGATGATATTATTTCTAAGCATAAATATTTAGATTATGCAAAAGATGTTGTTCTAATTTTAGATTATGTATTTGTATGTGTTGCGTTTTTTAAAAATGTTGTTGATGCGACACAAAAGACACAACTTGAAAATGAATTTATTAAATCGCTTGAAAACGATAAGATATTTGTTCTTTTAGATAAAAAAGATAAAATCAAACAAATTTCTACAAATCTTGCAAAACTTGCTGGGTTAACTAAGAAAGATTTAATTGGGAAGAAGTTTTTTGATTTTTTAGGAGAAAATTTCAACTTAATATCTTTAAATGATGCGGAGATAAAATTAACTAAAGTAAAAGAACACTTTAGAGTTTGGGCTGAAGAATGTAAGGAAGGGGATTCTTGTAAAAGAGAATTTTTAGTTACATCAAAAGATGGAAGAGATAGCTATATATTTAATTTTTTAGATACACCAATATTTACAGTATCTAAATATAGTGGACATCTTTTACTTGGAGACTTAGATTCAGAACAATCTATGTTAAATGCTGAACGTAAGCTTTCAGACACAACAGATAAATTATCATCAATAAAAATGAGGATGCAAGCTTTATTTGATGTTTCAAGTGAGGCTATATTCTATGTAAATATTGATAATGGTTCAATATGGGGAAATGATGAATTTTTAAGCGTTTTAAACTTGAGTAATAATCAAATGGCAAGAAGTGAGTTCGAAAAATATATACATCCAGATGATTTACCATTTTATCAAAAACAAGTATCAAATTTAACAGAAAAAAATCCTTTCTATGATGTTAAATATAGATATAAAACTGGAATGAATTATCAATTCGTTCATGAAAAAGGTAAAAGAATATTCTCTAAGAATTCAGGGGATGAAATTGCATGTACAATAGAAGTTGTACATGATAAGCATTTTGAACATAGTGATATGCCACTTTTAGATTCGTTAAAAGATAGTGTTCAAATGTTTACAGATATTGATGAAATTTATAGAGAAGGATCTCAATTTGAAGTCGCAATGTTTAAACTTACAAACATACCTGATATAAATGAACAACATGGACGTCAAATAGGAAATATGGTCATTGGGGAATATGTAAAAGCGGTTAATGATAAACTTGTAAATGATATGCTTTTTTATAGATTAACAGGCCTTGAATTTTTAATTGTTTTAACTGATGGAAGAAAAATGACTATATTAAGAAATATGCTCGAAAAGAGTGTCCTTACCGAAAGTTCTATGGATTATGGTGGACTTCATCTTGATATTAAAGCTAATTTTGGAGTTGCATTCTATAATGACGCAAGAAATGCTAAAGAACTTGTAGGTTATGCAAAAAGAGCTTTAGACTTATCGCAACATCCAAAGATGAATGTGGATTATTTATATTACAATGATATCAAGTAAAAAAGATATAAGAAAATCCCTTTTAGTTAAAAGAAGGGATTTATCCGATATATCAGAAGCCATAGTGTCTGATATAATATCATCACGCATTTTAGATGATTTAAAGGTAATTGGTATATATTATCCACTTGAAAATGAAATTAGTGTTTTAAATCTTTTGAAAGTATATAAAGATAAAACATTTTGTTTCCCTAAAACAAATGATGTGATATCCTTCTATAAGGAAAATGATTTGAATAATTTTTCAAAAGCTAAATTCAATGTTTATGAACCTACAACATCCTACTTTATTTCACGTGATGAAATTGAAGCGTTTATAATTCCTTGTGTAGGAATTCTAAAAGACAAAAAGAGAATAGGTTATGGCAAAGGTTTTTATGATAGATATCTAGAAGGATATAAAGGTCTTAAAATAGGTGTTATTTATAAAGAATTAAATAATATAGATCTATTAGGAGACCCATATGATGTAGTGTTAGATGTAATATTTGAGGAGTGATATATTGTTTAGTGCAGTTATTCTTTTAGCTGGTAGCGGAAGAAGATCTAGATTAAATATAAATAAAACCTTATATAATCTTAATGGGAAACCAATGTTTATGTATTCTTATGAAAAATTTAAGAATATGGGAGCGGAGGTTATTCTTGTAGTATCAGAAGCGGATTATGAAGAAGTAAAATCTTATAATCTTGATTGCAAAATAGTATTAGGTGGAAAAATTAGAGCCGAATCTTCATACAACGGAGTTAAAATAGCATCGAATGATTTAGTTTTAATTCATGATGCGGCCCGTCCTTTTTTTAAAACATCAACTGCAAAAGAAATGTTAAGGGTAATGGAAAGTGCTAAATGTGCATATGCAGGAATTAAAGTTGTTGATACAATCCGAAATGTTAATGCATCTGTAGTAGATAGAAATAATCTTATGGTAGTTCAAACTCCACAAGCGTTATATAAAAAAGATTATATAGAAGCTTATCTAAATTATAATGGTAATAAAGAATTAACAGATGATATTTCATACCTTGAAGCATATTTCAATTATAAACCAGAGGTTGTTTTAGGTAGTAGATTTAATTTTAAAATAACTACTCCTGAAGATATAAAAATAGCAGAATGCTTAAAGTTGGAGGATGTAGATGATTAGAATAGGTCATGCTTGGGATACTCATAAACTTGTTCCTGGTAGAAAACTAATACTTGGAGGAGTTTTAGTAGAATCTAGTGTAGGTCTTTTAGGACATAGCGATGCGGATGTTGTTTTACATGCCGTCGCAGAAGCGCTTCTTGGAAGTCTTGCACTTGGAGATTTAGGTACTTATTTCCCTGACAATAGTAATGAAACTTTAAATATGGATTCTAAAATAATATTAAAAAAATGTTATATGATGGTTCATGAAAAAGGATATAAGATAAATAATATTGATCTTACTATATATAGTGAAAATATAAAAATAGCTCCTATAAGAGAGCGTATAAGAGAAAGTATTAAAAATATATTAGATATAAATTTAAATATGGTATCTGTCAAAGCTACTACATGGGAGAAAATGGGCTTTATTGGACGTGGTGAGGCGATCGCAACAGAAGCTTTAGTGCTTGTAGAATCTATAAAACCAAATGTAAAAAAAATAGTAACATACGGAAAGGAAATATAATATGAACTGGCTTTTTGATATAATAAAAGGATTCTTCATGGGTATAGCTAATATAATACCAGGCTTTAGTGGTGGGACAATGGCAATTATTATGAAAATATATGATAGATTTATATATGATTTATCTGATATTACAAAGCATCCGATAAGAGCTATTAAAGACTTATTCTTTATAGGTGTAGGGCTTGTGATTGGAATGGTTTTTGCGATGTTTACGATTGCGTTACTTCTAAAGAAATTCCCATTCCCTACAATAATGTTATTTGTTGGACTTATAATAGGATCACTTCCTGAACTTTTTGTTGAATCAGTTAAAGATAATAAATCTAAATTAAATATGTTATATTTAATTCCTACGTTAGCGTTTATGATAATCATTCCGTTCTTAAATCTTAAAGAAGCACAACTTGAAATATCATTTAAAGCATTATCGCTAATATTTATAATGGGTATAATATCATCAGTTGCGATGGTTATACCAGGAATATCAGGATCATTTACATTAATGGCATTTGGGTATTATGCACTTATCCTAAATACAGGTACTGGATTTATGAAGGGATTTGTAAAAGGGGATAATGTACTAGATGAATTTATTACAATGGCTGTGTTTACAATAGCTTGCGTAATAGGAATACTTACTATTTCTAAGATAATGGGATTACTTCTTAAAAAATATAAAAATGCAGTATATTTTGCAATTATAGGATTTATTTTAGGTTCTCCTTTTACAATAATTTGGTCTATGTGTCATAACGATGATTATGATATTAATTTTAAATCTGCAGGAATGTGGGTTGCGACAGTTATTTGTACAATCATAGGTATTTTAGTTCCTATTTTATTTAAAATGATTGAGACTAGAATGAGAACTAATAAAATAGAGACAAAAGTAGAAGAGATAGAAGATAATAACATTTCAAATGAATAATATGGCATATTTTGAATAATTTTAATTTATGCTATAATACTTTAGGTGATAATATGGTAATAAAGACAAAGAAGGGATTCTTTGAGGTTTTAAAGAATGTAAGAGATGCTTTAGATATTGAAAAGTTTGAAGAAGCTTATCTTGAAGAATATTATGATTCATATGATTATATTGTTGGTGATATTGCAAGTGATACTTTAAGACTTAAAGGATTTAGAAAAAATGATGGACAATATAAAAAGATACCAGACTATTTGTCGGAATCCTGTGTGTATAAATGTGCATTTTATATTTTAAGAAGAATAAATGAAAAAGAATATTTATCGCTTTTTGAATATTATAAAAAAAATCCAAATAAGGAATTAACCCTAGGGGATGATCATGTTCCTCAAATTGAAAAAGTAAATTATGATAAAGAAAACTTGGTATTAGAATCGACTAACGGAAATCATCCAAATATAGTACTAGATATGCAAAGAATAAATAAAATTAAAGCTTTTTCATTACCTAAAGATTTAGAAAATGATAAAGACGATATAAGAGATTCGAAGAAATCTAGTAGAAATGACAATAGAAAAGACAAATTTGCGGATAAGAAATCTAATCGAAATGATAATTTTAAGCACACAAATAAGCAAAAAGGTGGAAATTATAATGGAAGATAGAACTAGAGAAATAATAAATGAAGTAGAAGAAATTCTTGATAAAATAAGACCATATATTAATGGTGAAGGTGGAGATTTAGAATTTTTAGGATATAAAGATGGAATAGTATATTTACAGATGCTTGGAGCATGCGCTGATTGTGGATATATAGATAATACATTAAATGATGGAATAGAAGAAATGTTAAAAGAAGAAATACCAGAAATTATTCGTGTTGTAAATGTTGCGGATCCTAATAGTCCTATGCTTGATGGAGTGGAAAAGTAATATGAATATAAATTTTAAATATACATCAAATTTTTATGATGATGTAGAATATAATAAATATAAAAAAGAAGTTTTAAAATCAAAAGAAATTTTAGATTCAAAATCCGGAGAAGGTAATGATTTTCTTGGTTGGTTAACACTGCCAGATGATTATTTAGCATCTAGTGAATTATATAAGGTCGTTGATGCGGCTAAAAAAATTAAAGAAGAATCACAAGCACTTGTAGTACTTGGTATAGGTGGGTCATACCTTGGTGCTAAGTCCGCAATAGAAATGCTTACAAAATATTTTAATGATGGGTTTAAGATATATTTTGTGGGTAATTCTATGTCTTCATCTTATATCTATGAAGTTTATAATAAAATCAAGGATATAGATTTCTCATTAAATATCATATCAAAAAGTGGAAGTACTACTGAAACATCAGTATCAACAAGATTATTTTTAAATCTACTTGAACAAAAATATCAAGAAAAGGCATATGAAAGGGTTTATGCGACTACAGATTTAGAAAAAGGAATTTTGCATGATATTTGTGTAAAGAAAAACATCCCTATGTTTGCAATAAGAGATGATATTGGAGGAAGATATTCTGTATTAACTGCGGTAGGGCTTTTACCTATGGCTGTGGCTGGAATAGATATTAAAAAAGTTTTAAATGGTGCTCTAAAAGCACAAAATGATTGTAAAAAAGAAAATTCATTATCATTAGAATACGCAACTAGAAGAGTTATGTTATATAATAAGGGATATGAAATTGAAATTTTATCTTCATTTGAACCTAAACTTAGAGGATTTATTGAATGGTATAAACAATTATTTGCAGAAAGTGAAGGAAAAGATCATAAAGGGATATTCCCTACTGGAGCTATATTTACAACAGACTTACATTCAATAGGGCAAATGATTCAAGATGGTAGAAGAAATATTATGGAGACTATTATTAAAATAGATGAACCTATGTTTGATATAGTAGTTCCTAAAATGGAAGGAAATCTTGATAAACTAGACTTCTTAAAAGGAATTAGTATTAATGAGATTAATGAAAAAGCATTGATTGCGACAACTCTTGCTCACCACGAGGGTGGAGTCCCTGTTAATGTTATTGAAATTTCAAAATTAGATGAAGAAAACTATGGATATTTAGTATACTTCTTTATGTATTCTTGTGGATTAAGTGCGTATTCAATAGGGGTTAATCCATTTAATCAACCTGGTGTAGAATCATATAAGAAAAATATGTTTGCGCTATTAAATAAACCAGGATATGAAGAGTTAGGAAAACAAATTAAAAAATTATTGGAGGAATAACAAATGATTTTATTTGGTACTTTAGGTACAGCAATTCAAATAAATATTGTAATGCTTATATCACTTGCATTATTCTTAATTCATATGTTTTTTACATGTAAATATATCTATTTAATCGCATCAGACCAAAATCTTAAAGCTGAAAAATATATTGCCTACTCTGGATATTTTGGAGTAGTTGTAATGGTAATTCAATTTATACTTGCGTCTTTATGCTTTAAAAATGATGTGGTTGAATTAGATTATTCATATATAGGATTAATTGCGGCCGCAGGCGCAGTTATTATTTTACCATTTTTAATTACGTATGATATTAAGCAACAACTTTGGATTAAAAGATTGTCAATAGAGGATAAGAAGAAATATGATATATCTTTAAAAGATAGATTGCCTTTGGTAATTGTAGTATCAGCACTTGTTGTAATATCAATGGCATTATTCGGATTATGCGTTGAAGCTTATGTGTATATAATGCAAGCATTATAAATTATAACCCCCAGTAGAATCTATTGGGGTTTAAATTTTTAGGGTAGGTGATATTATGTATGAACTTATACAATTAAAAGGGAATACGTATTACGTTAAATGTAATACTAATTGTGGTGTTTACGTTTTAAACGATAAAAAAGATGTTTTACTATTTGATTGTGGGACTGATGAGGATGGACCTCATATTTATGATACACTTATATCAAATGGTATGAATGTGACACATCTTGTTTTTTCACATTGTCATGCGGATCATGCAGGTGGGTGGGAATACATTTATAATAAAACACACTGTACTATGATAGCTAGTAAAATAGAAAGAGGATTCTTTAGGGATCCTAAACTTGATATTGGATTTTTATATGGAGGATATCCACTTGATGAATATGATGGAAAACTTATGCACATCGACGTTAATGATGAAATATATTCATTCAAAGAAATTCCAAGTTGTATAGAATGGTTTATGTTACCAGGACATCACTCTGGTATGATAGGCATTAAAACACCAGATGATGTATATTTTGTAGCAGATACGCTTGGTTCTATAGAATTAGTGGACAGGGCGCATATATTATTAATCTATGATGTGAAAGGGTATCTAGAATCTTTAGACTTTGTAGAATCCCTAAACGGGAAGATTGTAGTACCATCACATAGCGAGGCTACAACAAATATTAAGTCTGTAGTTGAGTTTAATAGAAATAAAATAAATGAAATTATTAATGTATTATTAGATTATTTGCATGAAGAACATAACTGTACTGAATGTACATCACATATATTTGATTATTATAAATTAAGAATATCATATAATAAATATATGTTAATCTTATCAACTATAAGAAGTTATCTATCATATTTATCTAATAGTAAAAGAATAAAGAATTATTTTAAAGATAATAGATTAGTATTTATAAATGAAAATAAGTAGAACGTATTATAATGTTTTACCCCAAGTATTGTAGCTTGGGATTTATTTTTAATCGAAGCAAATTATGTCATAATTATTGAGTAAAATATAAAAATAAATTATAATAAATAAAAGGTGAAAATTATGACAGATATATCATTAAAAAGCGAATATGGGAAATACGATATTATTCTTAGAAATTTAGAATATGGAGTAATAATTATAGATATTAAAGAAGAATATGATAATGGAGTTTATTTAGAAGCTATAGATATTGCTAAAAAATATAATTCGAAAAAGATATATATTAAAACAGAAAACACATTAGATAATTATAAAGAATATAGATGTGATTATGAACTTAAGAATCAATATATGCTTACAAAATCTTATAAAGAAATAAAACTTCAAGAAGTAGGAATTAGTGATAGAGATAATTTTATTTCGCTTTTTAATACATCTGATTTATCAATTCCTAAAATAGATCAAATAGATGCGCTAAATATGATTAAGAATATGAAATGTTATTTCTTTTCATATAAAGACAAAAAGATAGGTACAATTATCTATGATGAAAAATCTATAATTTATTTTTCATGCAATAACATGCTTGCATATGATATGTGTATATCAAAAGCATTATATAAAATAGGAAAAAGTGTTGAAATTGTAATTTCATCACTAGAGCAAACCAAATTAAATAAATTCAAAAACTTTGGATTTGAAATCATAAAGACGAAATATCATTACTACGAGGTGTAATATGGCATCAAGACAAGAATATGAAAAAGCCATTGCGGTAAAAAGTAAATTTTCAAGAATACTTAATATTATTGTAAGTGTTTTATCAATAATAGCTATTATAATAATTGCGTTTTTGTGTGCGCTTGGTAATATAAAATTAACTACTGCAGGAATTTGGATTCCATTACTTTTAATGGTATATCTTCTAATGGGGTTATTTAGTTTGATAGGTAGCAATGAAAACAGAAAAAGTGTTATGATAATATACATAGTTGCAATTTCGCTATGTGGAATATTATTGTTCTTTAGTGTTATATATGCATCGGTGCATTAAAATGGAGGGATATTTATGTTTGAGTTTTACAAAGAAATAGATAACAAATTAAGAAAACTTGAAACATGCGAAGAAACTTTTAATACTTTATCTCCTCAAACATGGATACATATGACATCTCCTTCGACATCGGATGTTACAAGAATTTGTGCATTAACAGGACTTGATAGGAATATGTTACTTGGAGCTCTAGATATTGAAGAAGTATCCCATCTAGATGTAGATGATGATAACACATTAATATCTTTAGACGTACCAATTCTTCTTGATGGAAATTATGAAACTGTACCATTTGCGATTATGTATAATCAAAATTATATTGTCACAATGTGCAGTAAGGAGTCTATTATTGTATCATCTACGATTCAGAAATTTAAAAAAGTTGAGCCTCAAAAACATGCACGTCTTTCCCTTCTTATTATGTATAGAATCGCAACATTATATATTCAATCACTAAAAAGTATTGATGTACGTACTACAAGAATAGAAGAAGGGCTTAAGGATTCTATGAAGAATTCACAACTTTTTGATTTAATGAAAATAAATGAATCATTAGTTTATTTTTCAATTTCTTTAAACTCTAACAAAAATACTTTAGCGAAAGTTAAAAGACTTAAAGATTTTAAAATATATGAAGATGATTATGATTTGATGGAAGATGTTGAAATTGAAAATAATCAGGCGATTGAGATGTGTCAAATTCACCGTTCAATTCTTGATAATATGACAAACACAACAGCTTCTGTTATATCAAATAATTTAAATAATGTGATGAAAGTATTAACAATAGTCACATTAGTTATATCAATTCCAACACTAATTGGATCAATATGGGGTATGAATGTATCATTGCCTTTTGATGATAATAAATATGGATTTGTTATACTAATAGTATTATCTGTTGTTTTATCAATAATAGGTGGAGTTGTTTTATTTCATTTCACAAAAGGAAAAAATAATAAAAAGTAGGTTATAAAAATGAGTTACACAAAAATAAGTGAGAAATTTATTGATAATATAAATAGTTTAGTTACCGTGTATAGTCATGATAAGACTAAGGCTAGAATAATGACTATAAAAAATGATGACCCTAATAAGGTGTTTTCTATTGCGTTTAGAACACCAGCTATTAACAATTGTGGACTTACACATATATTAGAACATTCGGTTTTATGTGGGTCTAAGAAATATCCTTTAAAAGATCCTTTTGTTGAACTTTTAAAAGGATCTCTTAATACATTTTTGAACGCTTTTACATTCCCAGATAAGACAATGTATCCTTGTGCATCAATGAATCAAAAAGATTTTAGAAATTTAATGAGTGTTTATCTTGATGCGGTATTCTATCCGAATGTTACTAAAAATGAATATATTTTTAAACAAGAAGGATGGCATTATGAAATTGAAGATAAAAACGCTCCTATTACGATAAATGGGGTTGTATATAACGAAATGAAAGGGGCTTATTCAGATCCCCTATCAGTTATGTCTAGATATATAATGCATTCACTTTTTAAAGATAATTCATATGGTTTTGAATCAGGAGGAGATCCTAAAGAGATTCCTAATTTATCATACGAAGTATTTTCTAAATTTTATAAGGATTATTATCATCCATCAAATTCATATATTTTCTTATACGGAAATACTAATATAGAAGATGATATGAAATTCATTGAAGATGAATATTTAAATAATTTTTCATATAATTCTTTTGATACGACAATAAAAAAATCTAATATTAATACATACTTTGAAGAAGAATATTTTTACAATAGCGCGGATAAAGATGACAAACCTTATTATTCATACAATGTAGCTTTTGATGATTTCAACCATTTTAAAGAGAATATGGCTTTAAGAATAGCAATTGATCTTTTATTTAATACTCCAGGTGCAAAGGTAAGAGAACGTTTAATAAAAGAAGGCGTTGCGGATGATATAGACGCAAGTATTGAAAGTGAAGTACGTCAACCATTCTTATCGATTGTAGGAATTGGCGGAAATAAGAATAATAAAGATAAATTTAAAGAAATTATAGAAGAAGAATTAAATAATGTATCATTAGATTTAGAAGAAATTAAAGGACAATTGAAATTTTTAGATTTTAAAGTTAGAGAAAATAAACAAGGAAGTTATCCTAGAGGTTTAAGTTATCAAATGGATGCTTTAAAATCTTGGCTATATGATGATGATATGCCATTTGATTCACTTGACAGATATAAATATATTGATGAACTTCTATGTGAGGATGCATCGTACTTTAATAATTTAGTTAAAAAATACATTGTATTAAATCCTCACAAATCAAGTGTATCTTTAATGCCTAAAGAAGGTTTATTAGAAGAGGAAGAAAATAATCTTAAAAACAAATTAGAGACTTATAAGAATAGTCTTAGCGAAGAAGAAATTGAAAGATTAATATCTGATTGTAAAGGCTTAAAAGAGTATCAAAAGAGTGAAGATACAAAAGAAGCGGTTGAATCACTTCCACACTTAAGGCTTGAAGATTTAGATACAAACCAAGAAAAATATAATATATCAAAGATATGTGATATAAATTTTGATGCGTATTATTCATCTTATTTTACAAATAAAATTGTATATAGCGATTTTATGTTTGATATATCAGACTTCAACCCTCAAGACGTGATGTATGCACAATTACTTAGTATGATATTAAAACTTGTAAATACTAAAAAGCATACATATGCAGAACTACATAAACTTACAAGACTTCATACAGGTGGATTAAACTATGGTATTCAAATTTTACCACTAGATGATGATAAATATAAATTATATTTCTTTGGCGCAATATCTGCACTACAAGATGAATATAGTTATTCACAAGATTTATTAAAAGAAATATTATTTGATTCACTTTTTGATGATAAGATGAGATTAAAAGAATTATTAAATATGTTTAAGGTTAATTTAGAACAAGGTATTTCTGATAGCGGACACGTTTATGCATACGTTCGTGCAGGTATGCATGTAAGTGAAACATATTATATAAAAGATTGTTTATCGGGTATTATGTTTAATGATTTTATATCTGATATTGTTTCTAATTTTGATGATATGTATGAAACTATAAAAGATAAATTTACTAATTTATTAAAAATAATATGTGTTAAAAATAGATTTGTATTTGATTTCACAGCGGATTCTTTTAATAAAGATTTTGTGGTTAAAAATGCTGTTGAATTTTATAATTCATTAGAAAATGGTGTAATAAATTCTAGAAAACCTATTAAATTAGATGGTATAAATGAAGCAATTGAAACACCATATGATGCGAATTTTATTGCAAGATTTGGTAAAATTAATACAAAATACAATGGTAATATGGTTGTGCTTAGAAATGCTATATCACTTGATTATTTGTGGCAAAATGTAAGAGTGCTTGGTGGAGCATACGGATGTATGATTGCGCTTAATAGGTATAATAACTTAATACTTACATCATATAGAGATCCAAATTCATTAAAAACTGATTTAGCATATAAAAATATATATAAATTTATAGAGGATTTAGACCCAACTTCAGAAGATTTATTAAAATACAAAATAGGTGCGTTTGGTTCGTTTGAAGAAGACTTGCATGCTTCTCAAAAAGGAAGAAGAGCTTTTAATTGCTTAATATCTGGAATTAGTGATGATGATTTAAAGAAATTAAAAGTAGAAGTTGTAAATACTACAAAGTCTGATTTAAATGAATTAGCTAAAGTATTTAAAGAAGCTATAGATAATAGTGTGGTTTGTGCATTAGTATCTAAAAAAGGTTTACAAGAATCTAAAGAATTGTATAATAATGTTAGAAAATTAAAAAAGTAAGGGTGGTAACTTATGCAAGAACAAGAAATAATAGTTGATAATAAATTTGATAATGATGATATAAAAAAATTAATTGAAAATTCAAATGATGAAAATTATTTAACTGAAAACAATGATACTATAAATAATTTAGTCACAGAAGCTTCAAAAGCAAATGAAAAGGATCCAGAAATTATTATTGATAATGGTGAATCAAAAGCAAATTTAGATAGATGCAATATGTTTCATAATGTAGATGCATTAAAAAATGCATGTACAAGATATTTTTCGCAAACAGGTTATGCAAGACAAATCGGAAATTTACTTAGAGGTAACTTTTCTGAAATTGCGCCTATCAATAGAGATTTAGCAAAATATTTTGTAACACTTAAGGGAACTGATAATAATGAAAAGGTAAAAAAATGTTTACAATATATTAATGCTATGGAAAGAAGAAATACAGGAATTCAACTTTCTAATAATAAAACAGGACAAGAAAAAGAGAATATTATAAATGAATATTTTGAAGAATCTAGACAAATTCTAGATGAATTGATTGATACATTTAATAAAGAAAAAAACACATATAATCTTGATGATGAAAATGAACTATATGATTATTTTGTTCATACTGCAAAATCATTTCTTATAGGAGAATTCTTTGATTATGATCATGATTATATAGAAAATTTAAAGAAGACTGATCCAAAAATATTCTACAATACACGTCAACTTGCTAACATTTATGAATATATGCAATCAAATTTAGCTGATGATATGGCATATCTTACAGGTATTCGTTCAAAAAATGTTGATTTACAATTGAAGGCTAGTACACTTATTCCTACACTAGATACGACTACAAATCTACTTGAACAATCAACAAGTACAAAACGAAATCTTTATACTATTTTAGATGCGATAATGAAGTCTAATTTTACAAATGAAAAAAAGGTATATTTGAATTTAGATATGAAATCGTATGGTTTAATTGGATTAGATAATAATCTTGATTATGAACCTTTATTTAAAGATAAAAGTATTGAAGAACTTGCAAAGGTAATCACAAATATTGATCCAGGTAGGGAATATGATATTTACGATTTTGATAATGAAACACATGCTTTAACATCCGCATCTATGATGCTAGATGATTATATTCAAACTATTGAAAAAGTAGATTTGATTGAGGATATGCTTAAAGAATCTGGTATGGATTCATCTAAGGATAAAACAAATTACTTCTTAGGAACAATATATGTAAATGATAAATCGTTAAAAGATATTGTAAGCGAATATAGTGAAGGAGAAGAATTAAATATTTCTAATACTAAAGCTATTGCGAGCGCAATCTTAGCTAAAGCTATTAATGATCCAAATAAGGTTTTATCTTTAGTAACTGTAAAACTTAATGAAGATAATGTCATTGAACCAAATGTTATCACACTTGAGAAAAACTATGATAGATTAAAAGAAAGATGTAAAGATCATAATCTATGGGATAAATTCCTTCATTTATTTGGATATAAATATCCTGAAGAAAAACTTTTAAAAAATCATAATGAATTCAAAAAGACATTTAATATCGCAAAAACTCAAGAAATTATTATGAAAAATTTTGAAGAGAATAATGAGGATATTACATCAAAGTTTAATGTTAAATTAACACTTAATAATGTTAATGAACTTGCAAATCTTACAAAAGCTAAAAATATTGAGGTTGCAGAACTAAACAATCAACCAAAAATTGAAGATTTAGATGAAGAACTTGATAAGGTGTCCGAAAAAGTCGCTGTAAAAGATTAAAATAAATATTATAATAAAGCTATGAAATGTTAACTTTTAAAGTTAGCATACATAGCTTTTTTTATATTTGTAATTAAGGATTTTATGCACTTGTGTGCTATAATTTATGTAAGGATTTGTTTTGTTTTAGGAGGTATTATGCAAATATATAGTATGATAGACGCAGAAGCTAAATTGTTAGATAAAATATTAAATAGAAAAGATATTTTTAAAACATTATATGTAATAGTTCCTAATAAAAATGTAGGGAGTTCTTTTAAAGAATATTTTTTAAATAATTCATCTAGTGTTTTAATGAATGTCAAATTTATAACATTTGATATGTTTTTAAAAGAATTAATACGAGATAATGATAAAAATATTTTAAGTGAAGAAATATATAAATTACTTATTGTAGATAGTCTTATAAATGATGAAATTACAGATAATAAAATAAAAGAGTATTTAAATAAGGATAATTTAGATTATCAAAAGAAATTATATGATTTAACTAATACGTTTTATAGCCTATTTGTAGATTATGAAGAGGAATTATTTACACCATCAGGATATGAGAACGAATTATTTAGATCTATTATGCATAAAGCACTAATTAATGGTATGTGCATGAAAAGTGATCTTTTAAAAGATGATATTTCTTTTGCAGATTTAGGAGAAATATATTTTTTAGGCTTTTTAAAATATAAGCCTTTAGAACAAAAAATAAAAGATAAATATAAACTTATAAATAACGTTGTAGAATTTAATATAGGAAAGAAAAAAGAATATAATAAAATGGATTCTATAACTAACCCTATAATAAACGCTGTAACAAAAGACAAAGAGATAGAGGTTTTGCATTCTAAAATTTGTAGAATATTAAATGATGGCGCAAAATATAGTGATATTTTAGTCGTTGCGCCAAACATTAATTCCTATGAAGCAAAAATAAAACAAGTATTTGAACAAGATGGAATAAATTATCCTAAAATAAAATATAATATTTTATCAAATGGTGATAAACTATCTGATACATTTGTAGTTCTTGATGTTTTAGCGCGCTCAATAAGAAATGAATTTACTTTTTCTAGATATGATTTTTCATTATTATTAAATACTAATATAATTAAAGAAAAATACATGATGAATCAATTTGATGTAAATGATTTTATAAGAATTATTTTAAAATTAAATGTATATAATAATCTTGATTTTGATTATCTAAAGAAACGTTTAATTTTATCTTTAGTATCAGATACAAACGATGATATAAATAAAGTTGTTCAAGTGGATGGGAAACAATACTATCCGTATAAAGAAATATTTTTAGATAATGATAACATTTTAAAAGTTGTAAAAATAATTGAGAGTGTTGAAAATTATATTAATCTTATAAAAAACATTAAAAATGTATCAGGTGTAGAGGCTTATCAAATACTTGAATCCATAAATAATCTTGTTTCAATTGATGGTGTTATTAATAAAGAAATCAACAAAATCAATAATTATGTATACTATTATAATATGCTTGGTATAAATATGCCTATAAGAACATTTATGGATTTTATATATGATTTAATTAGATATAAAAAATGTAATAATTTTGATACATCTGGTGTTACGTTTAGAAGTTTTAGTGCGGATTATATAACACCTGCAAAATATACATTCTTTATAGGATGTTCTTCAAATGATATTCCTATTAAAAAAGTTAAACAAGAATTAGATTTAAGAGATAATAGATATTTAGATACTATAATAGAAGATGAAATTAATGCGTTTACGCTTTTGTATCAAAATTCAGAAAATTTTTATACATCTTATGTTTCAAAAAATTTAAAAGCTGAAGAAGATTTCTTTATATCAAAGTTTACAAAAGAAATATATAATACGCTTTTAGATAATAATGGGGAGGAGTATTTAAAAGAAGAGAAGTATGGACTTGATGAAAATAGGTGTGTAGAAGAGTTATATACAAAAAGAGAATTTAAGAATAAAGGTTATATAACTAATAATATTAATCATGATAATCCTAAATGTGATTTTAAGGACGCAAAATTAAAAGAAAATGATATTAGGTTAACAACAAAAGACATTGAATCATTTTTGATTGAGCCTTTTTCTGCAAGGGCTTTAAAAATATTCCCAAGAGAAAGTGAAGAACAAGAAAAATTAAATGAGGAATATGAACAAATATCTATCGATAATATAGTTAATAGCACCATTGTTTCTGAACTTGCAAAAATTATTATTCAAAATAATTTATCTAGTGATGATTATGATGATGAAAGAATTGAAAAGGTAAAAGAAAAGTATAAATTAGAAAAAAAGATTCCATATAAAACAAATGAATTATTTGATGCGATATTTAAAACGGAATATGATAAAGCAATTAAAATCAAAGATTTTATTGCGAGATATAATTTAGATGGTGTTATTACTAAATTAGAACCATTAACATTGAAAAATGAAGATGTATTATGGACCCTAGAGTGCAATAATGAATTTATTAAAATTGTTTGTAATAATAGCCTTATTTATGCTGAACTTAAAGAAATTAAAAAAAACATAACTATAAAAGATTATATGCATTTATATGCACTATCTTTGGCGGATATCGCAAGTGTGCGTGAAGATAGGGAATATGATATAAAATTATTAAAACAAGAAAAGTTTAATTATTCTTATAAAATAAGTCCTAGTGGCGCAAGATGTATATTAAATAAAATTTATAATGCGATAGAGGATTATAAAGATACTTTCTTTTTCGATGTGGCTGATGTTGATAATGAAGATGATAAGATTAAAGGTGAAACATTTGCAGAATATTTTGATTCTAAGACTACAAATGGTCCGTGGACATACTTTAAAAGTAAAAAGATGTTTGATATAGAAGATTTAGGATATGATAATGATTTGGTATTTAAGGAAGAGATAAAGAAAAATAAAGATAAAATGAAAGAATTAATTATAATACAAAAGGAGTGAAAATAATGAAAGAATTTAATAAAGATACATATGATATTGATAAAAATTTAGTTATTGAAGCTTCTGCAGGAACAGGTAAAACATACAATGTTGTTCAAATTGTAAAAAAATTAATTAAAACTACAGATATTAGTAAAATATTAATTGTAACGTACACTAAAAAAGCTTGTGGAGAATTAAAAGATCGTATAGGCAAAATCGATGGTATTAATATTAATAATGCTAATATATATACAATACATTCACTTTGCGAAAATACCATTAAAGAATTTGGAATAAGCGCAAAACTTTGTCTTTCGCTAAGAATGGAAGAGGGGGATGATATTCTAAATTTTGCAAAAAGATATGTAAGAGAAGGAGATATATTTTTAGATATATCAAAAATTATATCTCAAAATGGTAATATTGATATAGATAAAATAGCTAAAAATCTTTGTGATGGTTGTAAGAAATATTATTTAAACAAAGAAAATGTGCTAGATAAGGATATTATTAAACTAGATGATTTCAAAGAAGTATTTAGTGATGTTACTGATTTAACAATTGACCCTTCAAGCAATAAAGCATATGATTTATTAACGTTATTTTATACAAGTAGTGATTATAGTGATTTCTTTTTATATTTTTCTTCTTTAGAAGATAATTTAGAACGTGCCAAAGATATTTTAAATTCTAAAAAAACTATGTCACTATATGATGATTTAGAAGAGAATATAAAAAATAAAAAATCTTTTAAATATAACGGAAATACATTTCAATCTAGTACTAAACGAACTGAAGAAGAAAATAATACTATAAAATATTTTAATATTTTAAAAGAATTAGTTAAGC
The DNA here is from genome assembly GCA_963623875.1 of Parabacteroides distasonis. GTDB lineage: Bacteria > Bacillota_I > Bacilli_A > Acholeplasmatales > Anaeroplasmataceae > UBA3206. The sequence continues at coordinate 7,630 of CAVFNL010000018.1, read as the reverse complement.
CAAAAGATAGGAATTATGAGAATAAAAAAGTACCTATTGAAGAGATTTTCTTCTTTAAATATTTAGATGATTTTTACAAAAAATATTTAGCATATAAAACAGAAAATGGAATTGAATCATTTGATGATATGATAAGATATGTAAGAGAAGAAATACGTACTAATGAAGCATTTAAGGAAGCCCTAAGAAATAAATATAAATACGCTATTATTGATGAATTCCAAGATACGAACCAAAAACAGTTTGATATTTTTAAGAGCATTTTTATGACAGAAGGTCATAATATAATTGTGGTAGGAGATCCTAAACAGTCTATATATGGTTTTCAAGGTGCTGACGTCGATGTTTATTTAAAAGCCAAAGATGAAATAAAAAATAATGGTGAACTTAATTATTTATGTACAAACTATAGATCACTTCCAAGTGTTGTAGAAGGATGTAATAAAATATTTGAAGGTGTTAAATTCAGTGAAGAAGAATTCATACCATCTAAGACTACTAACAAAAAAGAATCAAATCTAGACAAAGCTCTCTATTATGCTAGTGCGGATGATGGTAAAATTATAAATCAATATGAATTTGCACAAATATGTTGTGAACAAATCATTAAATTATGTAAAGATGATTGTCAATATAAAATAAAGGAAGATGGAACTTTTAGGAATTTTAATTATTCTGATTTTACAGTACTTGTACGTAGTCGTAGTGAAACGAGCGCAATTAAAAATGCGTTAAAAAAATCAGGTATTCCATTTATTATGTATGGCGATAAAACACTTTTTAATGAACGTGAATGTTCACAATTTATTGCGCTCCTTGAAGCACTTCTTGTAAAAGATTTTACAGGTTATAACAGAAAATATTATTATAAAGCAATGTTGACTAAATTCTTTGGTTATAAATTAAGCGATATTAAATATGAATATTTTGATAAAGATGATACATATGAAATGGAATTAATACAAACATGGCGTAAAATGGCTTTAGATTTAGCATATGAAGACTTGTTTGAATCAATCATTTATGACTCAAGATTACAAATGATACTTGGTGATTCTAAATATATTGAAACATTAGCTAAGTTTAAGCAAATTGCAAATTACGCTCTAGATTATTTAGCTTCAAGTAATAGTTTATACGATTTGGTTGAAACATTAAAAGGCTTAAATAAAGACTTAGATGAAGATGAAGATGGCGCAACTGTAGAAAGAGGAACAGAAAAACATGTTTTAACAATTATGACTATGCATGCATCTAAAGGATTACAGTTTAATGCAGTAATATGTTTTGGTGGCTTTAAAGGCCCAAATAAGAATGCTAAAATATTTATAGATCACAAAGATAAAAAAATTGTTTACAAGAGAAATCCTTCAATAGAGACTGAAGAAAAAGAAGAAATGAAAAGGCTCTTTTATGTGGCTTATACAAGGGCTGTTTATCTTTTGATTTTGCCAAATTATAAATTTGGATTTGATTCTATAAATGAATTAAATAAAAATATATCATCTAATGCTAAAGATTATATAAAAGAAATAAAATCAGAACATATACCATATGATACTTTAAAGAAAGAATCAGAGGTAATATTAGACATTAAACATACACCTATATCTCAAAATCCTAACATTGAAACTTTAATAAAAGCATTACCAAATAAATGCATGTACAAACATTCTTATACATCACTTTCTCATGGAGGAGGTAAATTGTTTGATGATGAAGATAATAAAGAAGGAGATATAGATGAGGGATTATCTATGTTTGATACAAATCCTTTAGTAATTTCGCAAGATTATACTAGCGATATTTTAGAATATAATAATTTTCCAAAAGGGACTGCAATAGGTAGTGCACTTCACGAAGTATTTGAGGTTATTGATTTTAAATCTTTAGACAATTTAGATTTAATTATTACAAAAATGTTTAAAAAGAATGGAATATCCGATTCGGAAGCTAATCTTAAAATGGCTCATGATATTGTGCTTAATACGATAAATGCTAAAATAAGACTTATTGATGGTACATATATATCTCTTTCTGAAATAGATATGTCAAATAGACTTTCTGAAATATCGTTTGATTTCTTAGCAAAAGAGAATAATTTTTTAAATGGAGCAGTAGATTTGATTATAAGGCATAACAATCGTTATATGATAATAGATTGGAAGAGTGATTCATTATCAGATTCGCTTGAATCTTATAACAAAATTAACGACTTAAAAAATGCAGTTGATGATAGATATTCCATTCAAAGAACGATTTATTCATATGGACTCATAAAATGGCTTAAAACCATATATACTATTGAAACAGAAGATGAAATATTTAAAAATCATTTCGCAGGCGTTTATTATATATTTATTAAAGGAACATATATGGGGACTGCGAATGGTGTGTATTCACAAACTTGGGCTAATTTTAAGGACTTAGAAAATGCATTTGATGAGATTAAAAACAAGAAGATGGGATGATTAAAATGGAACTTTATGAATTTAAAAATATAATACTTAAATATTCTATGACACATGAATTATATTTTAAATTGTTAGATTTAATATCTATGTCATGTCCTAATATTGAAGAATCTCATAAAAAATTATTATTGATGTACTTTACATTTATATCTGATGGACATCTTTGTATGTCTTTAGATCGTTCTTTGCTAAAAAATAAATGGGATAAAAAAATAGAAGATGTTAAAATTATAAATTTTGGAGAAGATACATCAGATTTAGACGCGCTAAAAGAAGATGCATATAATGCAATAGATGAAGGTCTATCATCACTTCCTATGCTAGATTTATATAGTGATAGGTCTTTCTTTAAAATAGAAGATGATTGGCTTTATATGAAGAAATATTATTATGCAAAAAATGGAATAGCACAATCTATAAAAAGGCTTTTTAAGGCAAATGATGTGGTAGTAGATTACAACTATAAAGAATATTTAAAAGAAGGTAGTACTTTTTGTCTAAGTAAGGGACAAGAAAAAGCTATTGTTGAAGGATTGAAGCATAGTTTAATAATTACAGGGGGACCTGGAACAGGTAAGACTACGTCTATTGTATTTTTGTTGATAGGGCTTTTAAAAGAAGATATAAATAGGAAAATATATTTAACAGCCCCATCAGGAAAAGCTGCACAAAGAATGAAAGAAAGTATTTTAAAGAATTTATCTAACGTTAAAGATTGTAAGGAATTAGAAGCACTTAAATCTATGGGTTTAGATGGAAATACTATCCATAGCCTTTTAGAAACAAATAGCGAAGGTGTATTTAAACATAATAAAATTAATCAATTTGAAAAAGCTATTTTTATTATTGATGAGGCTTCAATGATTGATGTTGAAATTTTTAATTCCCTTCTTGAAGCGATAAAAGATGGCTCGCTTGTCTATATAATGGGTGATAAAAATCAACTTCCTTCTGTAGATGTAGGTGCGGTTTTTAGTGATTTATTAGATGAAATTCCTACATTTGTAGTAGAACTTGATGAATCTAAAAGATTTGAAATGGGTTCTAGTATTTATAATCTAGCAGAAGCTATAAATAATGGAAGGGAACTTAATATAGATGATTCTTTGTGGAAGAGTTGTGAAGAATTTATGATATCAAATGGTAATACAAAATTCCCAATTTATTATTATAGTGATATAACAAGCAATGATAATTTAATGATAGAAAAAGTTATTAGTGTATGGAGAGATAGTTTTTATAGTACTTTAAAAGATAAGTTTGATGCATTAGATGAAAATAGTGATTTTAAATTGTTATTTAAAGAAAGCGAAAATGCCAAAATACTTTGTGCTGAAAATAAAGGTACTAGAGGTGTAAAGGAAATTAATAGGCTTATAAGAAAAATAAATAACGATAAGAAAAATATGAATTCATATTCACCAGGTGAAATAGTTATGATTTCAAAAAATGACAAAACACTAGATTTATATAATGGTGATTGTGGTATTATTACAAGATTTAAAGATGATGATACATTATATTTTATGGTTCAAAAGACAGCTAACTTTATTTCTTCTTTTGGAAAGAAGAGTGATAAAATATTTAAAATAGATGAATTTGTATTTTATCCTATAAGATTAATTCCAGCTGATGAAATAGATTTAGCATATGCAATAACTATCCATAAATCACAAGGATCTGATTATAGTAACATTCTTGTGATATTACCAAAGAATATAAATCATCCACTTGTAAATAGACAAATAGTATATACTGCTATTACAAGAACTAAAGGTAATACATACATCATATCAAACATTGATACGCTTAATAAAGCAAAAAATAATAAACTTGAAAGAGATACTAATATAAGAATCGAGGCATAATTATGAAATTTATTGATAGTCATATTCATATTTGTAAATATATTAATGGCTTTGGCGCAAGAGGAGAATTAATTCCTATTGGAGGTGGTATGGTAGAATATGCAGACGGTAAAACATTTAGAATAATTCCAGAAGGTATGGGAGATTATGGATTTTCGTTAGAAACAGCTATGAAAGTATTAGATGAAAACAAAGTCGATAAAGCTGTAATACTTCAAGGAAATTATTTAGGATATCAAAATTTATATGCATACGAAGCTATGAAAAAATATCCAAAAAGAATTGCGGCAGCCGCAACTTTTGACCCTTTTGCATATGAAAGAGAGTCAATAGTAAATCATTTGTTTAATGAATTAGGATTTAAAATAATAAAACTTGAATGTTCGTCAGGTAGTGGATTTATGGCTAATCATAAATTTAGCTTAGATGCAAAAGAAATGGAATATATTTATAAACTTGCACAAGATAAAAATATAATTGTTGTGATGGATATCGGAAGACCTGGAAGCATATCTTATCAGGTTGATACATTGTCTAAAATTGTAAGAAAATATAGTAAAGTTAAATTTGTAATTTGCCATCTTATGGCACATCAATTAGACCAAATGGATTTATTAAAAGAAAACTTACCTAAGTTTAAGTTAGATAATGTATATTTTGATCTTGCGTCTGTTATTAATAATACTAAAGAAGAATATCCATATAGGGTTGCCCAAAGTTATATAAGAGAAGCAATAAATATTGTTGGTAGTAATCATATAATGTGGGGTACTGATATGCCATCAGGTATTAAAGTAAATAATTATAAGCAAAATGTAGAATATATCCTAAATTCAGATTTATTTAGCGAAAGTGAAAAAAAAGATTTATTTTACAATACTGCAAACAAGCTATATTTTGGTGAAAAGTAAAATAAGTGGTATAATGAAATAAAGTATAGGAGGATTTTATTATGTCACAAAGATTTATGTTAAACGAAACATCTTATCATGGAAAGGGAGCAATTGAGAATATTGTTCCTGAAATTAAAAGTAGAGGATTTAAAAGTATTTTAGTTTGTACGGATGGTGATTTATTAAAGTTTGGTGTTGCGACAAAGGTTACAAATTTATTAGATAAGGCTAATATTAAATATGAAATATTTAAAGATATTAAACCAAACCCCACAATTGAAAATGTGTTAAATGGTGTAGAGGCTTGTAAGAAGGCTAAAGCTGACGCAATAGTGGCGATTGGTGGTGGGTCATCAATGGATACTTCAAAAGCGATTGGAATTATTATGACAAACCCTGAATTTAAAGATGTAAGATCACTTGAAGGAGTTGCGCCAACTAAGAATCCTACTCTTCCAATTATTGCGGTTTCAACAACTGCTGGAACAGCGGCTGAAGTTACAATTAATTATGTAATTACAGATGTTGAAAACAAGAGAAAGTTTGTATGTGTTGATAACCACGATATGCCTATTGTAGCGATTGTTGACCCAGATATGATGTCATCAATGCCTAAAGGTTTAACTGCATCAACAGGAATGGATGCGTTAACTCATGCGATTGAGGGATATATTACACGTGCTGCATGGGAGATGAGTGATATGTTCCACATTAAAGCGATTGAACTTATTGCAAAAAATCTTCGCCTTGCGGTATTAAATGATCCAAAAGGTAGAGAAGGAATGGCATTAGGACAATATATTGCAGGAATGGGATTTTCTAATGTAGGTCTTGGAATTGACCATGCGATGGCACACACACTTTCAGCATATTATGATGTTCCACACGGAGTTGCATGCGCAATGTTACTTCCAATTGCGATGGAATTTAATAAAGATGTATCTGGTACTAAATATAAAGATATTGCGGAAGCATTCTTGGTTGACACTACTAATATGAGTCAAGAAGAATATAGAAGCGCCGCAATAAACGCAGTTAAGAAATTATCTGAGGATGTAGGAATTCCTACAAAATGTGAAAGCATAAAGGAAGAAGATTTAATATCTTTATCAAAAGATGCGCTAAAGGATGCATGTTATCCTGGCAACCCCAAAGAAGCAAGTCTTGATGATGTTATTTCGATGTTTAGACAATTAATGTAGAAATGAAAACTGAAGAAAATAAATTTAGGTTTGATAAATTAAAAATAGATTCTTTATGCACAGTATCAAAAACAATTTCAAGAAATGCTAATAGTAATATCATACTCTTTAAAAACGCAAAAGAAACATCAATATCAAAAGAGGGTTATGATTATGCAAAAACATTTATAGTGTTTAGTGGCCATATTGAAATAAAAAATTTTAATCACTCATATGATTTAAATAAGTATGATATGGTTATGTTAGAAGATAAGTCTATGATAAATACTTATATGTTTAGTGATAGTGTATATTTTGAAATCAATTTACAAGGAGATATAGGAATGAAGGGCTTAATAGAAAATAAAGTATATAACTTAAAAGATTTAATAGACTATGAAAGTGGTAGTGTTAAGAATTTTGATATAATGTCAAACGCTAATACTATGATGTGCATCATGGCGCTTGATGAAGGTGAAGAACTTTCTGAACATAGAGCACCAGGTGATGCAATAATTACTATTTTAGATGGTGAAATGATTTTAGGATATGAAGGAAATGAATATAATTTAAAAGAAGGAGATTCATTTTCATTTAAGAAAAATGGGCGTCATTATCTAAAAGCTACAAAAAAATTTAAAATGTTATTAATTCTTGAAAAGAATAGCGATTAATTATGGATAAAGTATATAAAAGATCATTATATGACTTAATTATATTCTTTATTGGATGTATAGCTCTTATTATACCAGATGCAAAACTTATAAAATATATTATAGCTGATGAAAAAAAAGATAGCCTAATTATTATAATGTTTGTAGTATGTATGGTTTTTACTATCGTTTTATTATTAGGATTTATATTAGAATGTATTAGGAAAAAAGATGCGATTAAAGTCTCTAGCGGTAATTTGGTAATTCAAGAATTTAAAAAAACAGTGATTCCTTTATCGGATATTTTGGATATAAAATATAGACGTTCATACATTGGCACTTTAGGAACTTTATCTAAAGGAGATTTATTTATTACAAAAACGGATAATAAAAAAATAAGAGTTAAAGATTTAAGAAATGTAAAGACTGTTTGCATGGAACTTAGAAAACTTATTGGAGAAGATTAAAAAAGCGAAGCTAGACTTCGCTTTTAATCATTTTATTCCGAATATTTTAATGTTTTAGCAAGGTTTCGTCTTCTTATAAATATACTAAATATGA
>CAVFNL010000017.1:0-108770 GCA_963623875.1 Parabacteroides distasonis | reverse complement strand
AAACATCACAAAATCATTCACAAGTATTCTTTAATTTTAGCACTTCTTCTTCACTTAAAATTCTATATTCTCCGCTTTTAAGTGAAGAATCTAAAGGAATTGGTCCGAATTCAACCCTTTTTAAATATACAACTTCCATACCAAGAGAGGAAAACATGCGTTTTACCTGATGAAATTTACCTTCTCTAATCCAAATATATGCTTCACCATCATTTAAAATTTCAATTTTTGCACCCATACACTTATATCCATCTTCTAGCACAATACCATCTTCAAATGCTTTCAAGAACTCCCCCTTAAATAAACCACTATATTTAACATAATATTTTTTATATACATGATACTTAGGTGAAAGTAATTTATGTGCGAGCGCACCATCATTCGTAAGAATTAAAAGACCTTCTGTATCTATATCAAGCCTTCCTACAGGGAATATATTATATTTTCTATATTCACTACATAAATCAACAACAGTTTCATATCTGTCATCAATGGTCGCTGATATTACATCTTGTGGTTTATTTAACATCAAATAGACAAGTTCACTAAATACAAAAGATTCACCATCAATTATAATTTCATCTTCATCAGGCGATATTTTAAAGTCATCATCGTAAACAACTTCTCCATTAACAACAACATAACCTTTTCTTATGTAATTTTTAACTTCTTTTCTAGACCCAATACCCATATGGGCTAAAGCCTTATCTAACCTAATCATAAATTCACCTTATATCTTTTTATAATTTTTATATATGAATCACTAAACCTTTTTATATCCATACTATTTATATACATTTGATATTTTGTAAGATATTCAATCGCATCTTTTGCATAAATAATACTTTTTGATGACTTACCACATTTTTCTAATGCATCAAGTAAGAATTGATAAGCCTTAAAAAGTTCATAACAGGCATCTGACATAGAATTCCAATCATTAGATAAAAGGTTCTTAAGTTCTAAAATTCTTTTATCTATTATATCTCTTACCTTATCCTCATATATGAATATTGAATCTTCTTCGATATCAAAAGGTTCTACTTTTTCTATTTCATCACTTTTCAAAATTATCACCACTTAAATATTAGCACATTAATTAAAAATAAAAAAGGCTTACGCCTTTCTTTGTTATTTAACGTCTTTTAAGTGATAAAGTATTTTAAGCCCAATTATTTTATTATTAAGATCTGCAATAGCTTTATCTATTTCTTTTTTCCTTTTTCCTTGAAATACATTTAGTCTAGACTTTTGAATTTCATAAGATTTAATATCATCAAGATATCCATCAATCAAAGCTAGCGCTTTTGTTTGCTCAACAGTTAATTTATTATCCACAATACTTTCCCCTTCCCTATATCAAAAAATATGAGATATAAAAAAAGCGATGTCATTATCGCTAATTATAAATTTTGGAGGCCCCTGCCGGATTCGAACCGACGATCGGGCGGTTGCAGCGCCATGCCTTACCAGCTTGGCTAAAGGGCCAAATCAAAACCACGTTTATTATTTTAGCAAAGTTTGTCTTTATAGTCAATACAAAATAATAATTTTATAACTACTCTACTATATTATTGCATCACAAATATCATATATATAGTTTTAAATTATACCTAAAATTAATCTTTTTTATTTTATTGGCACTCTACACTTGACAGTGCTAATTTTTAATTTTATAATATGGGTGCATTGAAAAGGAGTGATACTTATGATGCAAGAACAAAATTATGAACAAGATGAAAACATACTAGAAAAATTCGGTCGAGATTTAGTAAAAATGGCTAAAGAAGGAAAAATAGATCCCGTAATTGGCCGTGATGAAGAAATCAGACGAGTTACAAAAATATTATCAAGAAAAACTAAAAACAATCCCGTATTAATAGGTGAACCAGGTGTTGGTAAAACCGCTATCGTTGAAGGTTTAGCACGCCGTATCGTGCAAGGTGATGTACCTGATTCAATGAAGGATAAAACTATTTACGAACTTGACATGGGAGCTTTAATAGCTGGAGCTAAATACAGAGGAGAATTCGAGGAAAGACTTAAAGCTGTATTAAAGAAAGTTACTCAAAGTGAAGGAAAGATTATTCTATTCATTGATGAAATCCATTTAATCGTAGGTGCAGGAAAAGCTGATGGTGCCCTTGATGCTGGTAACATGCTAAAGCCAATGCTTGCACGTGGTGAATTGCATTGTATAGGTGCAACCACTCTTAACGAATATAGAAATTATATTGAAAAAGATAGCGCTCTAGAGCGTCGTTTCCAAAAAGTCACTGTTCAAGAACCAACAGTTGAAGATACTATTTCTATTTTAAGAGGGTTAAAAGATTCTTTTGAAGTACACCATGGCGTTCACATTAACGATTCTGCTATTGTCGCAGCTGCTACATTATCAAACAGATATATTACTGAGCGTTTCTTACCAGATAAAGCTATCGACTTAATTGATGAAGCTTGTGCTTCTACTCGTCTTACTCTTGATTCAATGCCTCAAGAGTTAGATGAAACAAGAAGACGTATTACACAGCTTAAAATTGAAGAAATGGCCATCAAGAAAGACAACGATCCTACTTCTTCTAAACGTCTTGAAGAAATCGAAAATGAACTTACATCTCTTGAAGAAAAAGATGATGAAATTACTGCAAAATGGAATGATGAAAAGAAGGAATTAATTCATCAAAAGGAATTAAAGAAAAATCTAGAAAATTATAAATTTGAACTAGAAACAGCATTCTCAAGTGGGGATTATAAAAAAGCATCTGAACTTCAATATTCAAAAATTCCAACAATAGAAAAAGAAATCAAAGAATTCAGTAACAGACATAAAGACAATGTGTTGTTAAGTGAGAATGTAACTGAAAACGACATTGCTGAAGTTATATCTAAAGCCACAAACATTCCTATTTCTAAATTAATGAAAGGGGACAGAGAAAAAGTTTTAGGATTAGCAGATACACTTAAAAAGCGCGTTATCGGTCAAGATAAAGCCATAGAGCTCGTATCTAACGCTATTATAAGACAACGTGCAGGTATTAAAGATGAAAATAGGCCTATCGGATCGTTTATGTTCCTAGGGCCTACTGGAGTTGGTAAGACAGAACTTGCGAAAGCTTTAGCTGATGCACTATTCGATAGCGAATCACATATAGTTCGTATAGACATGTCAGAATATCAAGAAAAATATAGTGTTTCAAGGTTAATAGGTGCTGCCCCTGGTTATGTTGGTTACGAAGATGCAGGACAACTTACAGAACCCGTAAGACGAAACCCTTATTCTATCGTGTTGTTTGACGAAATTGAAAAAGCTGATCCAGAAGTATTCAACATTTTACTACAAATACTAGATGACGGACGTCTTACAGATTCACAAGGTCGTACAGTAGATTTCAAGAATACTATCATTATAATGACTTCTAATATTGGTTCCGAAATACTTCTAGAAAACCCTGATAATGAAAAAGGCGTTCTTGATATATTAAAAAAATCATTTAAACCTGAGTTCATTAATCGTATTGATGAAACTATTGTATTTAAACCTCTTACAAAAGACGTACAATTAAAGATAATCGATAAATTATTACGTGAATTAGATGAACGTTTGTTACGTGAATATATTACAATAAAATATTCACAAGAATTAAAACAATACATCTTAGATCAAGCATTTGATATTTCATTCGGTGCTCGTCCTTTACGAAGATTTATCCAAAACTTTGTTGAAACATATATTGCAACCGGTATCATAAAAGGTGATGTAAAACCTAACATCGAATATACTTTAACCATCGAAAAAGATGGTGATAATGTCTCTCAAAAATTAATTGAAGGTGCGCATGTTCTATAAAATAAAAAAGTTGACCCGTAAAAAGGTCAATTTTTTTATATCATGTAATCTAATCCTTTAGCCTTTTCTATATCAGCTAAATCTTGAAATGTGTATTTATCAACAACAGCATTTATTGCGCTATAAAGCTCTTTCCAAACAACCATTATAGAAGAAGTCACTTCTCTTGGTTCAATAGGCGCACCTTCTTCTAGTGTTTCGACAGGTGCTAAACTTCCTTCAATGCATCTTAATACATCACCAACCGTAATTTCTGAAGGTTTTTTTGCAAGTACGTACCCACCTTGTGCACCTCTTATAGAGCGCACAAACTTTCCTTTGTTTAATGCAGCTATAATTTGTTCAAGATATTTTTCTGAAATATCTTGTCTTTTAGCAACATCCTTTAATTTAATAGCTTCTCCTGTATTTTGCATTGAAAGATCTAGCATCAATCTTACACCATATCTTCCTCTTGTTGTAATTTTCATAGTATTCACCCACAAAAATTATACAATATAATTCCTAGTAATTCAATAGAGATAGAAGAATAAATCTACTTAACACGTAATATCATACATTTTAAATATAATTGTTCTTCTGAGTGTAATAAGGCCGGATGATCTGGAGATTGTATTCTAAAATCTAAAAATTGCACTACTCTTTTAGCATCATGTGCAGCTTCATTTATCATTTGCATAAATAAATCTGGAGTCATATGTTGACTACAAGAAAATGTTAAAAGATATCCTCCTGATTTTATTATTTTCATCGCAGTCATATTGATTTCTTTATATCCTCTATAGGCTTTTTTAATCGAATCTTTATTTTTAGAAAAAGCCGGTGGATCTAAAACTATCAACGAATATTTATCTTTTATATCTACGGAATGTAGATATTCAAACACATCTACACATTTAGCATTAAGTTGTGTATAACCATTAAGTTTTGCATTATTCAATATTTCATCACATGCTCGTTTAGATATATCGCAAGCATCAACACTTTTTGCGCCATATTTACAAGCATGAAGAGCAAATCCTCCTACATTCGAGAAGGCATCTAGCACCACTTGGTCTTTTGCATATAGTCTTAAAATGTCCCTATTTAATTTTTGATCTAAGAAATAGCCTGTTTTTTGCCCATTTTCCATATCCACAATCATGTGAATACCATCCTCAATAATTTCAACTCTAGGGTCAAAAGTTCCATATAAAAACCCCTTAGTTTGAAGAAGCCCTTCTTTTTCTCTCACTGGCATATCAGAACGTTCATATATGCCTTTACATCTAGTTAATTCTACTAAGATATCAACTATATCTTGTTTAATCATATCCATGCCTAAAGACATAAATTGAACTGATAAATATTCACCATATTTATCTACTACAAGTCCTGGTAAGAAGTCAGCTTCACTAAATATAAGACGTGTCGCATCCCATCCTAAAACCGCTCTATGCGATAATGCATATTCAATTCTTCTTTTAAAAAAATCTTTATTTATAACATCTGCTTCATTTAAAGAAAGAATTCGTACCATTATTTTAGAATTAGTATTTAAAAAACCATATGCTACAAATTTATGGTCAAATGTATACACAGAACAAATTTTTCCGTTTTCAATTTTGCCTTCAAAATTAATTATTTCATTATTAAATATCCATGGATAACCATTTAAAACATTTTCTTCTTCTCTTTTACCTAATATTACTTTTAACATATTCGTTACCTTTATTTAGAATTAATTTCAATTTTTGCTTCAACAAGAACTTCTTCTAAAGCTTCACAGGCATATTTCACACAATCAGAACAACTGCATAATACAACACCCGTCTCTATTCCTTTTAAAATTTTACATGTCGATGATGTGGTTTTTTCTTTAAATTTTTCAAGCATTCTTGCACTTAGAGTCATCGTTCTCTTCCTAGGATTATTATTCAAAAGACCTAATATCATATTAGCCCCTACTAAAGAACCACATGTAGCCTCAAAGCATCCCATACCAAGACCAAATCCAGAACCTATTCTTCTTAAAGTTTCAAAAGAGACATCACACAAATCATGGTAAGCCTTTAAAACAGACTCTGTACAGTTCAATCCATCTTCTTTATATTTAATTGCATCTTCAATTCTTGACATAATTTCACCCTTATTATTCACTAAAAAAACACCTTACACAATGATGTAAGGCATTTTTATAATTATAATTCAATATTTAATTTTTTCTTAACGAATTCTTTGATGATTGCGACGCTTTCATCAATTCCAACACTTGAACTAATACACAAATCATATGTATCTGCTTTACCCCATTTTCTATCTGAATAGAAATTGTAATAAGAAGCACGTTTCTTATCCATCTTGATAATTGTGTTTTCAGCTTTCTTAGAATCAATATTGTAATATTTAACAGCACGTTCAACACGTTCTTTAAGAGGTGCTGTAATAAAAATATTTACTACATTTGTTCTATCTTGTAGTACATAATCTGCACAACGTCCAACTATAACAGCTGATTCACTATCAGCAACTTTCTTTATAGCTTCAAATTGTGCTAAAAATACTTTTTGTCCTAAAGATAAATCTACACTAAATGTTGAAGGTACTACTCCGCTAAAGAATCCATCTTTCTTTTCATCATAAGATTCAATTACATGATTAGATAATCCAGATTCAGATGCAGCACTTGCTAAAAGTTCATTGTCATAGAACTTAATATTTAACTCTTCTGCTAATTTTTTAGCGATAAATCTTCCTCCTGATCCATATTGTCTTCCGATTGTAATAATAAAATTCATAGTAATCACTCCTCACTTATATTATAATCAATTTAAGATTAAATTTCAAAGCATTAATTAAAAAAACATACAAAACAAATATAACTACATCGTACATTTTTTAACTTTTTTAAAAATCTTATTGACAATTAAATTTGTTGTGATAAAATATTATTGTTGTTGATATGGCCCGTTGGTGAAACGGTTAACACACATGCCTTTCACGCATGCATTTATGGGTTCGAACCCCGTACGGGTCACCATTTTAATAACTATCGAACTTTTTGAATAAAGTTCGTTTTTTTTTATTATTTTTACAAAAACTAAATTTTAAGTTTTATAATAAAATTTATATGCTATTATATTGATGAAGATTGGAGATAATATAATGATTAAAATACAAACAAACAACGCACCAAAAGCTATAGGACCATATAGTCAAGCCATTAAAGTAAATAATATGTTATTTATTTCAGGTCAACTAGGAGTAGATCCTTCAACAAACATTTTAGAGGAAGGCATAGAAAACCAAGCTATTCAAGCATTTAAAAATATTAATGCAATTTTAGAAGCTTCTTCTCTTAGTCTTGACAACGTATGCAAAACCACTGTGTTTTTAAAAGACTTAAACGATTTTAATTTGGTGAATGAAATATATAAGAAATATTTCCTAAACAACCCTGCTCGCTCTTGTCTTGAAGTATCAAGACTACCAAAAGGTGCTCTAATTGAAGTAGAGGCAATCGCAATTGTTGAATAAAAGAAAAAAATCTTTTTAGAAATTAACTAAAAAGATTTTCTTTTTTTATTAATGCATTTTATTTAAAACACTAACACAAATTTTTGCAGAAGTATTAGCGGCTTCTTCTTCAAAAGCTTGATATTCAAGTGTTTGATTTGGCGAATCAATAGAATCCGATATAAACCTCATTGATACAAAAGGTATTTGATATAGATAACAAATTTGAGCAACAGATGCTCCTTCCATATCAATTCCAAAATTTGTCCCTTCAGTTGGAATAAATTTAAGCATTTTTCTATTTGTTATAAACGAATCACCTGAAAGAATTGTTCCTTCTTCATATTTAATGTTTAAATCATTTAATATTTTCTTTATGTCATTTAAATATTTAGAGTCCGCAATGTAATATTTTGGCATACCTGGAACTTGCCCTTGTTCATATCCAAAATCCTGTGCATCAACATCATGATATGTAAGAACATTCGCAAGTAACAAATCAGATGACTTAAGGGGATCAAGGCATCCCGCAATACCTGTATTTATTACAACATTAGGTTTAAATTTATTACACAATAGCGATGTTGCATGACTTATATTTGCTTTACCTATACCACCACGAACCAAAATACAAACATTTTCTCCTACTTGTGCCCTGTAAATTTTTACACCTGCAACAACTTCTTTTTGATAATTTGCAAATGAATTTTTAATTAATTTAACCTCTGTATCCATAGCCGCAACTATACCAATTATCATATTAATTACCTCCAACAATTGTCTTTTTTGCCCATTTTCCTGTCTTAAATCTAATAAAGAAAATTATAGCTCTAAAGCATTCATCCATTGCCATCGCAATCCAAACTCCTATAATTCCATAACCAAGTAAATTTTTAGAACCTAAGACAAATGAACCACCAACAGCCACAACCCAACAAAAGATTACACTTAAAATTGTAGGGAACATAATATCACCTGAGGTTTGCATTGTACGAACAAATACAATATTAAATGCTCTTCCTACTTCTAGTACCAAATCACAAATCATAACTTTTTTCGCAATATCAAGTAATTCTTTATCAGTAATATTGAACAAGCCAAAACTATAGTCTGATATGAAAACCCATAATGTTGCGACTAAAGTAGATGCTATAACACCAAGTATAAGTGTTTGCCATATTTTAGTTTTAGCGCCTTCAATATCGCCTCTACCAAATAACTCACCTATTACTACTTGCATCGATAATGATACTGCTTCCGTTATAAGATATGTTACCATCGCAAACATTGACGCATATGTTTTAATATTTACAATATCTGTACCATACGAGTTAATAACAATCAAAATGATAAGTTGTGATGCTTGATAACTTATTGTTTCACTAGATATAGGTAATCCTATTGAAATGTATTTTTTTACAAAATGGGCTTGAATAAATTCTTTAAAACTGAATTTAATGCCTACTTTTATTGTATATATAATAGACATCAAAATCAAGCCTATAAATCTTGAAGATGCAGACGCAATCGCAACACCCACTATTTTAAAATGAGGAATTAATATAAAATTACCTACTATATTTAAAACATTTACTATTACATTTACAATCATAGATTCTCGCATTAATGAATTAGCCTTTAAAAGTGCTGCGATTGTAATTGACATAAGTTGCATGAATATAAGTCCACCACATATTGTTAAATATTTAATAGCTTCATTATATGCATCATCAGGGCATTTAATCCATTTCAAAAAATATCTACCAAATAGTAATAATATTAAAGAAATTGTAATGGATGTAAACAAATTAAAATAGAACGTTGTAGAATATACTTTTCTTTCACCATTACTATTCTTAGCTCCTTTAAACTGAGTAATAAGAATAATAGCGGCTGAAGAGAATACTGTAAATGCGTTAATTACTATATTTAATATACTATTAGAATTTGTAATAGCCGCAACTGCTGAAGGATATTTTCTCATCATTATTTGATCCGAATATCCAACTATTAGTTGTAATAACAACTCTAAAAACATCGGAACGGCTAAAAACAATAAATATTTAAAGCTATGTAGTTTTTTCCCTCTTTCTTCAAACTCTGTTTGGGACAAAGTACTTGTATCCATATATATCACCTTAATTTCACTAAAAAATTATATCACTAAGTATTTAAAAATCAATTTTTTTTAATAAAATTGATAATTTAAAATACTTTTGTTATAAACAAAAAAAGACGATAAAATCGTCTATTCTTGTGCAAGTATAGTAACATTTGCAGTTTTTGGAAGTTTTTTTAGTTCCATAACTAATTCTTCTACACTAATCTTAAGGTTTAGTGTATCAATCATTATTGTAATATATGCATATTTAGTAACTGGTGTATCTTGATTAATTGTAATTATATTGCAATTATGCTCTGCAATTTTTGCAAGAACTGAAGATAAAGCACCATATTCATTATCTACCCAAACCAAGAAAATGGCTCTTTTTCCAAAACGTTTAGGCGCAGGCATAATATGATCTGCATATTTATAATAAGTACTACGAGAAATACCTATTATTTTGCAAGCTTCACTAACAGATATCTTCTTTTCTTCGATAAGTTCTTTAGCTTTAAATGCTTGTAAAAACGTTTCAGGAAGAACTTCTGTATGTACAAGTAGAGCATCTTTCATTTTAGTCTACCAAATTGTTATAAATAACTTTGATTGCCTTTTCAAAATCTTTATTATCAACACCAATAATGATATTAAATTCATGTGATCCTTGGGCAATAACTTTAACAGAAATATCATTATCCCCTAGTACTGCAAATACTTTTCCGCTAAATCCAGGCTTGTATGCCATGTTTTTTCCAACAATCGCAACCAATGCAATATCATCTTCAGTCTCTACTGATACTATATCATGAATAGAATTTAATTCTTCCATAATTTTGTATCTAATCTTCTCTAATTCAGAAGTTTCAACTACAAAGCTAAATGCATCAACACCTGTTGGTACGAGTTCAATATTTAAATTGAATTTTTTAAATATATTAAAAATTTGAGATAATACATCAATTTTTTTAGCAAATCTCTTCTTTATTACCATAATTGATGTAAAGTTCTTCTTTCCAGCAAGACCTGTAATCGCAGTGTCTGTTTGATAATCACTTGCAGAAATCATAGTACCTACATCATCAGGCGAATTTGTATTTCTAATATTAATAGGAATATTAGAATCTTCTATAGGGAAAATTGCATCTTGATGAAGAACTGAAGCTCCCATATATGATAATTCTCGAAGCTCTTCATATGTAATTTTTGTTATTTTACGAGGGTTTTCAACTATTCTAGGATCTGCCATTAAAATTCCTGAAACATCAGTCCAGTTTTCATATACTGAAGCTCCTAGAGCACGAGCTACAATTGAACCTGAAACATCAGATCCACCTCTTGAGAACAAGTGAATTTCACCTGTTTCATATGATCCATAGAATCCTGGCATAACAAAAAGTTCACCATCTGTAGCTTCATTGATTAATTTTGTTGTCTCATTGTAATCAATTGACCCATCAAAATTAAATCTAATAACATCAGCTGCATCAATAAATTTACATCCAATATATGATGCCATAAGTCTTGCAGCTAAATATTCACCACGAGAAACAAGATAATCTTGATTTAAAGTTTTCATATTTTTTTCAATTATATCAAATTCTTTTTGTAAATCAAAATCTAAATTTAGATCATTTTTTACTTCAAAATATCTATCTTTGATTTGATTAAAAATAGTATCATAATTTACTTTATACTTTATGTGAGCATATAAAAGATACAAAAGATCTGTTATTTTATTATCACTTGATTTAGATTTACCAATTGCTGATACAACGACAGCTTTTCTTTCATGATTAGAAAAAACAATATCTCTAACTTTTTTAAATTGCTTGGCATTCGCCATTGAACTTCCACCAAATTTACAAACAATACCCATTTTTATATACTCCTATTCTACTATAGCACCTTTAGTTGCTACATTAAGTTTATAAACTTTAAAATCATTAAATTCACTAAATTTTTCTTCAACATTTTCTTTTGACATAACAAGAAGTGATGGACCAGCTCCAGATATTGCAAATGCATATCCATTACTATGAGCTACTTCTTTTATTAGATTAGAATCTTTTATTAAAGGCATTCTATAAGGTTCATGCGCCTTATCATCTAATAAATCCTTTATTAGTGCTAAATCACCTCTAAAAAATGCAAATGGTATATTCACAATTCTAGATGCGTTAAAACAAATATCTGCATAAGGTAATTCAGAAGGTAAAACAGCTCTTGCTTTTGATGTTTGTAATTCAAAATTTGGAACTAAAACATTAAATATCAATTCCTCTGACACCTTATATTTTACCTTTTTATATTTATCAGTTTTATATGATGCAATAAGCCCACCAAACATTGCAGGCGCAATGTTATCCGGATGTCCTTCGATAGAGGTAGCGATTTGGAAACATTCATCATATGAAATCTTATTTTTTAAAAACGCTCTTGCTGCAAGAACTCCTGCAACAATGCAAGTCGCACTTGATCCAAGTCCACGCGAAGTTGGAACATCTTGCTTAAGCATATGAATTTTGCAAGGATATGCATTTATATTAAGATAATCAAATACTTTTTTATATGAAGAACATACTAGATTATGAAATGGATTTTCATATCGTCCTTGAAATCCAACCATTTCAAAGTGATCTGAACGCTCAAAACCAAATTCATTATATAAATCAAAAGCTATTCCTAAAACATCAAACCCTGGACCTAAATTAGCACTAGTCGCAGGTACTTTAACTTTAATCATCTAACTCACCTACGATATTCTCTAAGTTTTTATATGTATCAGCCAAATCCCATACTTGTCTTTCTTTAGCTGAATCAACATTCTTTAACATTAGAATTCTAGGATCAACTTCCATATTAGTTAATTTTGAAATTTTTACTATATTTTCAAATTCATCACTAGATTTAACAATATTTAATGCATCACAAATAGTATCACTAAATTTATAAGGATTTGCAGTAGATAATATTACTGTAAACGTGTCATCTTTAGATTCATCTTTATATTTTTTATAGCATCCGTATGCAACTGCTGTATGAGGATCCATTAAGTGTTTTGTATTGTCAAATACTTCTTTTATTAATTTAACAGTTTCAACTTCATCGCATGATGCAGCCGCAAAAGATTGTAATTTAGATAAATATTTCTTATCTAATTCATATTTTTTATTATTCTTTAAATCATTCATTAATGATGTTACATATTCTTCATCTTCTGTTAACATGAATAATAATCTTTCAAAATTAGATGAAACTAAGATATCCATTGATGGAGAATTTGTAGTATAAAATTCTCTATTTGCATCATACACTCCAGTATTAAAGAAATCAGTTAAAACTTTATTCTTATTAGAAGCACAAATTAATTTGTTTACAGGAAGTCCTAATATTTTAGCAATATACCCTGCTAAAATATCTCCAAAATTTCCTGTAGGAACACAGAAATTAACACTATCCCCAAAATTAATTTTATTATTTAATACTAATTCTTTATATGCATAGAAATAATAAATAATTTGTGGAACTAATCTACCTATATTTATAGAATTAGCACTTGACAAATCTATAGTATTATATTTTTCTTTATTGAAAAACTCTTTTACTGTTCTTTGACAATCATCAAAGTTTCCATTAACCGCAAAACTTCTTGCATTAGCGCTATTAAATGATAACATTTGTTTTTCTTGGAATTGAGAAACTCTCTTATTTGGATACAATACATAAATGTTAGTATTACTAATCTTAGTAAAACCATTTAATGCAGCACTACCTGTATCTCCTGAAGTCGCAGTAAGAACAACAGTCTTATTATTTCTATTTAAATATTTTTTTGATAATTCAACAAGAGATGGCAATAATGTTAATGCCATATCTTTAAATGCAAATGTAGGTCCATTAAATAAATTCAAAAAACTATAACCATCATAATTTACAACACTTACAGGCCCTTTAGGAAAGTTTTTATCACAATAAGCATTATCTATCGCATTTGATATATCTTCATATTTAAAATCATCAAATAAAAAAGAAATAATTTTTTTTGCCATTTCATTGTATGATAATTTCAAGAATTTTTCATCAAACCCTATTTCCTTAAGATTTTCAAATACAAAAAGTCCTCCTAAAGAACTTAATCCTTTTAGAATTGCTTCTGCACTATTTACTTTTTCTTTTCCTCTAGTACTAATTAACATAATTCCACCTCAACTATAAATTAAATTATACTTGTATTAAAAATTTATACAAGTGTTTTTCATAAAAAAACAAATATCATATATTTGAAAATGCTTTCATTATATATATTTGCCGATTTCAAGGACAATCCTTGAACTTTTAGACGTTCCTAAAATATTTAAAAGTTTAAATCTACCTTTTCCTCTTACAGATATTAAATTATCTATTTTAAGTTCATGTGATGTATTAAGTATTTCTGTTTGATTAACTTTAACACATCCATTTTTAATCAATTCTTGTGAAATATTTCTTGAAATATTATATGCTCCTGCAACAACTGTATCAAGTCGCATCGAACTCACAAATAATTTTTCTTTATCAAAGTTAATTTTATTTTTAACTTCTCCATTGTATTTAACAACCTCAACAGGATTATGAGAAATTAATCGTAAATTATCAATTATAAAATCAGCATTTTCCGTCGATGCCATTATATAACAACAATCATCAATTATAATATCTCCAAATACTTCTCTTTTTATTCCAAGTCCCATTAAGACAGCTAAAACTTTTCTATGATTTAATTCTAAAAATTTTTTATTATAATTTAATTTTAAAGGTACAATTTTAAAATCAGGATTTTCTATTTCAAAAGGTGATATGATGCATTTTTTATATTCAGCATCTGAATAGCCACCACTAAAGTATAAATTACAATCACCGCCAATAATATACCTAATAATCTCTTGTTTTCTTAAATCTAAAAATTTAAGCATAGATATTTTATAATTATTTAATACATTTTCTTTTATCGAATATATTCTTTTAAAAAACATCTCTTCATCATCATTAAGTGGTTGCATATTCTACCTCTATTTAATACTTTCAACTAATCATATTATGCTAAACATTACAAAATGTATCTTTATCTTCTTTAGTAATTTGGCGAATAACTTTACAAGGATTACCTACCGCAAGAGAGTTATCTGGAATATCATGAACAACAACACTTCCGCCGCCTATTACAGCATTATTGCCTATTTTAACTCCAGGCATTACATGAACACCTCCACCAATCCAAACATTGTTACCAACCTCAATTGGTAATGCATATTCTAGTCCTAAATTTCTTTTGTCTGTATCAAGTGGATGACCTGCAGTGTAAAAGCCACAATTAGGTCCTATAAATACATTATCCCCAAAAACAACTTTTGCACAATCAAGAATAACTAAGTTGTGGTTTGCAAAAAAATTTTCACCAATTTCTATATTATATCCATAATCGCACCAAAATGGTGCAACTATAGTAAAACATTGTTTTGTTTTACCCAGCAATGTTATTAATATATTATGTTGCGTTTCTACATCAGATGGTTTAGTATTATTAAATTCAAAGCATTTATCTTTTGCCTGTAATCTTTCTTTTACTAAATCTTTATTATTAGCATCATAAAGTTCTTTGTTTAAAATGTTTTCTTTTTTAATCATAATATTTTATTCCTTTTCACTATTTAAAGCTACTTTATTTACTTTTCATCATTTTATTTTATTAAATAATATCTGCCTTTTAATAAGAATATTATACTATAAATAAAAAAATACTTAAAGAAAAACTTTAAGTATCATTTTATATTTTATACACCACTATAACTTGAAAAGCCACCATCAATCGCAAGTGTTACACCTGTTACAAATCTTGCGGCCTTAGCTGAAATTAAGAATAGAGTTGCGCCTACAAGATCTTCTACTTTTCCTAACTCATTCATAGGTGTTGCGTTAATAATTTTATTACATCTTGCAGTTCTTGAACCATCTGGATTAAATAATAATGATTCGTTTTGAGCTGTTCTAAAGAATCCAGGCGCAATTGCATTTACTCTTATTCCAAGATGTGCAAAATGTGTAGATAACCATTTAGTAAAATTATCAATACTTGCTTTTGCTGCGCTATAAGCTACGGTTTTAGTAAGTGGTAATAATGCTGCCATAGATGAAATATTTAATATAGAACATTCACTTCTTCCAACCATATCTTTTGCAAATACTTGAGTTGGTAATAATGTACCCAAGAAATTTAGATTAAATACAAAATCAATTCCTTCTTCATCTAAATCAAAGAATGTTTTAGTATCAGTATCTATATTATTTATTTCAGCAAATTCTACATCTGTATTAGCCTTTGCGTTATTTCCGCCTGCACCATTTAATAAAATATCGCATGGCCCAAAATCCTTTAATATTTGTTCGTGTACTTTTTTAATATCCTCTTTATTTGTAACATTACAAGCATAACTTTCTGCAATATATCCATTGCTTACTATTTCTTCTTTTACTTTATCAGCTTTTTCCTTATGAAGGTTAAGAAGAGCCACTTTTGCACCGCATTCTGCTATAGCTTTAGCTAAATGACTACAAATAACTCCACCAGCCCCTGTAATTACAACTACTTTATCTTTTAAATCAATCTTGAATGGTAATTCCATAATTATATCTCCTTTAATTTCTTTTAAATTTTACAACTTTTACTCTATCAAGTCAAACAAAAATGTCATATAGTTTTCAAGTACTAACATTCTATAATTTTGACAAAATATCTTATTTGAGTATTTTCAAAACTACTTACTTTAAATTTATTCTAAAAAAATAAAGAGATCATTACAGACCTCTTATTTAATCTTTTTATATTCGCTTAGTGTTATTCGATACATTTTAACATCAACTATTCTACCATCATACATTAATTTATATGCTCTAAGTGTTCCTTCATATATAAATCCACAAGCAAGAGCTACATGCTCACTTCTGATGTTTGATTCAATATGGCACATCTCTACAACTAGTGCATTCATTTTTTCAAACGCATACTTCATAAGTACTCTTACAGCATCGGAAGCATATCCCATTCCCCAATATGTAGGGTTTAAGGCGTATCCTATTTCAAAAGATTTAATACGTTCTCTTATATGTGATGGATTAAGTTCAATAGAACCTAAAAGTTTATTTGTTTTTTTATCTATGATTGCAAAATTTGAAGCGCTAAATACTTTGGCTTGAAGTATTCTTCTAGACACATTCATATCATCATGAGGTTTCCAACCTGCGTTATAACCTACGAGAGGATTTTTTGCAAATTCATAGTAATCTTCAAAATCATCCATTGAAAAATATCTTAATATTACTTTTTTTCCTTTTAAGTTTGGCATAAATACCTCCATTAAATCTTAGAAAAGGAATGCTCTTGCATTCCTAATTCAAAAGATTTTTGCACATCACTTCTAGTGCGTAATATATTTTCAGAGTAAAATCATTAATTACATCTCCGTAATAGGAATTTATGATATTCCCATCAGATGATGATACTACTATAAGTATAAATCCTGTCCCATAATTTAGGGCATATATTTTATAATTTTTATCAATTATAAAACCTTTAGTAAAATCTATTATAGAATCATATTTTAATGATGATGGGATATATGAATCAATTTCACTAAACTCTATTTCTTCAGTGTATGTATACGATCTAAGTAGCTTATATACATCATCATATGTATAATATTTCTTTTCACCTATACAAGCATATAAATAGTTTTTAGCTTCATTAAGTTTTTCATCAATATAGTCCATTATATCTTTGCCTTATTTACTATTGATTCAACTTCAGTTTGATAATCTGTTCCTAAATTTTTAAATAAATGTGCGTTCTTTCCACTTAATGGATCTAAATAGAATGGGAATTCATTTAAGAATTCTTCATAAGATGCATCGTTTTTATATAACTCTCCAACACTCTTTAAAGTAGGACAATACCCAACATATGTCGCATTTGTAAATGAATTCTCAGGATTTAGCATAAAGTCAATAAATTTTATAGCCAAATCATAATTCTTTGATGTCTTAGGTATTACCATTCCATCAAAGAATGCGGCTGTGTTATTTGGTATTGTAGTACTAAAATTAACATCTAATCCATCAGCTTCTTGTGCGTAATATTGATCAAAGAAATCACCAAGTTGAACAAATATTAAATCTAAGTTACCATCCGCAACATCTTTCTTCAAAATATCATCACCCCAAAGATAATATGAGGCATTTTTTAGTGATGTTGTAATTGTTTTACCTAAATTATTTGTTTTAAAATCTGTTGTGTTAATATCAATGTTATTTGCTAAAAGATAGCATGTAACAGCCCAACGTGCAACATTATACATACCGATGTTTACGTTTTTTGAATATAATGATCTATCAAAGAATGCATTGAAACCATTATTTTCAATAATGCTCTTAAAATCAACACCGGCATTTGTTCTATATACTGCAGTATACACACCCCAAAAATATGGCATAAAATAATTGTTATAATCTTTTGCGTCTGTATCAATTAAATTTTGAAGAGAATCAACAAATATACCATCAGAATAATTTGTTAATTTATTCTTATCAATTTCATATAATTTATCTTCTTCTGCAAGACGTTCAATAACATAGTCTCCAGGAATTGCGACATCATATGGAGTTGCTCCTAGATTTATTTTTGAATACATTTGTTCAGAAGAAGCAACCTCTTCCATTACAACTGTACAATTATTTTCTTTTTCAAATTTAGCTAAAAGGTCAACATCTCCACCATCAGATGAAATATATTCTCCCCAGTTTAAAAGATATAAAATTGTACCCGACTTATTTGTAATTACAAGGCATAACGCAGTAAATGCTAAGACTGCGCAAAGTAAAATCCATATTTTTTTCATTACTTTGTCACCTTCTTCTTTGAACGTTTTAAATTAACTATGATAACTGAACCAATAACAATCATAGTAATTAAGGCATTGTATGCATAAGCTGCTGGTGAGAATGTCTTCTTTCCAAGACGTGCATAAATCCAGTTAGAGAAGTTAGTAAATCCTCCTCCACTTGTGAAGAATGATATTACAAAGTCATCAATAGATAATGTGAATGCTAAAAGCGCACCTGTTATAATCGCAGTTTTTAAAGATGGAATTATAACCTTGATTAAAGCTTTAGTAGGCCTACAACCTAAATCCATTGCTGCTTCGAATAAAGATTCATCAGTACTTTTAACCTTAGGATATACGTTAGTTATTACATAAGGTGTTGTAAAGAATACATGTGCAATAAGCATAGTCCAAAATCCAAATAATTTAGGAACAAGTGGAATAAGTACTGCAAACATAATCATTAAGCTTACTCCTGTTACAACTTCAGGATTTAGCATAGGTATGTTATTTAAGAAATTCATAACCTTACGGCTCTTTTTAGATAAGGCATTTATTCCTATCGCTGCCATTACACCTAAAATACATGCAATTATTGTAGACCAAACAGCTACAAGTAAGGTATTAAGAATGGATGTATACAAACTCTTATCTTTAAATATTTCAGCATACCATTTGAATGTAAATCCACTAAATACTGTACCGGTTTTAGATTCATTAAATGATAAAATTATAACAATAACTATTGGAAAATAAAGAGCTACAAATATTAATATAATGAATAATATCTTTAATATTTTTACGATTAAATCTTTTTTAGAATTTTTCTCTATCATGCTTTTTTATCCTCCTTATCTGAACGTTGGAAGATGAATATAAGTAACATCATAACAATAGCTATTAATATTGCGAGAACTGCACCAAGGTTGAAGTTGAATGCCTTATCAAAGTAATTTTGAATAATATTACCGATAAGAAGCACATTTCCTCCACCTATACGCTCAGAAATTGCAAATCCTGTAGCTGCAGGTAAGAATACCATTATAGTACCTGATAAAATTCCCTTCATAGAAAGAGGTAAAGTTACCTTAAAGAATGTTTTCCAAGCAGGCACACCTAAATCTTTTGAAGCTTCAAGAAGTGTTCTATCAAGTTTCTCTAATACGTTATATATTGGATAAATCATAAATGGAAGATATGTTGTAACAGTTACAAAAATAACTGCCCATTCATTTCCAATAAGTGACCATGGAATATTAAACATATTTTCAGCATTAAATAATTTTTCCCAGGCAATAATACGAATTAGATTATTAGTCCACATTGGAAGTATTAAGCATAGCAAAACTAGAATTTTTCTTTTTAAATGACTAAATGATATTATGTATGCACACAAATAACCTACTACAATACAAATAATTGTAGATATAGCTGCTATTTTTAATGAATTCCATATTGAAGTTAAATAATATGTTTCTCTTAATTGTTTCCAATTATCAAATGTTACAGAAGCATCATTGAAAGATACTCCATCAGTTTTTGTAAATGATAATACTATTAATACTACTACGGGTATACATACTAATAGTAATAAAAATATAAAATATGGTAATGCAAACCACTTAAATCTTTTCATCTTCAGAAACCTTCATAAGATGAATTTCGTACGAATCAATCTTAAGACCAATACGAGATCCTACTTCTACATTTTGATAATCTTCTACAAGTAAATCTTGTCCATCTACATCAACATGTAATGCAAAATGCACTCCCGTAAATACAGATGATGTAACAATTCCTTGAATTAATGCTTTATCAGGATTATCAATTTCAAGATCGAAATCTTCAGGTCTTATTACCGCATCAACAATTTCATCTTTCTTAAATGTTGTTGTATAACAATCAAATTCTGCTCCTAAGAATCTTACTCTACCATCGCTAACATAAACACCCTCTAAAATGTTATCACCATCGTAGTTTGCAATTAGATTTTGTCTTGGCTCACTCTTAGATTCAGTATATATATTTTGAGGGTCAATTGTAAATCCAATCTTCTCTCCAACATTTTTCTTTCTCATTGTTATAACATTGATTGTAATCCCTGCGACATCAACTTTAATATTCCATTGTTTTTTATCAAATTTAACTTCTATTACAGTACCTACAATAGATGCAGATTCAAGTGGTACCACATCAAAGTCTTCTTTTTCAACAATACACCAAATAGATTCATTTTCTTCAAAGTCCGCAACTTCGACTTTCCATCTTTTACCAAGCATCTCTAGTCTATCATCTCCAAGATACTTTGATCTTATGATATTTGATTCACCGATAAAATTTGCGACAAACTTATTAACAGGTGCATTATAGATATCTTCAGGACGACCAATTTGTTGAATTTCTCCACCATTCATAACAACTATAGTATCACTCATTACCATAGCTTCTTCTTGATCATGTGTTACGAATATAAAAGTGATTCCTAAAGATTTTTGCATTTCCTTAAGTTCAAATCTCATCTTTTGTCTAATCTTTAAATCTAGAGCTGAAAGTGGCTCATCAAGAAGTAAAATACGTGGCTTATTTACAATTGCACGTGCAATCGCAATACGTTGCATCTGACCTCCTGAAAGCGAAGATATTTCTCTATCTTCATATCCTGATAGATTTACTAAATCTAAAGCTTTAGTAACTTCTTCTTTTATAGTATCTTCTTTAAAATGGCGATTGCTTAGACGCACTACCATTTTATAATAATCATCATCTTTACTACAATCATCAAGAATACTAGCTACTGTTTCTTTAAATGTATCATTCTTAATTTCATAATTAAGTTCTAATTCAACTAATATATCTTTTATAATTTTAGAATATTCTTCTTTAGATTTCTTTTTGCATTCCTTTTTAACTGAATTTAGTCTATCTTGTAGTTTAAAATACGAAGAAAGACCTTTAAAGTAATCTATTGCAGTTTTCTTAACATCTTCTGGTTTTAATACGTTAGCTAATAGTCTTCTAACATCATCAATCTCTTCAGCATCAAATCCATATTCTTCTAACATATTATGAATTCCAATATCATAAATATTTGAATAAACATTGTTTCTAAGTCCAAACGCAATATTATCATATATGCTTAAATGTGGAAATAAAGCATATCTTTGGAATACTGTATTAATAGGGCGCTTATAAGCCGGAATATGCCCTATTTCTTCGCCATCGAGATAAAGTTCACCTTTCTGCATTGTTTCAAATCCCCCGATAATACGAAGAGTAGTTGTTTTACCGCATCCTGAAGGACCAAGTAGAGTAACAAACTCATCCTCGTTAATTGATAAATTCAAATCTTCTAGGATAACATTATCACCATAAGACTTAGAGATACCTCTTAACTCAACTAATTTACGTGCCATCTCTCTTAATAATTCTCCTCTTTTTAAAAAATGTCATAAAGTAGTTTTTAATATTGCAATGGTGCAACTTTATATAACTGATTTCATTATAGATTAAAAATTTCAAATGTAAATATATTTTATTAAAATAAAATAAAAATAGCCCTATTTTTTAATCTAGGGCTATTTCTAATAATTAATTTAGGGCGTTAGATAATACTTCTTTTACATTTGTAACTGGTATTATAGTTAAACAATTTCTTACTTCTTCTGGAATATCATCGATATCTCTTTCATTCTCCTTAGGAATAAGAATAGTAGTAAGTCCACTACGTTTTGCGGCTATTGCTTTTTCCTTAAGTCCACCAATAGGTAAAACTGCTCCTCGAAGTGTTACTTCACCAGTCATACCAAGATGAGATGAAACTCTTCTTCCAGTTAGAGCTGATACTATAGCCGTTGTAATAGTAACACCTGCTGAAGGTCCATCTTTTGGTACAGCGCCTTCTGGTACATGGACATGAATGTCATTATCAGTGAATATCTGTGGATCAATATCATATTCACCTGCATGACTCTTTACATATGATAATGCAGCCATACAAGATTCTTTCATTACATCTCCAAGTTTTCCTGTAAGAACAAGTCCACCTTTACCTTTGTAGTAAGTTACTTCAATATCAAGCGTATCTCCACCAAATGTAGTATATGCAAGTCCTGTTACAATACCTACTTGATCTTCTTCACGGTTTTGGTTATTGAAGAAACGAACCTTACCTAAGAAGTCTTCAAGATTATCTTTTGTAACATTTACTGTAGGAACCTTTTCTACAAGAATTTTCTTAACAGATTTTCTACAAATTGTTCCAATCATTCTATCAAGTTCACGAACACCAGCTTCTCTTGTCCAACCACTTATAGTATATTTTAATGCTTCATCTGTAATGTTTAACATTTCAGGTTTTAATCCATGAGCTTCAAGATTTCTTGAAATTAGATGTTCTTTTGCGATATTGAATTTTTCATATTCAGTATATGATGATAATTCAATAATCTCCATACGATCACGAAGTGGTCCAGGAATTTCTGATAAATCATTTGCAGTAGTTATAAACATAACTTGTGATAAATCATATTCCTCTTCAAGATAATTATCTGAGAAATGAGAATTTTGTTCAGGGTCTAACACTTCAAGCATTGCTGATGCAGGATCCCCTCTATAATTTGATTTCATCTTATCTATCTCATCTAGTAAGAATACTGGATTTATTGTTTTTGCGTCTTTCATACCTTTTAGAATTCTTCCAGGTAGGGCTCCTATATAAGTACGTCTATGACCTCTTATTTCAGCCTCATCTGAAACTCCTCCTAAAGATTGCTTAATAAACTTTCGTCCTAACGCTTCACTTATAGATTTAGCAAGAGAAGTTTTACCAACTCCTGGAGGTCCTACAAGGCATAGAATAGTTCTTGGGTTTCTATCCATCATTATTTTAACTGAAAGATATTCAAGAATTCTTTCTTTTACTTTATCTAATCCATAATGATTCTTATCGAGAGTTTTTGAAACTTTCTCAATATCTTTTTCATCTTCTGTAGTCTCATGCCAAGGAAGAGCAATCATAAAATCAAGATATTGTTTAATTATTGGAGATTCAGCCATTTGATATGAAGTATTACTATATCTTTTAAGTTCATCTAAAGCTTTCTTCTCAATCTTTTCAGGCATTTTAGCTTCTAAGATTTTCTTACGTAATTCTTCAATTTCTTCATCTTGACGGGCTTTATCACCAAGTTCATTTTGAATAGCTTTCATCTTCTCACGAAGGTAATATTCCTTTTGTGATTCATCAATTGATTTTTTTACTTCTTGATTAATTTTATTTTCGATATCACCAATTTGTTTTTCTCTTGCGATATCTTCAAGAATGAACTCCATTCTCTTTCTTAGAGATTGTTCAGATAAATAACGATATTTATCAACAGATGTAGACTTTAAGTGATATGCAATAATATCAGCAATTTGTTCACAAGTAGAACCACTACTTGCGGCCTTTACTACATCATCAGGATTATTTAATACTGCTTGACTATTCTTTGTAACCTCAGATACAATAGTTCTCATAAGTGCTTCTTCTTCAGTTTCATCAACACCAACAGTCTTATAATCTTTTGTTTCTACCATAAAATATGGAGAAGTTTCTATAAAATCTACTATTTCTACACGAGATAGAATATTAAATTTAACTTTATAGTTATTATTAGGTAATTTAAGCTTTAATGTAACTTCAGCTTTAACACCAATCTTTTGAACATCATCTTTTGTAACATCAGTTACTAAATGATCTTTTTGAATCAAAAGAATAACTTGATTATTGAACTTTTTCTCACATGCTTCTAATGCTTTTAATGAAATTTCACGACCAATTTCAATTCTAAATTCATTATTTGGAATTGGAATAATACCTCTTACAGCAATCGCAGGTAATCCTAAAGTTTCTAGTTCTTCCATAAAAATCACCTCTTATTTATTGTCCGATTTTTCGTCGGCACGTATATAATACATTAAGTTTGGCACTATGTCAAGAAGTTTGCCAATTTAATTTCTAACACAAATTTAATACGAAAATAACGAATAAATTTAAATTTTATAAAAATAAAGAGATGCGCATCACATCTCTTTATATTTTATTACTTAAGTAATTCAAGAATATCAGCTTTTTTAGCTCCAGATGGAACCTTAATTCCTCTTTCTTGAGCTATAGTCTTTAATTCAGCAACTGTTTTCTTTGATAAGTCTTCTGCTGCTTGAGACTTATTTTCAGCTTTAACTTCTTTCTTAGGAGTTTCAGTTAAAGTTTCAACTTCCTTAGCGTTAGCAACTAACATATCAATTAACTTAGTGTATACAAGTTCATTGTAATATTTTCCAACATTTTGTTGCATTAATTGTTCTTTTGTAAGTTTAGATGATTCTAAATCTTGTTCAGCACGCTTCTCTAATTCTTCCTTAGTTGGTTCAATATGCTCAACTTCAATAATCTTAGACATAACTACGTTGAATTTAGCATTCTTGTATGCTTCTTTCTTAGTTACATCTTCGAATTGTTCTAAAGTTGCTCCCATAAAGCTTAAGAATGTTTCAAATGGAATATTATACATCTTAGCTTGGTTTTCATATTGAGAACGCATTTGATTATATCTTTCATCAACCATTGATTGAGGAACTTCAACTTCAGTTGTATCAAGAATTGTATTGATGATTGAATCAACTTCTTTATCTTTTTCAGATGTTTTCTTCTTATCAACGATTTCAGCTTTCTTAGCAGCAGTAAATTCTGCAACAGTCTTTGATTCAATATTTAATGATGCAATAAATTCATCATTAAGTTCTGGTAATTTTTGCTCTTTAACTTCATGAACAGTAACTTTAAATACTGCTTTCTTTCCAGCTAAATCCTTTTGACCATAGTTTTCAGGGAAAGTAACATTTAAGTCTTTTTCTTCTCCAGCCTTCATACCAATCATTTGATCTTCAAATCCAGGAATAAATTGTCCTGAACCAATTTCAAGTTCATAATCCTTAGCACTTCCACCTTGGAATTCAATACCATCAACTGATCCTACGAAATCAAATTTAGCAATATTGTTCTTTTCAATAACTTGTGAAGCTTTAACTTCAGTTGTAGAATGAGCTTTTAAAACCTCATTTACTGCATTATTAACTTCTTCTTCAGTTGCTTCATAATTAGGCTTTAATACTTCTACACCTTTATATTTAGGTAAGTCAAATTCAGGCATTACATCAAATGAAAGAGCAACTTCAAAATTCTTTCCTTGTCCAAAATCTTTTGATTCAATTGAAGGCTCAACTTGTCCTACAATCTTGTTTGCTAATTTTTCATCAGCATATACTTCTTGTAATTTTTGATTGAAAACAACATCAAGTGCATCATTATATAATGATTCAACACCATAAGTTTTTTCAAAAATCTTACGTGGAGCTTTTCCCTTTCTAAATCCTTGAATAGTAACGTTTGCGTTTACCTTAACAAAAGCTTCATCTAAAGCCTTATCGAATTCTTCTGCAGTAACTTCGAATACAGCTTTAACTCTACTTTTAGATACATTTTCTAATTTCATTGTATTTTCTCCATTTCTTATAAAAAATTAATTGCTTAATAATTATATCACATTTTAATTCTTTGTAAATAACCAAAATTTTAAGAAATATTAAATAGATAAGATACAATCATTTTATGTTTTGTATATTTAATAAATTTAGTATTCATTAAAAATTAAAAGCATGAAATATTAAAATGTATTTCACAGCTTTAATATTAAGAATTCTTAAGTTTCTTTTTATGCTTTATTATTAATACAACAATAATGATTATAAATATCAAAAATATTATTGAGCACACAAAAATCAATGCATAACCCCACATTGGCATATGAAATGCTACGCCTGGAATACATACAATAAATATTCCAGTTTTATTTGTTTCAGTTAGGACATATCTTCCATATCCTTTAGATGAAAGTTTAGTAATACTTCCACTATCATCCATATAATATACTCTAATTTTAGTTCTATCGTAGTAATCATTTGCCCTAAACATCAATTCTATATGATCACTTAATGTTATCATTTCACCTTCAGCAGTTAAAAATTCAGCTGTATATACTTCAAAGTTATCAACAATCTTTTTCATTGCTAAAGATGCTTTTTCATAATTTAATGAACCTATGGTAACCTTACCTGCGATAATGCCTGATTTTTCTTCTAGTATATTATTCTTATCATTATACTTTACTATTTCATTTTCACCAGCCGTAGAATTTATTGTAACAATATATTTAGTATAAGAATCATTTCCATACGATGTTTTATATTCACTAGTCGTTGCCATATATATTATTTTATATTCTCCAACATTACTTAAAACAATTTTACCATTAGAAATTTCTATCTCTTTATCGTCATTATAAAATACTGTTGTAGTAATATCTGATTCTTTATTTCCTAGTTTCGCGCTAACTTCTGGAATAGGAAATGTTGTCCCAACTTTAAGTGAATATTCTTCTGCAGCATTAGTTTCTATTTTTGGAACAAATTCTGCAGGCCTTTCACCTAAATCTCTAATATCATTTGAAATCTTGCTTGATGATGAAAGTTTTAATGAGGCTGTAAACGTCGTTTCACGCGACATTGCATTAATATATGCAGTAAAACTTAATTTAGATTTTAAATTATCACTAGATAGTGTATATGTATAATATGTCCAACCATCTTTCTTTTCCGAAGTTTTTCCTACTTCCATATCGCTTAAATTAAGATTTAAATATCCAATTTGTGAACTAAAACCAAATGTCATATAATATTTTGAATTTTCTTTTTCTATAGTTACAGGATTTGTAAAATTATCAGAACCCATTTTTAAATCAAGACTTACCGGAGTAGAATATGTACCATCACCTCCGTTTAATACATCTTCATTTTGAGCGTACGCATTAGTTTTAAATAATATACAAAATACAATGGTTAATAAAAATATTGATAACAAAAATATTTTTTTTAAATTTAGCATACCATATTTCCCTCGCTATCTATAAACATTGCTAAAAGAGTTGTATCTATAGTAAACTTATATGTCGATAGATCTATAATAGTTTTAGTTTCATCTCCTAAAACACACCATCCAACAAACGCATAATCACTCTTTGATACTACAATTCTATTTGATTCAAGTTTTGTACCTTCAAGTAAGGATTCATTTCTGATAACAGTAGTTGAATATAAAGAGTTAATTGAATATTTTATAGTAACCATTTTCTTATATACAGCATTTATTGTTAAATAGTCTTCATCTTTAGATATTTCATTTAAATAAATTTTGCCGTTTTTTACATCGTCACTCAAAAATCCACCTGTCCATCCTGCTAAAACATATCCTGTAGGAGGATATACTTTATACGCAGAAAGGTCAATTATATAATATCCTGTTGAAGCATCTCTATAATAGTATTTAATTCTATCTTCATTTCCCAAAGACTTAGCAGTAACTGAAATTCCAGTATCCCAAATTGCATATAAAATTACATTTTGTGAATTATATTTTTCTATAAAATTAGAAATACCATTTTTTACCACATCTTTGTTTGTAGCATCCCTATTTATATTTTGTGTCCAACCAAACAATATATCATTTTCATTAAACTCTTTTTCACCTAAGGTTGTAATAGTATTACTTAAATTATAGGTTATTTTTCTTTCAATAAGTCCATCTATAAATTTGTGTTCCTCATCTGTAACATATGTAATAGTAACATCTGATTTGTCCGATAAAACATCAATTACTTGTCCAAACGAGTATGTTATAGAATTTAATGTAAAGTTAAACCCAACATAGTACTCGCCAACCTCATTGAATGTTAAAGAAAATTCATATTTCCCTTTATTAAGAGTATAAGTTTTATTTGCATAAAAACTATTGTCTGTTTTACCACCAATTCTATGTTTAACAATAATATTTGAAGTTGTAATTAGATTTCCTTCAAAACTATAAATATATGGAATATTCATAGTATATAATGTATTTACAAAATACGAATCATATTTAAGCATATTAGTAGTTTTTTCACCTGAAAATCCTATTCCATATATATAATTACTTGTAAATTCATTCCCAAAATAAAGATATTTTATAGATAATATAAACCAACTATAATCATTAGTATATCCTTCTACATCTGTAATCAGCGAATTTATATTTCCATCTAAAACTTCTTCCAAAATAGTAGTACTATGATTATTTTCATCTAGTAAATACATTGTATATGATGAAGGTGTCATAGCAAATGTTTGATTAGAAATTGTAATATTAAATTTTCTTGAAAGCATTAAAGAAATATTATCCTTAGTAAGATAAATTGATTCATTTGCCTTAATATCTTTTATTTTTCCATAATCATCATATTGCACATCACCTTGTGAAATAATTTCGTTGTTATCACTTTCGATTTTATATGTTTCTTTTTCAGAAGAAACATATTTAAACCTTACAAAACTTGTTTCTCCGTATATATTTTCAAGTTCATAACAAACATAAGTATCATAAGATGAGGCTATAAATTCCTTTTTTTGGTATCCAAGATAAGATAGCGAATATACTCCATTCAAGTTTGTAAATATACCCACATGTAGCGGATTTATGCAACTTTCATCATCATACCAAGCATTCTTGAAACGTACATTTTTAACCCCATCCCAAGAATATGTAAGTGTTGGAAGCTCTACAGATAATCCTTCTTTATCAATTGTTGTAGAAATATAGGCATCTTCTTCAAGAGACCATTGCCAATCATGATTATCATCTATAATTTTATAATCAGGATTAGTCTTTTGTACAAGTTCAACTATGGTAGTCTTTTGTTTAAAATTATCATCTACTGATATATATACGATTGCTATATCTTCTTCAAATGTAAAAGCTTTATTTAATTTAATTTCTTTTGAAAAATCAATTACACCATTAATTATTGAATATCCTTTATATGAAACATTACTAAAATCTATATTATTTGAAACTTTTTCTTTATAGATATCTTCAACTCTAATAACATCACCTAAATTTAGGGTTTTTCCAACTCTATACTTTAATGACTCTCGCATTCCTGTATAACCAAATGTTTGAACAGACATC
Organism: Parabacteroides distasonis; assembly: GCA_963623875.1. GTDB lineage: Bacteria > Bacillota_I > Bacilli_A > Acholeplasmatales > Anaeroplasmataceae > UBA3206. The sequence goes on along the minus strand of CAVFNL010000017.1, from coordinate 79,314 downwards.
GAGTCATAATATAATTCTTCACCATTTTTTCTTTGAATTGCATCATAGCCATATATATTAGTCTCTATATTAAAATGTGCTATTTCATATCTTGAATCAGAAATATTTTTAGAATTTGTCTCATCTGTTGGTTTAAAACTTATTTTACTACTATATATTTTTCTTGATTCATAAGGTGCATTATCTGCTGTTGCGCTATACCAAAAATTCATCATTTTTGTAGATAGTCCATTATTTAATGTTTCTTCATAAGTTAAGTTTTTATCATTAAGGTCTTTATATTCACCAGGATAAAAACTATCTGTTGTGTTAAAAGAATAATTATTTCCATCAAGTTCTTTATAATCAACATTTTCATCTGAAAGTTTAATGATATGATCATAATCCATGTATAAAATTTGTATTCCAGAACCCATACCACTTGCGGCTTCCATATAACCTGATACAGAATACATAAGGCCTAGTTCTCTTTTGAAATTTGTTCCTAAATCAATTACAGAATAAATCTTATAATCATCAGTATGAAATTCCAAAGAATAATCTAGGTATTTTTTTGCTTTATATGTCTCAGGATAATTTATGACACAAAGATTTCTTATCTAGATTCATAAGCCTTGATACAATATCTATTTGTTTTTCTATTATATTTGGCTTAAAAGCTAAATTTTCACATCCAAATGCTATTTCATCTTCAACAGTTTTTTGAATTATTTGTTCATCTGCATTTTGAAGTACTACTCCTACCATTTTAGAAACTTCTCCCAAACTTTTTCCTTTAATATCTAGACCATTTATTAAAACATCACCTGTAAGTATTCCATTTGTAATGTTTGGTATAATACCACAAATAATATATAAAAGTGTACTTTTACCCTCGCCTGAATAACCTGATATTAAATTTACTTCATTGTAGTTTAGTTCGATATTTACATTTTTTAAAATTTCTTGTTTAGAATCATAAGAAAATGATACATTTTTAAGTTCTACTGCTTTCATATTATCACCACGATACAAGCGCCACACATAAGTCCTAGAATAAATATTAAATCTGATAAGCACACACTTTCTTTTTTATATATAGTATATGGTCTTTTTTCTAAAGAAAAGCCCCTCGTTTCAACAGATAAAGATAGTGTATCTGATATATTTACAAGACGCATTACAAATGGTATTAAAAATGCTCTATAAAAAATTTTTGGTTTTAAAACACTACCTGCACCTCTTGTTTTCATAGCTTCTCTTACTCTTCTTATTTCCTGACTCAAAAGGTGTGGAAAGGATGTCGCAATAAGCATACCTAAAGTTATTCCTCTTGGCATTTTAAGTGTTGAAAGATTTCTTGTCATACGAGATGGTTCAACGCTCATTCCAAGTGCTGCGGCTAAAAATATTGATGCAAATCTATTAGCCATCGCAATAGATGCATTAATATCTTTTTTATATGCAAAATATGCAATCATAGAAAATAAGCCACCTACTAAAATAAATAGAGGTAAAATTCTTAGGCATTCTTTTGTGCATCCAAATACCATTAGCCATAAAAAACAACCTATAAGAAAATATGAACACTTAATACTTTTTGCCATACATAGACCAAATACAATCAAAAATAGGCTTGATATAAATACAAAGATCGGATATATATTCTTTTTAAATGACAAAAATTTCATTTTTTAAGCACTCCACCTTTCCTAAGTTCTTTTGCGATTAACATTCCTATAACAGAACCTATAAAACAAAGAAGAACAACTGCAAAAGTAATTAAGATAATAAGTTGTGGATTTGTCCCACCTAAAAACATCGAAGCGGATGCTTTTTCATCGCCTGTTATGTTATAAAATTTATTATAATAAAACCACATCAATGGAAGTGTTAAGGGCATATAAAGTGTACCTGCAAGAACACATGCCCAATCATTTTTATATCCATGAAATATAATAAGAGATACAATTTCAGAGATTAAAGCACATAGTATGATGAGTACCATTGGTGGAAACATAAATATTAAAAATACAGAAATAAATACTGCTTGAAAAAATAGTGATCCTATTTTCCTTACCTTCATCATACCAATTACAGGAAATATTGAAAATTGAAGACCTAATCCAAGTTGTACTATACCAAACAGTGGTACATTTATAAGTAGAGGCATAATAGCACCACAAACAAGTGTCGTAGCTGTTATTATCGCAAGAAATACAAAATCTTTAATCTTATATTTATTAGTAATTTTAGTATCATTTAATTCTACTTTTTCTTTGTTTTCTTTCAAATCAAAAGAATTATCTTCAACATTTTTAATAAGAGATGATACCAAAGTCTCTATTTCTTTTAATTCATTTTGATTATCCAACTAGCCCACCTCTTTCATACATCCATTTTCAACTTTGTAAATTCTATCGCAGATGGCCATAGTAGATTCTCTATGAGAAACAAGAATAATGCTTTTTTTATTTTTTTGTTCCTTTAAGGCTTTTAAAATAATACCTTCATTTATGCTATCTACATTACTTGTTGGTTCATCTAATAAAATGAGTTCACTTCCTCTAAGGAACGCTCTTGCAAGTCCTATTCGCTGTTTTTCACCTGCTGAAAGATTGTCTCCTAGCATTCCGACTTTTGTTTTATACCCATCTTCAAGTGATATTATGAAATCATGGATTGAGGCCTTTTTACAAGCTTCTATCATCTCTTCTTCTGTAGCATCCTCTTTTGCAATACGAAGATTTTCTTCTATTGTTTCATCGAATAAATATGTACTTTGAGATACCATAGTTACATTTTTTAATAATGATTTTGTATTGATATTATCAATATCTATGTCATTATAATTTATTTCACCACTACTTTTTTCAAAAAATCTAAGTAATAATTTTAAAAATGTAGATTTACCACAACCACTTTCACCAACAATACCTATTATTTCACCTTTTTCTGCATACATTTTTATATCCTTAAGTACTAAATCATCCTCATATGCAAATGATAAATCTTTTACATCAAGGTTTTCATATTTAAAATTCACTCCATCCATAACTTCATCCACTGCAGGCTTTTCTGCAAGAAGATTTAAAACTCTATCTCCACTTGCGAATGTTTGAGTTAAATTACCTGGAAGTGATCCCACTGCAATCACCGGACCAAATGAAGAGAATACACATACAACCCCTATAATCATTCTTCCAATAGATAACATATCATTTTTTACTAATATAATACCTACTGTAAGTGTTATAGTTATAAATAGAGATACCATTAATTCTATAGATGATCCTGCACGAGTGATATCATGTTTCATTATTTTAGTTTCATGAAGTAATTCATCTGATCTATAATTTACTTCTTTTTTTCTCTCGTCCCCTACATTATGTAAAACAATATCTTTAATACCTTTTATACTATCTAGGAAAAAGGCTTGAAATGATGAAAATTCACTACGATATTTAACTCCACTTTCTTTCATCCTATTTGATGATATTAGAGGAACAATTATGCCAACCATCAAATATCCTATAAGAGCTACTAACGCTAAATACCAACTAGATATAAATCCTACAAACAGCATTACAGTAGTTGAAACTATAACCGCAATACAAATAGGAGAAATTGTATGTGCATAGAATACTTCAAGCGTTTCAATATCGGATGTTATCATCGCAATAATACTTCCCTTTTGTTTACTTTCTAGTTTTGCAGGACATAATATTCTAAGAGATGCGAATATTTTATCTCTTAAAAGTGCTAATAATCTAAATGCTATATAGTGATTTGAATATTGTTCAAAATATCTAAGAATTCCTCTTAATACTCCACAACTTATAGCACAACCTATAATTAATCCATAAGATAATGCAATAGATTCACCTAATGCTTTTGCGACACCTATTGCGCCAAAAATTGTAACTCCCATTGCACAAACAAATCCAAAACTTCCATTTATTACCGCAAGAATCATTATGTAAGATAAACTTCCTAAAAGGAGGATTAGGCTTGCCATAATCTTTGCGCCACTTCTTCTTATTTTATTCTTTTTCATTTGGCACCTCCACATAAGCTTCCTCTAAATTCTTTTGAGTAATATAAAGATTTGCATATCCACCATTTAATTTCATCAATTCAGCATGAGTACCACTCTCTTTTACCATTCCATCTTCCATATAATAAATATTATTTGAGTCCACAACATTAGCTAAGCGATGAGATATTACAATAATACTTTTTTCTTTAGAAAGTAATTTAATATTATTCATAATTATAGCTTCACTATCTATATCTATGTTTGAAGTAGCTTCATCAAATATATAAATATCTTTGTTTGCGACCAAAGATATAGCTAATGCTAGACGTTGTTTTTCACCACCTGAAACATTAGATGCGCCTTCAGTGATTATTTTATCTAATCCACCATTTTCTTTAACAAAATCTTTTAAATTAACTTTCTCTAATGCACTATAAATTTCATCATCTAGTACATCTTTTTTTGCCATCTTGAAATTATCTCTTATACTTTCATTAAAAATATATGAGTTATAACTTACAAGTCCTAAACTCTTATACCAATTTTTTCGTGATAATGTTTCTATGCTTTTACCACCAATTAAAACTTCTCCTTTTTGAGGTCTGAATGCTCCTACAATCATATTTACAACACTAGATTTACCACATCCACTCTCTCCAACTATTGATGTCATTCCTTTTTCTGTAAATTTCATTTTTATATCTTTAAGTACGTCTCGCTTTAAATCATATGAAAATGTAACATCCTTTAAGCATATATCTCTACCTTCAACCAAATCTTCTCCCCAAACCGGGTCTTTTGTATTTAGAAGCGATATTATTTTTTTACCTGCACTTGCACCATTCATCGCTACATGGAATGCAGAACCAAAAGAACGTAAAGGTAAGAAAAATTCTACAGCTACAAGACATAAGAATAATGTCGCAATTGGGTTAAGTCCCCAAAATGCTGCGCCTGATACTGCAAGTGCAATACCAACACCAGCTCCACCATATGCTACAAGATCCATTATTGTAGTACTTGCAAGCTGCATTACCAAAACTTTCATAGTTATTACTCTAAATTCTTCTGCACTTTCATTTATCTTTTTATGTTGAGCCTCATCTGCCTCAAATATTTTAAGTTCTCTAAGTCCTTCTACACTATCAAGGAATTTATCACCCATTGATGTATATTTCCCCCAATATTTTGCAAATATTTTTTTAGCATATTTGCTTACCGCAATTATAGATATAGGAATAAGTGGAACACAACAAATTAAAACAAGTGATGTCCTCCAATCAATCCAGACACATATAAAGAACAAAATTAAAGGCGCAATCATTGCAAAAAAGAATTGCGGAATATATGATGTATAATAAAGGTCTAACTGTTCACCACCCTCAACTGAGACTTGAGTTAATCCTGCCATATTCATTCCATCAGCCGATTTTATACCAAGACGCACAATTTTATCATATACTTTTTCTCTAAGTTCTTTTTTTACTAATCTACCTAACTTATCTTTTAAATCACCGGTAGCACGCGAACAAATATACCTTATAACAATACCTAAGATTGCTCCTAAAAACGGATATATAAATTTAATACTTTTATCATCTTTCCATAATAAATAAATTGCATAACAAACACTTGCTGTAATAAGCACATTCGCAATTAAACCTATTGATTGTAGTAAAACTACAATAAAAATATATTTTTTGTTTTTTCCTAATAATTTAAATAAATCTTTATCTATCATTTTAATTCTCCTCACCTCGCACATCATTAGAATTTTTATTTTGCTTTTTTAATTCTTTTTTATGCTTAATCATCGCAGTGACATGCGACATCGCAAAAATAGGATGTGATAATAACATACGTGGTCCTGAATACCTCATTACTTTTTTCATTTCAGTCTGATAACTTGGCTTATAACAATGGATTTTACAATAAGAACAAAAACCTTTGTTCTTCTTAAAAGGACATTTTTCTAATCTAAAAGCTGCGTAATCTTGAAGTTCTTTACAACAAGAACATAAATCATTTCTTTTAATATTCTCATCTTTTCTTTCCTTTTTATGATTACCTTTACAATACATTTTAATCATTACAGGAATTAACTTTTTTTCTTTAGTCCAATGCTTATATTCTTTGCTCATTAGGCATTCCTTTCATTTCTTGTTGTATGAATTTTGCGACACCATTGCGTGTTGTATCAGAAAAAGCACATGTTGCGTTTATTGCATCTTCATATGCGGTCTTTTTTGTAGTTCCACAGTGAAGTTCTAAATGTGATGAAATAAACCCTATAATTGTCATGTATTCTTTAAGAACTTCTTTTCCAAGTTGACTTACAACAATTTTTTTCTCACCTTTTTCAATAAATCCTTTTTCACGTAATCTTTCTAATGCATTATACGTAGAAACTTTAGTAACATTCAGCATTTTTGCAATATCAGTTTGTTTTACAATTTCTAATTTTTGACAAAGTTCATTTAAAGTAATTAAATACCTTAATTCAGATGAAGTCATATATATCTCACTTTCTGGTTAGTGTTAACTAACTATTATTTAAAAAATTTAGTTCTTTACGAACCATTTTCTATTGTACTCATAAAAGCATAAAAGTCAATAAAAAGTTAGTTTAAGACTAAAAAATAACATTTTATTCATGTATAAAGAAAAAACACTACCATTTGGTAATGTTTTTATTCTTTAAATATCGTATTTAGAACTTATTCCGCTTGGAGTTTTAATAAGCAATATAATTGTAGGAAGTATTCCGAATACAACAGATATTGCAAGTAATAATAACGCCCCTAAGTATGGGAAACCTGACGCAAATATATTATAATTATTTCCAATTGCTTTTTGTAATTTACCCATTACAATACCACCAACAACAATACATAATAGGTATCCTATAAATGAAGTTGTAAGGCATGAAATAGTTGATATTATTGCATATTTTTCAATAATTCTTCCTTTTGAAGCACCTATATTTCTTAATACTCCTATTTCATAAATATCAGAAATCATTCTACTTCTCATTGTAAAATACATGTAAATCATGCAAATTGCCAACAATACTGTAGATGTTATTAATGAAGTTCTTAATAATAAAGATTGTTCTTTTTCTAATGTTTTGTAATCTTTTTTATAAGCATTTTGTGATAAATCAATTCCTAATCCTGACACATAAGATTTTGCATTATCACTTAATTCTATATAATATTTAGAATTGTTATAAAAATTTGATGTCGTTACATAATAATCTAAATCTTGAAATATTAATCCTTCACAGTCATAACTTCCACATGTTTCACTTGGGTTTTTGAATTCATAATATCCTGTAATTTCTATCTTTAAATTATAATATCTATTGTATCCTAAATATCCATCAACAGTTGCGGTATCTCCTATATTAAAATCACTAAAATAAGGTGCCAAAGCTGATATAGTTTTAGAAGATGTTTTCTTAAATTCACCCTCTATTATATTATAAAACGATACTTCCTTATCACTATAGATATAATATTCCTTCCTCTTATTAAAAAATGCATTATTAAACTTTTTATAAGTATCAACATTTTTAAACAAATAATTTGATATTTTAAATTCACTCCAATCAGCATAGGATGTATTTGTTACTACATTATTTTTTTCATCCATTAAAACGCCATAAGATACAACCTTATATTTTAAAGATTCATACTTTTGTTCTTCTCCATATTTAAATTCATCTTTCAAATATTCATCAAAATTTGATGCATTAGTATCTAGTGAATCTTTATAGGAGTCAAAATCTTGAAAAATCTGATATAGTCTATTATCAAGAATCATCATCAAAGGAGCATAATCTAAACCTTCTTCTGTATCCTTTAAATCAATTCCTCCAAGCACTTTATATTTTTCATTAGTGTATACTCCGCCATAGCAATTAAACCACATGTTATTATTTGATGATATAGTCGAATATCTTTTAGTATATACCGCTTCAGTATCCTTTTTTGAAACACCACATATCGATGTTGCGCTCATGCAATTTGAATCTATAGTTATATTACTTAAAGATTTATAATCTTTTAATTTGAATTTTTTTAGTAATTTATCCGCAAGACCTTTACCAACAACACACACAGAATCATTTTGAGGTGCTGTTCCCATTAAAAGACCATCATCTTCTATATTTTGATATTGAAAAATATATGTATTTATACTTCTAGATTCATTAGAATATGAATTTTTGTAATAACTAAATGACATAGAATCTTTAACACCTAAAGAAATCTTATTAGACATTGTTTCTATAGTATTATCATTTGCTAAATCTTGTAATTCTTGATTAGAAATTTGATATGCATTATCATCTGCAATTAAGGAAGATGTCGATACATTTTTGTATTCATAAAATTTAAATACAGAAATCGCAAATATAATACCAATTACAAAAAGCGCAACTTTTAGCATTCTAGATCTTTTTGATGTTTTCCTGTTAGTAATATATGCATCAACAACTTCATTTTTAAGCCTTTTAAATCTATTACTCTTCTTTTCATCATTATACCAAGACTCATCAAAATTAAATTTATCTTCTATTTGAAATTCTTCATAATCCTTAGAAGTACCTTCTAAAATTTCAACATTAGCTTCTTCTAATGGTTTAATTAATACATTTGATTTTAAATAATAAGTTCCATTAATTTCAATTAAAGTTAAATTGATGTCTGGATTTTCTTTAGTTGAATAAACAACAGTTTTAAGTTTTTCACCATCTATTGTTTTATTCATATCACCTAAATATAATTTATAATCTAGTCTATTTTTTATATTATCATAATTTTTGACCATATTATTTCTTATATTTTGTATTTGTCCATCTTTTAATTCAACAATTTGATCTGAATAATATTCCGCAAGTATTTTATCATGAGTAACTAAAATTACTAATGCAATATTAGATATATTTTTAAGTATATTCATTATTTCAACAGAATTTTTTGAATCAAGATTTCCTGTTGGTTCATCAGCTATTAATATTTTTGTCTTTTTTACTAAAGCACGCGCAATCGCAACACGCTGCATTTGCCCACCCGATAGTTGACCAGCCATCTTTTTTCTAAATTTATAAAGGCCTACTGCTTCAAGCGCATATTTTATTCTTTTTTGTTGTTCTTCTTCTTGACTTATTCCAATTATATCTAGTTGAAGTCTTAAATTATCATATACCGTTCTATCTAATAATAAATTATAATGTTGAAATATATATCCTATATTTTCACTTCTATATTTATCTATTTTTAGTGAATTATATTTATCAAACTTTACATCACCATAATCAATCTCACCAGATTCATATTTATCAAGTCCTCCGATTACATTAAGTAATGTAGTTTTACCTGATCCTGATTCTCCAAGAAGTGTTATTAAACCTTTATCAGGTAAGTCTAAGGTGGTGTTATTTATAACATGAATTTCATTAGATTTACCTTTATTGAAATATTTTGATATATTTTTTAGTTTTATCATATTATTTCGCCACCTTTAATTTTTCTCTTACTGTAAAATTAAATAATTTTGTATTAAATCTTCTTGCTATTAAAAGACCCATAACCATCATTACAATAAAATATAATAATATTACAACTATATTAAACGATCTGAAGTCCTCAAAAAATGAATTATTTTTTAAAACATTGCCAAGTATTAGCATTAAAAAAAATGAAAATACACTCGTAACTACAAAAGAAATCATAGTTTCTTTTCGGACGATATGACTCATATCTTTTTTCGTTACACCAAGCGTTCTAAAGATATTATATGATTCTTGTTTAGATTTAAATATAACTGTAAGTACTGCATATGTTATAAAATATACAATAATTATTACGAATGAGATTGCCGCAAGGGATGCATAAGTACTGATATTAATAATTATTTTTTCATAACTGCTTAATGTAGAATAAGTATTAGTGTTAATTATATAATAATTTAATTTTGATGCTTGTTTCTTCATTTGTTTATAATTTCCATAACATGATGCTTCAAAACAAACCTCATCATCAAATATATCATTACCAACTGTTAAAATTATATCCGATGTTTGTTTTTCATCTACAACTTTTTTATTACTTAAATCTAACATTGTCTGATTAAAATATTTAAGTAGTGGCACTTCTACATCATTATTTTTAACGCTAACGGTTGTTTTATTACCAAAATCGTAAAGAATATAATCACTAAACGTGTTCGAAGTTCCGGAAGTTTCATAAGAAATCTTAATCATTGAATTAAGTTTAAATACAGTATGTACTAATTCATTAGATGTCATAGTAGGTGTTTTGGATTTAATACTATCTGATAATCCAACACCAACAATTTTGAATGATACGCCCGCAATATCTAATTTAATATACCTTCCCACGTATTTTTTTATATCTTTTTTTGAATAATAATTTGAGCTAAACGCTAATACTATTTCATCATTATTAGTCGTAATTTTTTCACCACTTACAATTTTTAAATCTAATATGTTAGGTTCATAAATAGCTTTTTGAGTATCAAAATAATATTCATTATCACCAGAGGTTATGGTTGTATACATACTATTTAACAAATAAAATTCATTTGTATAGTATTCATCGCTTATACTACTTAATGTGTCTTTAGATATTGATTTATGATTAATATCAGATACTATAAGTTTACTTGATGTACCATAAGTAAAAGTATCTGATGATTTTAATTGTTGATTTGAAATAAAGATATACTGATATAAAATAAGACATATAACGCATGTAGCAATCAATACTAAACTAATTAAAAATGATGTTTTAGGCGTTGATGTTAGATTATTATAAGCTATTCTTGTATTTATCTTAGATGCGATTGGTTTATAATCTAAATCAAGATTTTCATCTAAATCTTCTTCATGAACTTCCTTTATTATTAAATCTTCTACAACTCTTCCATCTTCTATTTTAATTTTACGAGTCGCAATATCTTTTACTTGTTCATAATTATGTGTGACAATTAGCACAAGTTTATCTTTTGCGATTTCCTTTATTAAATTTATAATCTCTTCTCCAGTTTTAGAATCAAGGTTTCCTGTTGGTTCATCACACGCAAGAATTTCTGATTTTGAAGCGAGTGCACGTGCAATTACGCAACGTTGTTTCTCTCCACCTGAAAGCATAGAACCTCTACTTCTAATTCTATGAGATAGTCCTGTCTGTTCAATTATTTTTAAAGCCTCTTTTTTAGCTTCAATTTTATTAACTCCATTAATAATAAGTGGTAACATTACATTTTCTAATACTGTATATGAATCTATAATATTATAATTTTGGAATATAAATCCAATTTTATTTTTTCTAAATTGATCCATATCATCAATCGAAAAATAAGATGTTTCATTACCTTTATAATATATTTCTCCTTCGTCAAATGAATCTATTTTAGTAATAACATTTAAAAGTGTTGATTTACCAGATCCAGACTCTCCAACGATTGCTACAATTTCACCTTTATTTAATTTTAAATTAACATCAATAAGTCCTTTATTTGTTACACCATTTGATGTGTAGTATTTAGAGACATTTTTTAATTCAATCATTTTATTCCCCTTTTTAAATAATAATATATTTTACATTAATTTTAATCACACTTAAATTTTATCACATCAATAATAACAATAAAATATTTTTATTAAAATAATATATCTAATAAAAAAAGACTTTCTAAAACTAACCTCTAAAATTGGACTAATGAACCAAAAAGAATTAAGGGAAATCACCTTCTTTGATTCTATAAATAAAAAAACTTTCGGCTTTCATTTCTGTTTTACTTTATAAATGGATTATTTCTCCAATAATGCAAGTTAATTGTTCCTGCTATTACAAATAATATTATAATTGCGATTGTCGCTATCCATACCCATGTCATTGTGCTTAATAAAATTATAAAAAACACTCGTCTCTTTCTACTTAATATACACCGAATTTGAAAGTAAAAATCAAACAATAATATGCATATTTAATATTATTATCTTAAGATTATACATTATACTTGTACTTGTTGTATTTTTTATACTAAGGTGATCGTTAATACTAAAATACAAATATATTGATTATCTAGTTTAAATAGTACAATGTTAAGTTTAAGAGAAAAATAAAAAGCCCTAAAAAGGGCTTAATATAAAATTTCTAGTCAAAATATCCTTTTGCGGCTAATAATTCTGCAAGTAATACCGCACCACCTGCAGCTCCACGAAGTGTATTATGAGAGAATCCTACAAATTTATAATCAAATATATTATCTTCTCTAAGTCTTCCTAATGATACACCCATTCCACCTTCAACCATTCTATCTAGTTTAGGTTGAGGTCTATTATCTTCTTCAAAGTATGTTAAGAAATGCTTAGGCGCACTTGGTAAGTTTAACTTTTGTGGTTCTCCACTAAATTCACGCCATAATTTAATTATAGTCTCCTTAGATGGAACATTCTTAAATTTAACGAAAACAGTTGCTAAATGTCCATTTGATACTGCAACACGTACGCATTGAGCTGAAATAGGAAGTTCTTTAGAATCTAAAGGCTTTATTTCATCTCCTACAATAGAACCAAAAATCTTAAGGGGTTCAACTTCTGATTTTTCTTCTTCTCCACCGATATAAGGAATACAGTTATCAATAATTTCAGGCATTGTTTCAAATGTTTTACCAGCTCCTGATATAGCTTGATATGTTGAAACAAATACACTTTCAATACCAAACTCTTTTAAAGGAGCAAGTGCTGGTACGTAAGATTGAAGTGAACAATTTGATTTAACCGCAATAAATCCTCTCTTAGTATTAAGACGTTTTCTTTGAGATGCTATAATATCTAAATGTTCTGGGTTGATTTCTGGAATAATCATCGGAACATCTTTTGTATGACGATGAGCACTATTGTTTGATACAATAGGACATTCAAGCCTTGCATACTTTTCTTCTAATGCTTTGATTTCATCTTTTTTCATATTTACAGCACAGAAACAGAAATCTACTTTTGATGCGATTTCTTCAGCATCTTTTTCTGCATCAAGAACTACCATAGAAGCTATGCTTGCAGGTATATCTTCATCCATTGCCCATTTATTTCCCAAAGCTTCAGTATAAGTTTTTCCGGCTGAACGGCTTGATGCGGCTAATAATTCTATATGAAACCAAGGATGATTTTTCAATATAGTAATAAATCTTTGTCCTACCATACCTGTAGCACCAATAATTCCTACTTTAAAATTATAATTTGACATTTTTAATTCCTCCATATATTAAAATATTATACTTGTTATACTTATTATTTTCAATAATAAAAAAGCCAATACAAAAATATCGGCTTTTTATAAAATATTATTAGGAAACAATGGCTTGATCTTGTTTTTCTGGCTCGTAAACCCCAGCTGGAATTTCTTCTTTTTTCTTTTTATCCTTTTTCTTTTCTTTAGTTGGTCTATTATCATTTCCACCATTCCAGTAATTAATAGCGCCTTTAACTCCATCAAAGGCAAGATATAGACAAGATAGTGCTGCGACAACTATTAAAACAATAACGAATTGTTTTAATGTGAATTCATATGCAACGCAGAATGTTCCAAGGGTTACAAAAATTAGGTTAACAAAATAATTTGAAATTGTACTCTTGTGTTTGAAGAACGCTGTCGCAAAGAAATGAAGTGCACCACGAAGATAAATAACAATTCCTACAAACAAACGATAATATTTTTGTAAGAAATCAATAAACTTAGAGGAATTATCCGAATTGTTTTGGTAATAAATTCCACACGAAAGAAGGAATATTCCACATGCCGCATCTACAATAATTTCAATAATATTTAAAATTTTAAATTTTTCGCTATATTTCTTTCTATTTATGAAATAGAAAATGATTCTAGCAAAGCATAATAAAGTAATAAATGCACCTGTAATAGTAATTACAATTAATTGAGCATCATCAAAATTAACAGACATTGTAATTACAAGTGCTACAAGGATTGCCGCAGCCGCAAGTTTAGCTACCCATCCTAGGCCTTTAAATGGACCATTCTCTTTTCTTTTATCAAATCTTGAAACTTCTTCTTTAGGTGCTTCTTTTTCTTCCTCTTCATCTATCTCTTCAACTGTCTCTTCTAAAGTTTCTTCTTTTACTGAATCAGTCGCATCAACCGTCTCTAATTCTTTTTTATTCTTTTTCTTTTTAAACATTCTAGATTCCTCCGTAATTCATATATAAGATAATTATACACTATTTTCTATAAAAATACACTAAAAAATAAAAATGGGACTAAATCCCATTTTACTTATTATCACCAAATAATACATCTTCCATATTATATAAGCCATTTTCTTTATTTAATAGCCATAAAGCACCTTTAATTGCTCCTACTGCAAATATAGCTTTTGAATGAGCACTATGCTTTAAAGTTATTATTTCATCATTTCCAGCATATATTACTTCATGTTCTCCTACAATTGTACCACCACGAACTGAATGTATGCCAACCTCATTGTAAGGATCTCTTTTGCATACTCCTTCACGCCCGTTTACAATTTTAAAATCTTTTGCTTCTTTTATTGATTGAACAAGCATTTTTGCAGTTCCTGAAGGCGCATCAATTTTTTTATTATGATGAGCTTCAATAACTTCAATATCAAAAGAATCCTTAAGAATTGGAGTGATTTCACGAACTAGTCTATTTAATAATATAACCCCTAACGAATAATTAGATGACCATAAAACTGGTGCATAATTTGCTAAATCCTTTATTTTTTCTTTTTGTTCATCTGAAAATCCTGTAGTAGCTATTACTACTGGAGTATGATGTAATTTACAATAATTTATAATCATATCTAGATTAGCAGGATTTGAGAAATCAATTATTGCATCAATTCTATCTTTAATTTCATCAAGTGATGTAAGTTCTCCTATAGATACCTTACCCACAAGTTTCATTTCAGATGTAAAATTCTTATGGACAATTTGTCCCATTGCTCCATATCCTACAAGTGCTGTGTTTACCATTACATAATCCCCTTAACTTCATCTAGTGTTTTCTTTAAGACATTAAACTTATCTTCACTCATATTATCAAGTGGCAATCTTAATGGTCCTACATTATATCCTAAGTAATTCATTCCACACTTAACTGGAATAGGATTTGTTTCTAGGAATAAATTATGAATTAAATCAAGATATTTTAATTGTGTATCACGTGCTTTTTTAACATCACCATTTAGATAATCAAATACTAAATCATGAACTGTTTGTGGCATTATATTAGCCCACACAGAAATTACACCTGAAGCTCCTAATGATAACATTGGAACAATTATATCATCATTTCCTGAATACATTCTAAATTCATCATTTAAATATCTAGCAACTTTACCAGCATATGTTAAATCTCCTGATGCTTCCTTAATTCCAATTATGTTAGGATGTTTTGATAAAACTTCAACTGCGTGAACTGAAATTTGGCATCCAGTTCTTCCGGGTACATTATACATAATAATAGGTTTTGGTGATGCATCCGCAACTGCTGTAAAATGCTTAATCATACCAGTCTCATTAGTTTTATTATAATAAGGTGTAATAACAAGTAATGCATCAGCCCCCATATTTCCATACTTTTTAGTATATTCAATAGCTGTCGCAGTACAGTTAGATCCACTACCTACAATAATCTTTATACGTCCTGCTGCTTTATCTACAACATAACGCACAATTTTCTCCTCTTCTGAGAATTCCATAGTAGAAGCTTCCCCTGTAGTTCCTAAGATACATAATGCATCTGTATGATTTTTAACATGGAATTCTACTAATTCTCCTAACTTGTCTAAATTAACACTTCCATCTTCATTGAATGGGGTAATTAGCGCAACAATAGAACCTTCAATTTTTATCATTTTAACTTTTCCTTCCTTTTTTATTCTTCGCAATCGTTTCTATATAAATCCTCATAACTTTCACGTTTAATAACTAGTCTTGATTTATCGCCATTTACAAAAACAACTGCTGGCGTTTGAGCCTTGTTATAATGACTAGACATTGAGTAACCATATGCTCCTGTAGTAAATACGCACACGATATCTCCTCTTTCTGCTTTAGCCATTTTTATATTTTCAATAATTAAATCTCCACTTTCACAACATTTACCTGCAAGAGTTACAACCTCAGTTTTAGGAGCTTCCATTTTATTAGCAATTATAGCATCATATTTTGCTTGGTAAAGAGCTGGTCTAATATTATCGGCCATACCTCCATCTATGAAATAATATTTTCTATTAGGTGTTTGTTTAGTATTACCAATAGTATATAATGTATATCCTGCTTCTCCTACTATAGATCTTCCTGGTTCAATTACTAAAGCCTTTAATCCTACATTATTTTTCTCTAATGCATCTTCAGTATGCTTAATTAACATCTTAGAAATTTCATCATATGGAATAGGTTTATCTTCATCAGTATATCTAACTCCATATCCTCCACCGATATTTAAAATTAATTTTTCATCAAAATTCTTTAAATAAGCTACTAATTTATCAATAGCCGCATAGAATCCGCTTGGATCAAATATTTGTGATCCTATATGTGAATGGAATCCTGCTAAATGTAAGTATTTAGAATCATTTACAATTTTAAGTGATTCCTTAAGATCAGCTGAGTCCATTAACATACCAAATTTAGAATCAACATGAGCTGTAACAATAAATTTATGAGTATGAGCTTCAACTCCTACATTAAGTCTAAATAATACATCTACATTTTTTCCTAATCTAGTAGATATTTCATCAAGCATTTTTGCCTCACCTAAGTTGTCGCAAACAAACTTAACTCCTGCATTAATACCCATAATAATTTCTTCTTCTGTTTTATTATTTCCGTGAAAATAAATTTTTTCTGGTTCTTGATACTTTAAAGCCGCATATAGTTCTCCGCCTGAAACAACATCTGAACCAATACCTTCTTCATGAACAAGTTTATACATTGCCATACATGCAAAAGCTTTTGAAGCAAATAATACAAGTGTATCAAATTTATCTGATTTTAAATTATCCTTATAAAGATTAATTATATGTCTCATTAAAGCTTCATCATAAACATAAAGCGGTGTACCATATTTTTCTTTTAATTCACTACATGTGAAATTTCCAATTTTAAATTCCATTCTTTCTATACCTCCTAGTAAAAAACAAAGGCACCTAACGGCGCCTTGATATCTTTAAAATCATAAACTAGCGCCTCCACATTTTTATAATGTGGGAGTTTTATAGATTTTATCTATAACCCCATAAATATTTAATGCCTTAAATACTTATTCGGCGATGATTACCTTTCCTACTTTTCACAGAATGCCTTCTCCAAATAGTACTAATTTGCATCGCTACC
Source organism: Parabacteroides distasonis (assembly GCA_963623875.1). Classification (GTDB taxonomy): domain Bacteria; phylum Bacillota_I; class Bacilli_A; order Acholeplasmatales; family Anaeroplasmataceae; genus UBA3206. The sequence goes on along the minus strand of CAVFNL010000017.1, from coordinate 61,885 downwards.
TCTATTTATTAATACGAATAAATTATAATGTTTTGAATTATATTTGTCAAATTATAATTCTATTTTTTTGTTATTTTAGTGTTTTATTGTAAAACTCAGTTAAAATTGATAATAAAATTCATCATCCATTTTAATATTAGTGAAATTTTCTACATAATTATTCACATTATCTTTATGTAAATATGCTTTAGTAACATTTATATTGCATCTATCTATCGTGCTTTTATCATATGAAAATCCTGTTAGATTAATTAAATTTAAATTCTTAAAATATAAGTTTAATTTATCATGATTAATGTATAAGTAATTATAGTCTTGTACAAGTTTTTCATAAAGAAATTCAATAAATTCCGCATTATCTTCCGCAAATGAATTACTTACTACAATTGAATATTCTGGATATGAATAATTGTTTATTTTTTTATATTCAGACTGAATATCTATACCAATAGATACATTTGCAAGTTTAGATATTTTTGTAAGATATGGTTCATTTATTAATGATATAGTTTCTACATCGCTTGAATATAAAGAAACTATTTGATTACCATTACTTACTTCTTCAATATATACATATCCTTCTTTTTCCTCATCTAATGTATATAATATATCATTGCTTTTTAGTAAATATTGTAACATTTTTGAATTAAACCCTGTTTCTGTGTACACTGTTTTACCTATTAAATTAGAAAATGATGAGATTTTCGACTTGTTAGATACTATATAAGAAGATCCAAATGAAGTATTAAATAAAATCTTAGATTTTTTGTTTGACTTATGTGACAAAGCAGCTGTCGTTGTTTTGCATATAGCAAAAGTGAAATCATTATTATTGACATATTTTTCAATTTTAGATGTATCTTCAAAAACAAATTCAACATTTTTATTATTATAAATTAAGCCTTCATTTAATATATTAACAACCGAAAGTGTTGAAATATTATCAGGTAAATAAAATCTTATGTCATCTTCATTTTTGTTCCTACATGATGCTAGACAAAGCATAAATATTATACTAAGTATAACTGCGATTAATTTCTTTTTCATATCAAATACTCCTATGCATTATATAGCATCTTAAGACTTATTTTTTTTATAATATCTTTCAGATAGTCAACCATTTTATTAGTTGATTCAATAATCATTTGTTTTATTTTATTGTATGCTTCAGCTGATTCTACATATAGATTTGTTGTATTGTTATGAACAAAATTATTAGATATTCTATACCAATCATAGTATTGTTGTATTCCTGTAACTTCTGCGACAGTTCTTATTGAATACCTAAAATCTTCTACAGCAGAATCAACAAATTCTTCTACATACCCATATTGAAGATACCCATCAGGTTTATCTTTGTAAAATTTTTTGTCTTCATAAGTCAATTCACCTTGAGATTTTAATGTTAAATATTTGTCATGTACTATAAATTTATGAGCACACTGTGGATGTTTAATTACAAAAAAAGATAAAATATATGTTTCAATATATTTTCTAAAAATTGTAAATGCATCTTCATAATTTTGAATTTTTAAAAGACAATCAATTGATTCAACATTCTTTAACATTGAATAATACTGTCTACAAAAAATATCAATGTATTTAGGATCATCAAAATAATCCTTAAACATTTCTTCGAATTGTTTTGAATAAATATCTTTATATGTTTCTTTCATCTTCGCTAATACTTGTATCATTGTTTTCACCACTTAAAGAAATTTTATCATTTATATTATAATCTTTCAATTTATTTTTTAACATAAAATCACTTGAAACAAAAAGTCCTATAGTACTTAATATCATTCCAATCACAATTAGTATATTTATTTTCTCATGCAATATTATTGCTGAAAATATCATAGTGATTGTAGGGGATAAATACAAATAAACATTACATTTAATAGGCCCTATTTGAAGCACTGCATAATTCCATAATACAAAGCATAGTGCACTCGCAACAAGTCCTAAAAACAATATATTAAGAACTACTTTATAATTTTTAAATGCTGCAATATTAAATGAACCATTTAGAATAAAATGAAAAGGTAATAACAAAATTAACCCATATAGCATAATTCTTCTTGTGACTTTTATGCCTTCATATCCTAAATTATTTATTTTTTTTAAAAAACAAGAATAAAATCCCCAACATAGCATCGCAAGAGACGCAAGTATTACCCCTTTTAGTGTAATGTTAGAATCATTCTTCAAGGAGTCTAAAGACATTAATACTATTCCTGTTATCGCGATAATAAAACCTATAATTAAATTAATTGTTATTTTTGTTTCTTTAAAAGCCACATTACAAAAAAGCATCGTAAACATAGGAGCTAATGCTACTATTATACCTACAGATGTGGCACTAGTATATTTTACTGCGAAATTTTCTAACAAAAAATAAAATGTAATACCTGAAGCACCTGCAAGTAAAAAATATATTTCATGTCCAATTTTGTTTAATAAAAAAGGTTTAGGAGATAATAAAAATAAAAATACAGCGCATATTATTAAACGATATATTAAAATTGAAGTTGGATCAAAATAGCGAAGTAATACTTTTGTAGATATGAATGTAACACCCCAAACAAACACACAAAACAAAGCTAAAAGATTGGATAATGCTTTAATTTTCATATAAAAACCTCCTTCAACTGATTATATCATTTTTTTGATTTTTTTTAGAATTATTATTGACATATAATCTTTTTTTATATATAATACTAACTGCAGTGCTTGAAGCATTGATAAATAAATGCGGGTATGGCGGAACTGGCAGACGCGCTAGACTTAGAATCTAGTTCCCCCGGAGTGCAGGTTCGATTCCTGTTACCCGCACCATTTTTTTATAATAATTTAGCTGATTTATATCAGCTTTTTTATTTTTGCATCTTAAAATTTATATATTAAATTGAATTTATAATAAGTTTTATTTATAATTATGCTAGGTGATTATATGGCAAAATTAACTAGATACGAAAAACAAGAATTAAAGCTATTAAAAGCGAAGGAAAAACAAGATAAAAAATTAGAAAAAATAAATCAAGAACTTGATGAAAGTCTTCTTGAAAGAGAATATATACAGCAAAATGAAGATAAAATTATCAAGCATAAAGAATATCGGTCCAAAATACACAAAAAAAACGCACCGCCAATAAGAACTACTATTGAAGAAGTTGGAAATGCCACAACGCATGGTATAGGAGCTCTTCTTTCGATTGCAGGATTTATTTTAATGCTTGTAAAAGCTTCTAATTTTAGAGAATACTTCTCTTCATACATATATGGTATAAGCATGATTTTTATGATGTCTATGTCTTGTATGTATCATGCACTACCAAATAATTTAGGGAAGCACATTTTAAGAAGATTTGATTATTCTTCTATTTATATTTTAATAGGTGGTACTTTTACACCGATGTTCTTATTATTCTTATACCCTATTCATCCAGTACTATCTGTAGTACTTTGTGCTGTACAATGGTTTATAATAATACTAGGTCTTGTAAATGTTGCGATATTTGGACCTGGAAGACATAAAATAATAAATTTTGGACTATATATTACATTAGGATGGTGCGGTATAATATTTATTCCATTCTTAATAAAATATAATTTACCACTTCTTTGGTTCATACTTGGTGGTGGTATTGTGTATACAATAGGAATTATTCCATTTGTTTTCAATAAAAAGGGTGCACATTTTATTTGGCATTTCTTTGTCCTTGGTGGAGCAATCATGCATTTTATTGGAATATTCTTAAGACTTTTTTGTTAAATGTATTATTTTTGATAAAAACGCTATCATTAAATATTAAAATATGTTAAAATAATTAAGTATAGTTGAAAAGAGAAAACAAAACAGAAAGGATGATTAGTATGGATTACTTATTACTTGTTATACAAAAAGATGCGAAGGTTTCTATAGATAAATTATTAGAGCCTTATTACAAACATAAAGAGGTTGCTCCTTATCTTGCGACTACAAAAAAAGATTTAATTGAATCTTATAAAGATACTATTAAGGATAAATTAGAAAAGGGTCCTTATGCTGAATATTTAGCAGCTAAGGAAGAATTTGAAAAAATGCCTACGAAGGAAGCTAAAAAGAAATTCAAAGAATTATCTAAGCAAAATAAAAAGCTTATTGCAGAAATGGATGAAAAAGTTACTTGGGACGATGAACGTATATTCGAAGAAGCTTTAAAAGGTTTCCATTACCCTGGTGAATGGCAAGAAAATGGAGATTTCATTTCTACACACAACCCTAATTCTCGTTGGGATTATCATAAAACTGGTGGTATGTTTGAAAATGTTTTACCTCTTAAAAATGGTTTAAAAGCTACAACCGCTAAGATGGGTCAAATTAATTTCGGTCCTCAACCTGAACAATATATGCAAGCAGCACTTGAATGGGAAAGTAATAAAGCATTACAAACTGTATCAAGAGAATCTTATTGTACATTCAACAGTTCTCTAATTCCATTCGCAGTTTTAGTAGATAATATATGGTTTGATAGAAATGACCCTTCTTTCTTCCAAAAATATAATGTATTAACTCACGATAATGCTTACAACGAACACTTTGTTACTGCATTAGAATGTCATATTTAAAAAAGAATCCAGTCGATTGACTGGATTTTTTTAACGTCTTTGATTATAAATTTTTAAATAGAAATCGACAATTCTTGTATCATCTATATTAGAGTAAAGTTCTCCTTCTTTTTCGCACATGTACCAATATATTTCATAATTTCCAACCTGGTATTTATTCATATAAGATATTTTAAGTTCAAGATTCGATGGAATTTTACACTTATAAAAAAATGCACGTGGTATTACTCCTTCCTTAATTCCTTTGTCAAACCACGGACGAGCAAGTACATTTACTAAATTTTCTTTAGTCGATGTGATTATACAATTATAGAAAAACAATCCTACAGTATTAGTTGTAAGTGTATTTGGCGCACAAAGATATGTATATTTGCTTTCGTTACATTTAATATTGATATAACACTTATCTAGTATGGTATTACCATTACCAAATATAAAATCAACTGTACCTGCAATCATACATTTACAAAATACATTATCATTTCCACAAGTGTATAGAGTATCTTGATTTCCTAAAAATTTACATTCCTCATAATATCCATTTACACTTTCTGTTTTAAAAGCCACTGCTTGTTCACCACTAGATTCATCATTAGAATATCCTCTTTTATGGCTATTTTCAACAGTAACATTAAACATTTTGAAATTAGAAGCTCCAGGCTTAACAGTAAGTGTGGCACTACCTGTTGTGCCATATACCTTTTCACCATCTCCACCATCTTTGTCTCTTATTTTCATATTATGAAAAGCATCATAGGTTATTATAGAATCATCCATGCCAATTATAGTTAAATTTCTTTTAGTTACATAAATTTTTCCATAATATGTTTCATTTTTTAAATAAATAGTAGAACCTTCTTCACATTTATCGAGACATTCTTGAAGATCATGATATACAATTTTTCCAAAATTTTTAGAACCATCAATCAAACTTTTAGTAACAATATATTCCATAATAACACCACCTTTAATTTTATTATAGCATATATTTTAATCAACCTAAAGCAACATCTAAAATCATCATTAAAACAAAACCTATTGCAAACCCTATTGTAGGAATATTTGAATGCTTTCCGCTATTCGCCTCAGGTATTAATTCTTCAATAACTACATAAACCATAGCTCCTGATGCAAATGATAATGTAATAGGTAATATTTTAGAAGTTGCTGATGTCAATATTATAGCAAGTATTGAGGCAATTGGTTCTACAACACCTGACAAAAATCCAAATAAAAATGCTTTACCTTTTGAATATCCCATACTTTTAAGTGGCATTGATATAATTGCGCCTTCTGGAAAGTTTTGAATCGCAATACCAATAGATAATACTAGGGCTTCGCTTAAAGTGATTCCTGAATTAAATACTCCTGAAATCACAACACCGACTGAAAGCCCTTCTGGTATATTATGAATTGTGACGGCTAAAAACATTTTTAACTTTTCACTTATTCTCTTATTTTCTAATCCTTCTTCTTCCTTATTTAAATGCTCATGAGGAATTAAGATATCAAGCAATAATAAGAAAATAATACCTATAGAAAATCCAATCGAAGGTATTGCCCATTTTGAAGTACCATCTTTGTATGAATCTATAGCTGGTATTAAAAGTGACCAAATGGATGCCGCAATCATAACTCCTGATGCAAAACCTAAAAGTGCTTTAATTATTTTTTCATTCACTTCTTTTTTCATTATAAATACCATAAAGCTACCAAGTGTTGTTCCAAGTAGGGGAAGTATTAATAATAAAATTATTTTTAAATCAAAATTTATTGTATAAATCATTTTTTCACCTTCTAGTTAGTTATTACTAACTTAATTATAAATGATTCATAAAATAAATCAAGTAAAATGAAAAAAGGAGCTGTAAACTCCAAAATTTCAAATGAAATTTCTATTACAGTTCCTTTATTTGGCCTTACTTAGGTTGTTTTCCAATATAAGCTAGAATACCACCATCAACATATAAAATATGTCCATTTACGGCGTTAGATGCATCAGATGCTAAGAATACAGCTGGTCCAGCTAATTCATCAGCTTCTAGCCAACGTCCTGCTGGTGTCTTTGCACAAATGAATTGGTCAAATGGATGACGTGATCCATCAGCTTGTCTTTCACGTAATGGTGCAGTTTGTGGAGTTGCGATGTATCCAGGTCCGATTCCATTACATTGGATGTTTAATTCACCATATTCTGAACAAATATTACGAGTTAACATCTTTAATCCACCCTTAGCTGCAGCATATGCAGATACAGTTTCACGTCCAAGTTCGGACATCATTGAACAAATGTTAATGATTTTTCCATGTCCTTTTTTAATCATTCCAGGTAAAACAGCCTTAGATACGATAAATGGTGCATTTAAATCTACGTCAATAACTTGTCTAAATTGATCAGCAGTCATTTCAAGCATAGGGATTCTCTTGATGATTCCAGCATTGTTAACAAGAATATCAATAACTCCTACTTCTTTTTCAATTTTTGCTACTAATTCATTAACAGCAGCCTCATTAGTTACGTCACATACATAACCGTGAGCTTCAATACCTGCTTCTTTATAAGAAGCAACTCCCTTATCTACTAATTCTTGCTTAATGTCATTAAATACAATAGTAGCTCCTGCAGCTGCTAAACCTTTAGCAATTGCAAATCCGATTCCATAAGATGCTCCTGTAACTAAAGCAATCTTACCATCTAATCTAAAATCTTTCATTTCCATAATGTGTAAATTCCTCCGTTCTTATTTATTATACCATATTTTTATTTTATGTACTATTTTTTTTGTGATTTATGGATATAAATTTATTTTTTTATAAATTATGCCATTTTAAAACTTCTTTAATCTGAAATCTTGAATTATTTGATGTGACATTGATGAAGGATTATCTATTACCTCAACATCTTCTCTTCTAAACCAATCCGCAAATCCTAATTCTTTATCTTCTAAAACTATTTCTTTATCATAACTTTTTGCAACAAATCCAATCATAATAGTATTAGAAAATCCCCATGGTTGGGACATATAATATTTAATATCATACAAATGAAGACCAGTTTCTTCTAAAGCCTCTCTTTTAACACATTCTTCTAAAGTTTCACCAATTTCAACATATCCCGCTACAAGTGCATAATGAGGTTGTTTTCTTCCCCTATACTTTGTAAGTAGTATCTTGTCATCGTGAATAATTGCGACTGCAATTGCAGGCATTATATCAGGGTATTTAGTATTATTGCAATTTGGACAAACATTTGCCATTTCTATTTTTGATGGAACCATTTTAGTTCCACATGCACCACAATATTTGGCGTGTATTAAAAAATAATCATAGTGCTTTGCGCATACAATAGCATATGGCATAACACTATCACTAGCATCTTTGTTTTCATCAAGCGTTCTTATGACTTTTAAATCGACAAATTCGTATGAATCATCTAGTTCAAATATATCTTCGTAAGAAACATAAAAATATTTTTTTAAATCAATAGAAAACAAATATCTTGCTTTTACAATTTCTTTAAATAAAGGAAGTTCAATATGTCCATATGTTCTTCTTATTAAAACATTTCCTTTATTAAAACATAATATAAAATCATTAGTATTGGGCAAAATATCTTTAAAACTATTGTCATATTTATGAGGTAAAATATTATTAATCATTATATTTCTCCAAAATTTCAATCAATGTTTTTTTAAACTTTAAATCATCACTCATCTCTCTTTTACGAGGACCTTTTAGATGTGATTTCTTTTTTGAATTTCTACTTTTAATAGCATTTGCCCTTGATAAAAGTAAAAAATCAATATTATTATCATTATAAATCATACCATTTTGATTTATAACCACACAACCTTTAGATAATGCCATAGTCGCAAGTCCATAATCTTGTGTTATGACTAAATCATTTTGTGTGCATTCGTTTATTAGTGCATAATCTACTGCATCATTTCCTTTAGGGACAGTCACTATTTTTGCATATTCTTTATATGTTTGATGTGAATCATCATAAAAAAGAATAATTTCTTTATTTATTTTCCTAGCTATTTCAATAGAAATATCTACAACTGGGCAAGCGTCAGCGTCAATTAAAATTCTCATATGATATAAAAATTAAGAGGCAATGCCTCTTAATAATTTAGTTCATCCAAGATTCATCACTAGGGTTTTGTTGGAATTTTAAAACCTTACTGATATCTTCTTTTGAAATATAGTTTTCTTCAGCAGCTGTATGTACTAAAGTTTCGAAATTAGATAAGCTATGATTCTCGCAATTTGCGGCTTCAAGTCTTTCAATACCCTTCTTTAATCCATAAGTAAATATAGAAACAATTCCTAAAACAATAGCTCCTTCTTCTCTTAGAACTTCAACAACTTCTAAAGAAGAACCGGCAGTTGATATTAAGTCTTCAACAACTACTACCTTTTTACCTTTAGGAGAAACACCTTCAATTTGGTTTCCTCTTCCATGGTCTTTAGCTTTTCCTCTTACATATCCCATAGGAAGTCCTAAACGTTCAGCAACCATTGCAGCATGTGCAATACCTGCTGTTGAAGTTCCTTCGATAACTTCTACATCACTATAATACTTCTTAATAGTTTCAGCAAGTCCATCTTCAACAACCTTTCTTACTTCTGGGTATGATAATGTCATACGGTTATCACAATAAATAGGTGATTTAATTCCAGATGCCCAAGTAAATGGATCATTTGGTTTTAAAAATACTGCTTTTATTTTTAATAAATTTTTTGAAACCTCAACGGCTAATTCTTTTTCATTCATATTATCTAAATTCCTCCACACACTTCTTATATGCTGCTACTGGATCATTTGCTTTAGTGATTGAACGACCTACAACGATATATGTAGAGCCATTTTCTTTAGCAAGAGTTGGAGTAGCAACTCTCTTTTGATCATTTACATCATCACCTAATAATCTAATACCAGGTGTTACCGACATAAATCCAATTTCTTTAATAATAGGTGCTTCAAGTGCTGAACATACAACACCATCAAGTCCTGCAGTTTTAGCATTTAACGCATACTTTCTTACTACATCATTAACTTTTAAATCTTCTTTAATTCCTAATTCATTATGAAGAATTTCATCATTAATAGAAGTTAAAATAGTTACAGCTATAAGCTTAGTGTTTTTTCCTTCTTCAGTTGCGTTTAATCCTTCTCTTGCAGCCTTCATCATTTCAATACCACCTTCTGCATGAACATTAGTGATATCTACTCCTAGTGCTCCAATCTTTTCCATCGCAGCTTTTACTGTATTAGGAATATCATGTAATTTTAAGTCTAAGAAAATTTTAAATCCATCTTGTTTTAATTCTTTAACAAGGCTTGGTCCTTCTTTATAATACATTTCCATACCGATTTTAATATAGGGATTTAATCCTTTAAAAGGCTTTAAGAATGTAAATAAATCTTCTTTTGATTTAAAATCACAGGCAATAATTACATCTCTTTCCATTATTTTTTCTCCTCTCTATGTGCATAACCAATAGCTTCTTTTACACTTTCAAATCCGTATTCTTTAAGAACTCTTGGTAAATCTTCAATTATTTTCTTCGATGCATATGGGTCAATTAAATTTGCAGTACCTACCGCAACTGCAGAAGCTCCTGCATATAAAAATTCTAATACATCATATGCATTCATAATACCACCCATTCCAATGATAGGAATATTTACGTTTTTATATACTTCATAAATCATTCTTATTGCAATAGGTTTAATCGCAGGTCCGCTCATTCCTCCTGTTTTATTTTTTAGAAGAGGTCTTCCTGTTTTTAAATCTATTTTCATACCTTTTAAGGTATTAATCATAGTTATACCATCAGCTCCTGCTTTTTCACAAGCTTTAGCCATTGCGACTATGTCTGTTACATTAGGAGATAATTTAACATAAACTGGCTTTTTAGATACAGCTTTAACTCTTTTTGTAATATCATAAGCTACTTCAGGATTTGTTCCAAATTCAAGTCCACCTTCCTTAACATTAGGACATGAAATATTTAATTCTAAAGCTTTTACTACATCAAGTTTTGATACTTCTTCTGCAACTTTAACATAATCATCAACACCCTTACCAGCGATGTTTGCGATTACTTCTAAATCATATTTTTCAAGGAACTTAAATTTATGATCAATAGCTGCTTCAAGTCCAGGGTTCGCAAGACCTATTGCGTTAAGCATACCTCCGTATACTTCAGCTACTCTAGGAGTATCATTTCCAAGTCTTGGTTCAAGTGTTGTAGCCTTAGTCATAATTCCACCTAGAATTGATAAGTCATAATATTCAGCTATTTCTTCACCAAAACCAAATGTACCAGAAGCTGGGATAATTGGATTTTTTAAATTTAATCCTGGTAATTTAACACTTAGATCACTCATATTTTACAACTCCTAACTCAAATACTGGTCCGTCTTTACAAACACGTAAGAAAGTATCTTTTTCTTCTCTTGGTTTTAAAATACATCCATAACATATTCCTACACCACATGCCATTCTTTGTTCGAATGATAAATATCCTTCCTTAACTCCAAAATATTTTTTATCAAGGAATTTAAGCATAATATTAGGTCCGCATGCATATAAAACATCAAACTCAATATTATTCTTTTCAATACAATCAATTACATTTCCTTTTAACCCATATGAACCATCATCAGTTGAAATATAAACATTAGCGTATTGTTTTAATTTATCTTCTAAAATAACAAGGTTTTTATTTCTAGCACCAATTACTACATTAACCTCGCAGCCATTTTCTTTAAGCTTTTTAGCAGTTTCAACAAGTGGTGGTACACCAATACCACCACCTACTAAAACAACTTTTTTATTGTTTTTTATAGGAAATCCATTTCCTAAAGGTCCTAGAATGTCTAGAACATCACCTTTAGTTTTTTGACTAAGTATTTTTGTCCCATCTCCTACTACCTTATAAATAATTACAATAGATTTTTCTTTAACTTCGCTTATAGAAATAGGTCTACGAAGTAACATTGATTTATCACCAACAGACACATTTACAAATTGACCTGGTTTTGCGTTTTCAAACCCATAAAGTTCCATTTCAAAAGTATCTTCTAAAATTTGTTCATTTCTAATTACTTCACCTATTTGATAGTTCATTAAATTGTACCAACCTTTATTGTAATGTCTTCTAGTACATCAAGTAACGCTCTTACTGTATCTAATGATGTAAATACTGTAATGTTATTTTCTGATGCTGTTCTTCTTATTGCAAATCCATCTTTTGTTGAATTTGGTTCAAAGTCTGATGTATTAATAACATATGAAATATGTCCCTTACGTAATGAATCAAGAATTTCTTCTGATCCTTCTGATAATTTTTTACGTACACGAGTCTTAATTCCATGTTCTTTTAAGAATTTAGCTGTACCAGATGTAGCTTCAATATTAAATCCTAATTCATAGAATCTCTTGATTAATGGAAGTGTCGCCTCTTTTGTTTCATTTGATAATGTAACAAGGATAGTTCCATAATTTACAACTTTCATATTTGAAGCTCGTAAGGCCTTATAAATAGCCTTAGTTAATGTTTCATCATATCCAATAGCTTCTCCTGTTGATTTCATTTCAGGTGATAATAAAATTTCTAGTCCTTTAATCTTAGAGTTAGAGAACGTAGGAGCTTTTACATACCACATTGGTTGATCAGGTGGAAGACAGTTTAGAGGAAGTCCTTGTTCCTTTAATGAAATACCTGCCATACACTTAGTCGCTATTGCAGCTAAACGATATTTAGTAGCTTTTGAAATAAATGGTACAGAACGAGATGAACGTGGGTTAACCTCGATTATTGAAACATTGTCATCTTTATCTACTATAAATTGAACATTAAATAATCCAATAATTCCGATATTTAATCCTAATTTAGTTGTATAATCAACGATTGTATCTTTTACTTTTTGACTAAAATTCATCGAAGGATATACAGAGATTGAATCTCCTGAGTGAACTCCTGTACCTTCAATATGTTGCATAATTCCTGGAATAAATACATCATGTCCATCGCATACTGCATCAACTTCAGATTCACGTCCCATAATATATTTATCAATAAGTACTGGTTGTCCTGGAGATGCTAGGAATGCATTTCCAAGATATGCTAGTAATTGCTCATCAGAGTGAACAATTTGCATAGCACGTCCTCCTAGTACGAATGATGGACGAACAAGAACAGGATATCCTAGAGTATTCGCAACCTTAACTCCAGACTCTTCATCCATAACTGTAAGTCCTTTAGGTTGAGGAATTCCTAGTTTAATTAATAATTCTTCGAATAGCTTACGGTTTTCAGCATTATCGATTGCTCTCTTGTCTGAACCCATCATCTTAACTCCAAGTTCATCTAGTTTATCAGCTAGGTTAATTGCAGTTTGTCCTCCAAGTTCAACTATTACACCATCTGGATTTTCAAGAGTAATAATATTCATTACATCTTCAATTGTAAGTGGTTCAAAATATAGTTTATCTGATACAAGGTAATCTGTAGATACAGTTTCAGGGTTATTGTTAATAACAATTGCATCATATCCTAATTCTTTTAATGCCCAAATAGCATGAACTGTAGAATAGTCAAATTCTACTCCTTGTCCAATACGAATAGGTCCTGAACCTAAAACTATAACTTTCTTATTTTTAGAAATAATTGATTCATTCTTATTTTCATATGTAGAATAGAAATATGGAACATATGCATCAAATTCTGAAGCACAAGTATCAATCATCTTATATACTGGCATAATTCCTTTCTTTTTACGAAGTAGGAATACTTCAGTATCTTTTAATCCCATGATACGTCCTAGATATGAGTCTGCAAATCCCATCTTCTTAGCTTCAAGTAATAATTCATCAGAAATATTATCTTTATTTTTCTTTAATTCATTTTCCATATCAACAATTTTCTTGAATTTGTTTAAGAACCATTCATCAATCATTGTTGCAAAATAAATTTTCTTTAGAGGTACTCCTCTTCTGATTAATTCAAATACTTCAAATACTCTTTCATCAGTTGGAGTTTTAATTGATTTTAACAATTCTTCTGTAGAAACTGTTGTAAATTTAGCTTTTTCAGGGTGATCACATCCGATTTCTAGCGAACGGATTGATTTCAAGAATGATTCTTCAAATGTACGTCCAATAGACATTACTTCTCCTGTAGCCTTCATTTGTGTTGAAAGTTCATGAGATGCTGATGCAAATTTGTCGAATGGGAAACGCGCAACTTTAGCTACAATATAATCAAGGGATGGTTCAAATGCAGCTTTAGTATTAGCAATTTGAATTTCATCTAGATTAAGTCCTACTGCAATCTTTGCAGAAACTCTTGCAATAGGGTATCCTGAAGCTTTTGATGCTAAGGCTGATGAACGTGAAACTCTTGGATTTACCTCAATTACATAATATTGGAATGAATATGGATCTAAAGCGAATTGAACGTTACATCCACCCTTAATATCTAGGGCACGAATTATTCTTAATGCAGCTGTACGAAGCATTTGATATTCTTTATTAGTTAGTGTTTGTGCAGGTGCTACTACCATTGAGTCTCCTGTATGTACACCTACTGGATCGATATTTTCCATTGAACAAATAGTAATTGCAGTATCGTTATAATCACGCATTACTTCGTATTCAATTTCTTTATATCCTTTAATTGACTTTTCAACTAAGATTTGTCCTACTGGAGAAAGCTTTAATGCATGTTTTGCAAGTTCATATAATTCTTCATCATTATCAGCAAATCCTCCACCTGTTCCTCCCAATGTAAAAGCAGGACGAACAATAATAGGATATCCTATTTCATTTGCAATACGGATTGAATCATCAATTGTTGTAGCTATATCAGATGGAAGAACTGGTTCTCCAATTCGTTCACATAATTCCTTAAATAATTCACGATCCTCTGCTTGTTCAATTGCATTGAAATCAGTTCCTAATGCTTCAACTTGGCATTCTTCAAGAATTCCTTTTTTAGCAAGTTGAACCGCAAGATTAAGTCCAGTTTGTCCTCCTAAGGTACAAACAATACCATCAGGTCTTTCTTTACGAATAATACGTGCAACAAATTCAAGATCAAGTGGTTCCATGTAAACTTTATCTGCAATCATAGTATCTGTCATGATTGTTGCAGGGTTAGAGTTTACAAGTACTACTTCATACCCTTCTTCTTTTAAAGAAAGGCATGCTTGTGTTCCAGCATAGTCAAACTCAGCTGCTTGACCGATTACAATTGGACCTGAACCAATTACCATTATTTTATGTATATCATTTCTTTTAGGCATATTACTTACGATCCTCCTTAAACTTTTTCATATAATCAATGAAGATATTAAATAAATATTCTGAATCTTCTGGACCTGCCGCAGCTTCTGGGTGATATTGAACCGAGAATAAATATTCTTTATCAATTCTTACACCTTCTACTGTATTATCTAATAAATTAATATGTGTAATCTCTAAATCAGTATCCGCAACCGATGCATCATCAACTGCATATGAGTGGTTTTGAGAAGTAATTTCTATACGATTTGTAAGTAAATTTTTTACGGCGTGATTTGATCCACGATGTCCAAATTTTAATTTATATGTTTTAGCTCCACACGCAAGTGATATAATTTGGTGTCCTAAGCAAATTCCAAAGATTGGAAGCTTTCCTCTTAATTCTTTTACAACGTTAATTGCGATTGAATTATCAGTAGGATCTCCTGGACCATTTGATAAGAATAGTCCATCTGGTTCATATTCCATAATTTGTTCAGCTGTTGTATCATATGGTACTACGAAAACTGTACAATTTTTTTTGTTAAATTCTCTTATAATGTTTTGTTTTGTACCAAAATCTATACAAACAATATTATACTTAGGATTTTTAGCTCTTGATACCCATTTTTTCTTTGAACATGCTCTTTTAACTTGGTCGTGAGCAGGTACGAAATTGTTTAACTTTTCTAAACACTCATCCATTGGTGTATCAATAGATGTAATTAGGGCTACTTGAGAACCTTCACTTCTTATTATTTGTGTTAATTCACGTGTATCAATTCCAGAAATCATTGGAACATCATGATCTTCTAATAATTCACTAAATGTTTGAGTGAAACGGAAATTTGATGGTTCATTACAATATTCCTTAACAACGAAAGCACTACATCCTACTATACGTGATTCAAAGTCCTCATCATTAACTCCATAATTTCCTATTAAAGGATATGTCATAACAACAATTTGATCAGTATATGATGGATCTGTTGCGATTTCTTGATATCCAACCATTGATGTATTGAATACAAGTTCACCTATTTTCTCTTTGTTGCTTGCTTCACTATGTCCTTTAAAAACTCTTCCATCTTTAAGAACAAGTTTCATATTATAATCCATAAATTATTTCTCCTCTCTTTATTGTATATAATATTTTTCCATAAACCCATTTTTTATTATATGGGGTATTATGTCCTTTAGATACAAATGTATCACTATCTATTTGGTAATGGGCATTTAAATCAATTATTGTAATATTTGCATCATTACCTTCATATATATCATGAGTTGGTAAATTAAATGTTTTTGCCATATCATGACTCATTTTATTTAAAATCAATTCAAGTTTAACTCTTCCACTCTTTACAAGTTCAGTGTAAAGTAGAGGGAATGATGTTTCAATTCCTGTAATTCCAAAAGGTGCTTTTAAAAATCCTTTTTCTTTATCTTCTTTTGTATGTGGAGCATGGTCTGTCGCAATACAATCAACTGTACCATCAATAAGACCATTTATTAAAGCTTCTCTATCATCTTTTGATTCTAAAGGTGGATTCATTTTCCAGTTTGCATCATCTTTTACAACATCTTCATCAGTAGATATTAAATGATGTGGAGTCGCTTCACATGTTACATGATATCCTATACTCTTAAAATAACGTATGATATCAATAGATTCTTTTATTGAAGTATGACATACATGTAAGTGACATCCAACTTCACCAGCAATTATTGCATTTCTTGCAATTTCAAGAGTTTCAGTAATTCCTAAAATTCCAGGAAGCCCTAATTTCTTTGAAGCATCTCCTTCATGCATTACACCACCATAAAGTAAATCTCTATCCTCGCAGTGACAAATCATAGGTTTGTTTAATCGTTTTGCATTTTTCATAGCTTCATACATAGTGCTAGATGTATATACACCATGACCATCATCAGAATATCCACATACATAAGGTGCTATATCTTCCATATCAGATAATTTTGCACCAAGTCCTGATTGATCATATGTGATAGTTCCTGTTTGATATGCATCAATTATGCTATCTTTTTCTAATAATGAATTAATATACTTTATATTTTCTAGATTATTAGGTTTAGGAGTGATATTAGGCATTAAAAATACTGTAGTATACCCCCCTTTCGCAGCCGCACGAGAACCTAAAAATATAGTTTCTTTTTCTTCTTGTCCAGGCTCTCTAAAGTGAACATGTGAATCCATAAATGATGGTGTGATTAATTTATCTTTACAATCAATTTTTGTACCACCAGAAAGATTATTACCAATTTTAATAATTTTACCATTATCTATTTGGACATCAACATTTTTAAATTTGTTATCAATAAAGACAGTTCCGTTTTTTAATGTTAACATAAATCCCCCTTTAATCTTTTAAACTGCGTTTGATCGCAGCCATTCTTACATATACTCCGTTTGTCATTTGTCTAAATATTCTAGATTTACTGCATTCTGGAACGAAATCATCAACTTCTACTCCTCTATTGAATGGAGCTGGATGCATTATAATTGCATTATCTTTCATAAGCTTAACTCTTTCTTCGTTCATTCCGTATTTAAGATTATATTCTTTATCACTAAGAGTAGTAAGAACTGCATGACGCTCAGTTTGAATTCTAAGCATCATAATAACATCGCATTCTTTAACACCCTCATCAAAATCAATATATTCAGCAGTATCATCCATAAATTCTTTAGGCCCTGAAATATAGCACTTCATTCCAAGACGTTTCATAACTTCTACATTTCCATGAGCAACTCTTGAATGAAGGATATCTCCTACAATCATAATTTTAAGCCCATCAAAATGTCCAAATTCATCATATATAGTAAGTAAGTCTAATAAATTCTGTGTTGGATGGTTTTCTGTTCCATCTCCAGCATTAATTATTGCGCAATTTAAACCTTTTAATTCATTATAGTATTCATTTTGAGAAGATCTAATAACTACTGCATCGCATCCAAACGATTCGAAAACTTTTACAGTATCATAAAATGTTTCGCCCTTACTCATTGAAGAACCTTGTGCGTTAAAGTGTAATACTTTAGCGTTTAATTTTTCTTCAGCCGTAATGAATGAATATTGTGTTCTTGTAGAATTTTCAAAAAACAAGTTCGCAATAATTTTACTAGATAAATCTAATTTCATATTCTCATCGCGGAATTTTCTTGCGTCTTCTAGAATTTCCATTATTTCTTCATTAGACAAAAATTTTAATGACAACAAATCTTTTTTCATAAAAACCTCCAAAAAAAAGCTCTTTGTTATAATTCCAAAGAGCCATACAATCGTTAATTGAACGTTATCATATTATTTAATAATAGGTTCGATTAATAGCCTCTCTGGACTATCTTAAATTCTCACTGCCTAAATTATACATTTTAGAGCAATAAAAAGCAATAAGAATTTAGTAGTTTTTACAAATTGCTACTACATTTCATACATTATTATACTACTTGTATAACTTTTAAATAATAGTTGAAATTGTAAACGTTTTCTTGTAAAATAATGTATATGAATTTATGAAAGGAATATTTTATATGAAGAAAAAAATAATTTTATCTTCTTTTGCAATGGGGCTTGCAATATTTAGCTTGGCATCCTGCAGAAAGAACAACACAAAAAATGACAATGAAAAAAAAGACGATGGTAAATCAGATACAACAGATCCATATGAGGTAGATGAAACAAAATCATATCATTTCGTAACATTTTACGAGTCATCTTATGACAAAGATTCAGAAGGAAATCTTAGAACAGATTCAAATGGTTGCTATACGCTTGTTGCGGCAGGTAATAAACTAGCGTCATTCTCAGCAAACGTTGGTCAAAAGTTAAATTGGCTACCAACCCCAACTAAGGAAGGTTATACTTTTGCTGGTTGGTATGTTGATGCATCATTATCTACTCCATTCTATTATACTGAAATGCCAGATACAGACTTAGAAGTTTATGCAAGATGGCAAATTGACAATGATACAATATATGTATCACCTAATGGTCTTCCTACAAACGATGGTAAGAGAAGATCATCAGCTATGACTCTTCTTGAAGCATCAAGAGTTTATAAACCAGGTGCTACAATCAAAATTCAAGCTGGTGAATATAAAGATAAAAACACCGTTGTATTCGGAGCACAAGGTGATGCTAACCACATTACAAAAATCGAAGGTGAAGATGTAAGTTCTACAATATTAAGTTTTGAATATCAGACAGAGGCTGACGCAAACCAAGGTCTTAAAGTCGCAGGTGATTATCACGAAATTTCAAACATTACTGTTAAAAAAGCTGGAGATAATGGTCTTCTTCTTGGATCATCAAACAATATTATTGAAAATTGTGTATTTACAGAAAATAAAGATACAGGCCTTCAAATCGGACGTTTTAGTGGTACACTACAACCAAACATCAACACATGGCCTTCAAATAACCTTGTTTTAAATTGCACATCATATAATAACTGCGATTCTGAAGGTGAAGATGCGGATGGATTTGCCGCAAAGCTTACAGTAGGATATAACAACGTGTTTGATGGATGTATGTCTTATTGGAATGTAGATGATGGATGGGATTTATATGCAAAACAAGATTCTGGAAGAATTGGTTTAGTACGTATTCAAAACTGTATCGCATTCCAAAATGGTAAGCACTTGAAAAAAGATTATAGTGGACTTGATGAAAATTTTGCTGGAGATGGAAATGGATTTAAACTAGGTGGTACTTCTGTTCCATGTGAAGTTATAGTTGATAACTGTATTTCAGCATACAACTATGCTCATGGATTTACAGATAACTCTAACCCTGGACACATTGCAATCTCTAATGCTACATCTATAAACAATGGTCAATTTGCAAATGATCCTAATGATTCTGCTACTTATAAAGAATATGATAATTTCAACTTAAACCGTGATTCTATAGTTGCAAATAAAAATTATTATTCAAATCTTATTTCTTACTATTCATCTAAGTCAACAAATAAAAAAGTTGGATCTGATGAATTCAATGGTTCAATAAGTAATGCAATTATGATACAAAATGGTGAATCTTATATTGCAGATGGTGCACTATCTGCACAATCTGGTGAAGGATTTACTACATCAAAATGTGTATCAAAATGGACTGATCCTGATACAAATAAAAAATCAGTCGATGATACTGATCCTACATCACTTATTGCAACTTATAACACTACAAATTTCCACACAGTATTAAGAAATAGTGATTCTTCATTAAATATTAGCGCTTTATGGGGTGTTTCAAGCACAGTAAAAAAACAAATCAATGTAGGTGCTAATTTAAACAAAGCTAATTCTAGTGAATATGATCATTATGAATTTAGTAAAGCCGTTGAAAATGAAACAGAAGATCAAACAACAGCTCGTGAAGTATTAAATTCATTAGATTTAGCTATCAATAAAGATTTAATTTTTAATGATATTTACCTTCCTACTGATATGAGAGGAACTACAATTTCATGGACATCTTCTGATACTAATGCACTAACAATTTCAACTGAAGAAACTAAAGTAGAAAATGGTCTATACTACACATATGGAATTTTAAATCCAAGACTTACATCTGATACTACAGTTAAATTAACAGCATCGATAACAGTTGGTGGCAAGACATACACTAAAGATTTCACAATCACTGCACAAGCTCTTGATCCAAGGGTTGGTGAAGTTTCAGGAATTGACAATACAACAATTCTTGATACAGAAAAAGATTCATTTGACCTTAATACATATGTTGTAAGAGATTATACTTCAACTACCCTTACATTAGAAGCCAATTCAGATTATACCGTTACAACAACTATTAAATATGTAGATGACTTTATGTCTTATGAAGACGCTTTAAATTATACTAACTACACTACTGTATCTAGCCTTAATGAACATGGTACATATTTAATTGAATACTCATTTAATATTGTGGGATATAACCCTGTTGTAAAACAACGTATTATAACTCTTGTAAATTCAAGTGATACATATGAAGTTACAACTGCTAGTGCTTATCTAAATTCAATCATTAATAACAAGGTAACATTATCAGGGGATGTATCTTATAATAGTGGTACTATTTATGCGGTTGCTGTTGCAAGAGGAAGTGAGGCTCCTACTGCTGAAGAAATAAAATCACAAGCATCATCATTTGTAGGAACATATTCTCAAGCATTAACTTCACGTAGTTTCAATTTTGATATGACTGTTAATAGTAACGAAGCTATTGATGTTTATTTTGTAGTTGAAAACAGTAATGGTCTTGGAACAATTTATGAATTAAAAGATAAAATCGAACCAGCTATAAATATTACAACAGCCAAAGAATTACTAGAAGCCTTAAATACTGAATCAGGTGCTTTCGTACTTAAAAATGATATTGATTGTGAAAATATAACTCTCAGCCAATCAAAAGATGTATCTAAAAAATTCAAAGGATATTTCAATGGTAATGGATATACAATTAAAAATCTTAAAATTTCTGTTACTGGTGAAGGTGGAGGATTATTCTGGAAAGCCACTGGTGGAGCTGTAATTTTAAATATGGTTCTTGAAGAAATCCATGTTACTCAAGCTGATATAAAAGATAGTGGAGGAAAAACAGCGATTCTAGTTGGTTGTGCTGAGGAAGGTGATGTAACTATTGATAACGTTACAATTAAAAACTCTTCTGTAAACTCATACCAACGTTCAGCTGGAATTATCGGAGAAATCAAAGGATTAAAGAATGTTTCAGCAAGCCAAA
Source organism: Parabacteroides distasonis (assembly GCA_963623875.1). Taxonomy (GTDB): domain Bacteria; phylum Bacillota_I; class Bacilli_A; order Acholeplasmatales; family Anaeroplasmataceae; genus UBA3206. The sequence continues at coordinate 40,206 of CAVFNL010000017.1, read as the reverse complement.
TGCCAAAGGTATCTATTACAAATTGTTCTGTTATTTCTAACAATAGAGATTATTATATAAGTTCTAAATATGAAAGCACAAACAGTGATGGTACTAAAACAATTACAGGTGGTAAATATGTAGGTGGTATTGTAGCTCACGTACAATATGGTGCTCATTTAACTATCGATAAGTGTTTTGTAAAGCAAAACATTCAATGTTTCAACCAATATAGCGGTGGTATAGTAGGACGTCTTGACCCTCAAACAAGTGAAGCTAAAATTTCGATAACAAACAGTGTATTCGGAGGAATATTAACTTCTTCATCTTCATATGCTGGAGGAATACTTGGAGGACGTTCATCAGGTGTTGTAACTGTTAAAAACTGTGTATCTTTAGGTTCTGTTAGTGCATCAAATGCCGGTGCTATAGTATCAACTAATTTATGCACTTCTACTACTGTTGGTACAGACAAGGTATATTCTTTAAATTCATATATAACATTTGAAAATAACTATCGTCAAATTAGTGATTATGATATGGATATGGATGGATATGCTGATGAAGCTGATTATCTTGCAAAAATGGCACTTAACAATGCTTGGCAAGGTTCAAATGTATACTATTCTACATTACAAAATTCAACTTGGTGGAACGAACATATGGAAGAATTCATGAGTTCATTTGAGTTAAAATTTAACTCAACTGGATATCAAGGTATATGGTTCTTCTTAAAATAAAAAAAATTAAGATTCTAGATTAAATTCTAGAATCTTTTTTTGCCTAAAATTAAAAAATGAGGAAAATAATTCGAGAAGGTTTAATACCTTGCTAAAACTATTTTCCTCAACTTTTGAAAGTGATTTAATAAATAAAATTTATTCCTTTAAGTGTTACTATATGAAATTATTTACGCTTATTGTAAATCCTACTCAATTAATTTATTTCGCTGGAATAAACGAAGTCATTTTTAAGGCAACCTTCTTACCTTTAACAACAATAGAATTACCTCTATCAACTTCATCTTCAGGTTCAAGCATTATTCCAAGACAATAAGGTTTTAACTTTTCTTTATCAGCGTACTTAACTAAATCCTCAATTAAATATCTTGCAAATTTTGCGGTACGAGGGGAGATTGTTACTTGTTCAAGGACCGCCATTCTCTCTCCTTCTTTATTTTCAAGAACGCAAGATATAGCAGAATTAAAGTTATCAGTTGTTCCTAATACTTTATACCCTTCATTATCAACTAACGCTTTTAAACCTATATTATTTGCGTAAGCATATAGTTCAGAAGGAAATGCAATTTCAGAATTTTTATATCCTTCTACTTTTACATCAAATAATTTATGCTTTTTAACAATTTCTTCTGCAATATATTGAATGTCTAATAAAACATTCTTTACATCAGGATCTTTTTCACTAATATAACGCGCTACCGCAGATTCACAACCATCCATAACTTCAAGTACTGCATCTTCAATATGAAAAGGTAAATTAAATACTATACCTTCTGATACTTGTCTTTGAGATAGCCAAATTCTTTTAAATTCAGGTCTAAGCACCTTTAAAATGTTCATTTCGCAAGACTTACCACATAGATAAGCAACTGCTTCTTGAGAAGTGGTTGGATGAGTTTCATCAAATAATGTCGTAAAAATTAAATCTACATTTTTTTTATATGTTTCATCCATAAATGAAACACGGCTTATTTTTCCAGGATTAGCTAAATAATAGTATATTTCTTCTTCATAATTATTAAATTGATTATTTTCCATATTCATTCACCTTATTTATTATAACAAATATTAAATAAAAAAAGAAGAGAAATTCTCTTCTTACAACAATAAACTAGCAAGATGAGAAATATAGTACCGAAAAAAATATCAAATCATTCCTACATGTTTCTATGCTCATCGGTATTATACCTCTATTTTCTAGTACATATATAGTATAATATAAAACGCTTTCATTGTCAACGATAAAAAATACATATACCTACATAGTGACAGCTTCTTCGGTGTTTAAATCAGGCTTTTCTTTAATTCTAACCTTATTTGTTTTAACATCTAAAAAAGTATAAGATTCTTTTAAAGTAATATTTTTACCCATTATAACATCTACACAAAATAATTTATCTGAGACAAGTATAATAGTACCTTTTTTAACTTTAAGCTTAGTTCTATCTTTAACAATAAGTGTTACACTTTTACCTAATAATTCATTTAAACCATTTCTAATATGCTCACAGTCTTGTGATACTACACTGATTTTAGACACTTGTCATCACCTCTTTACAAAAATATTATAGCACATTTTGTTTTAAATTTCAAAAAATAAAAAAGAGCAAACTTTTATAAAATTCACTCTTTATAATCATAATTTTAATTACTTAACTTCAAAACTATAATGAACCATTGGAATTGTAGTTCCTTCAAAATCGACTTCAAAATTATTTCCTTTAACAAACTTGGCTTTCTCAAGTAATTTAACACCAATTTCATGTGCTGATGGAATATTAGCATTCACTTTTGAAATACCTAATTCTTTTGCAATCTTTTTAATAGCATCAACCATTTCATTAGCATACCCTCTACCACGTGCTTGTTCTATTAAACCAACAAAAAATTCAACACCATTTAATGTTTCATTGTATTCAAATCCACATTCACCTATTAATAAACCTTGTTTAGTGAAAACACCATACATAAATCTATTCTTTTTAATATCAGCATTTTCTTTATATCCATCTAAATGATATGTAAATAATTTAGTTACATCTCTTCCTTTCACATTCCATAATCCAAAATTATTAGTCCAACCTGGATTTTGTACTAGTTGTGCTACAAATGATGTGTAATCTGCATTATTAAATTCTCTAACAACAATATTTTTTTCTACAACATTAATCATACTATTCTTTTCCTTCTATATTATGGCATGCCCGGTGGGGCTTAAACTCACGACCTTAGTCTCCGGAGGACTACGCTCTTTTCAACTGAGCTACGGGCATAAAACTTATAGTTTTATTATACCAAAACCAGTTGTTTATGTCTAGCAAAAAGGTGGCAATGCCACCATATTTTAAAGATTAAATTTATTCTTAGCTGCTGCGACTATCGCATCAACTGCCGCATCAATTCCCATATCAGAATTTATGCATAGATCATAATCAATTTTATTACCCCAATCACGTTCAGAGATAAATTCATAATATTTTTTTCTCTTGCGATCGTTTTTAAGAATTAATTGTTTTGTAACTTCTTTATTTGTTGATGTATTATAATATTTAATACATCTTTTAATTTTGCTTTCAAGTGGTGCATAAACAAATACTTTCAATACTGAAGATGCATCATCAGATAAAATATAATCAGCACATCTTCCTACGATTACTGAAGATTTTGTTTGAGATATCATTTGGATAGTTTTAAGTGTTGCCATATAAGACTTTTGAGATAACTCCATATCTCTTCCAACACTGTTAGTCATAGTTGGAAAATAGAATGAAGAATCTTCATCATCAAACTTTTCCATATCACCAGGATTGATTCCAAAATTAATGGCTTCATTTAAAATATTCTTCTTATCATACATAGGAATTCCTAATTTTTCAGCTACTTTAGCCGCAATAAATTTCCCTCCACTACCATATTCACGTGCAAATGTTATTGTAAAATTCATAAAAACAACTCCTTATAATTCTAATATAATTATAACAATTAATATAAAAAATTACAATAAATTATTCAAACATATCTAGAAGTAAGTTTAATAATTTTAAATATTTATTTTATTATCTTCTTATATCATACTTTAATAAATTATTTTTATATATTCTTCTATATGGCTTAAAAATAGATGTTCTAATTTCAAATGGTAAAAATAAACCAAGTGCCAATATTTGTATTGTTTTTTATTTTTGTGCACTATTTGAGTAATATGCTAATGCGTCTAATAAATAATAATCTCCAATAGATATTTCAAATTTATTCCACATGTCTAAAGTGCCGCAATAATAGAATTCTTTAAGATTACAATTGTAGAATGCATACTCCCCTAAATCTTCTAAAGATTGTGGTATTATTATTTTTTAAGACATCTACACCTAAAGAATGCATAATTATCTATTACAATAATATTATTAGATATTTTTACTTTTCTTAAATCATCGTACTTAGCAAATGAATAACACCATATATTAAGACAACTATCAAGTATTATTATTTCACTTACAAAATCTAAAGATTGGAATGCATGACACAAATAGAGATCACAACTTTACCATTAATATATGGTGGTATTATTACTTTATAATATCTTTTTTTAACATCAGATAATTGTTGTATATATTTTGTAATTGTAATCGTACCATTTTCGTTTTCTACGTATTCAAAAATCTTTATCTTATTAAATTTTGCTTTAAAAATAATTTCATTTGATTCAAAAGATATCATTTCCCATGAGTAAAATTGATAACTGTATTCATCATTTATATCCTTAGTTGGCACAACCCCATCATAGATAATATTTTGATCTTTATTGAATTCTTCTTTTTTTTAAAATGCTATTATCATAATTGATCCGCATTACTTTAATGATTTTCTCTATTACTGTATAATCTACTAATTAAACCATATGTGTATTGTCTAATGGAGAAGAATATCACTAACATTATATTATGTCAATAGATTTTTTTGCATAAGAAAAGCTATGCATTAGCATAGCTCATTCTTACTTTTCATTAACTTCTACATCAATTGCATCTTTATGATCATTTATAGGTTTAATGTCTTTCCCATTTCTTAGGATATATATAACATCTACAATTGAATTAAATATTAATAATCCACCAATTATATAATATAATACATCCTTGTTTAAGAACAACAAAATACCTACTACAATATACATGATACCTTCAATTAAAACAAATGTTCTAATCAATGTTGGTAACATTTCAACAACTCTTAATAGTTTAAACGCTCCATAGACAATATATAGAATACCTACAATAATTCTAATCGCAGTCGCAAATGCACCTGCAAAAACAATAATTAATACGCCAATTATAATATATAATATGTTTTTAAATATTTGTTGTTCACTGTTATTCTTTAATTCAAGAACTAATTGCATAATTCCTACACACAATAGTAATATACCAAATTCTAACGATGCCCACCTTATCACTTCAGCTTTAAAGATAATGATAAGTATTCCTAAAATTATATTTATTATTGGCGATAATAAATCATCAAATTTACTAGATTTTAATTTCATAACATTAATAATCCTTTCTATTTTTTATGTATGATAGTTTAAAATTGTTTCTTTAGTTTGTCAATATAAAGTAACATAGAAATTGTATTAGATATTGAAGATAGTAATACCAAATCTTCATTTTGCCATATGCGCCCTGTATCAACGCTTGCCATATCAACTCTAAGGTATCCAAATTCATTTTCATATAATTTTAATTTTGAAATGTATGCAGCGTATACATTTTGCATTAAGAACGAAGAATATAAATTAGAATTAATATGATTAGAATTTACAACTGTGTTTTCATAAAACAATCCTTGATCACTTAAGAACTCTTTTATATCTTCTTCACTATATGGTGAAAACCTTTTTGTTTTTGAAAGTGGTTGAATATATTCACATATAAGTTTGTCTTTCACTTGAAGACAAATATGGTCAAGCATTAAATATGAGCCTACAAAATTAAGCGTTCTTCTAATGTTTTCTTCAAGTTTTGAAGATTTATCAATAAGTAAATTAAAACATATCTGATATAAATTAATTTGAGAATAATTCTTTTCTCTAAATGCTTTTAAAACAATATTTTGATGTTTAGCTTTAAGATATATTACAAAACAATTTCTACCTTTTATTTTAGCCCTATAAAGTGCTTTATCTGCTAAAAGAAAAAGTTCTTCACGATTTTTTGTATCAACAATATACCTTGAACACCCAACAGAGTATGTAAGTGATATATTATTTTCCTTAGTAAATCTTATCTTATATGGTGATTTTATAATTTCAAACATATGAGACCATAAATCATCATAATTTGACACATTAGGAAGTACGATTATAAATTCATCGCCACCATATCTTCCAACAACACCTTTTCCACGCAATAATTCTTTTAGTGAATTTGCGACTTCAACTAATACCTTATCGCCAACAAAATGCCCATAGGTATCATTTATCAACTTAAAATTATCAATATCTAAAATTGCATAACTAAAATACATATTGTTATCAATTAATTTTAATATATAATTAGTTATTGTATCTCTTCTATATATTCCTGTTAATTCATCAAATTCTGGAACAATAGAGTCAAATAAATATTCCCCCATAAACACTAACCTTTAATTTTTAATCCTTCTTTAAAAGCTTCCCCTACAATTTCTCCTGATAATAACAAATATTTATTATTTATTGGATCATATGATATGGCTTGTAATTTTTTAGGATCAATTTTATCATTTGTAAGAATAGACTCATTTGCTTGAATAGAGATAATATCACAGATTACATGATAGTCTTCATCAACAGAACGCACTTTACATTCTAATGTAAGTGGATATTCTTTAAACATTGGTGCATTAACATTAGGTGCTTTAATTGGTGTTAATCCTGCATCACACACTTTATTAGGATTCTTGTCATAACTTACAATTCCAACATAGTCTGATTGCATAACTGTATTTTTAGTCGCAAATGCAATTGTTAATTCTTTGTTTGCCATTAAATTTTTTGTAGTCTTATGCATACCTAAATTCAAAAGCACAGTATTATAATCATATATAGATGCCCATGCCGCATTCATCGCATCTGGATTACCATATTCATCGTATGTTCCTATTATCGCAACTGCTAATGGATAAAACCATGTATTTTTCTTAAATTCTTTCATATAAACCTCCATTATCGTTTAATAATCACAGGCTTTAAAACATTAAGCCCTGGATTTGCATTTTTCTTACATTTCATTAAAAAAACATTTGAATATTTTTTATTTTCATCAAAAACAAATTTAATTTCTTTAGGTTGTAAATTATTCTTTCTAAGTTCAATCATCACATCATCAAGACGTGGTGATAAGTGTAGAAAATAAAATGTTCCATTATCTTTTAAATTCAATGAAATTGCTTTTACAAGTTTATCTAGTGTTAAACCATTTTCATGTTTAGCAAGTGTTTTAAAATAGTTTTCTGATACGTTATCTTCTTTTGTTTTAAAATATGGTGGATTGCAAATTATAACATCTACTGGCTCACTTTTATATTCGAGAATACTCTTGCATACAAATGATACATTTTCAATATGATTTAATTCCATATTCCTTTTTGCAAGTTCTAGTGCTTTTTCGTTTACATCAAGCCCAATCATGCACTTTGGATTAAATCTAGATGCATATAAAAGTAAGGCTCCGCTATTAGTTCCTACATCGAGGACTGTATCATTTCTATAGACTTCTAAAAATTCACCTAAAACTGTTGTGTCAGAATTTATTAAAAACATATCAGTATCCTGATATATTTCTAATTCTTTATGATTCTCTAAATAATCTTTTCTAATCATAAATCTTTATCCATCCACATTATTGATAACCATTCATCATGCTTATATCCAACATTTTTTATAACTCCACACTCTTTAAATCCATTATTTAAATGAAATTTAATTGAGCGTTCATTAGATAATGTTATACATGACAATATTTTCTTAAATCCACTTTTCAGAGCTTCTTTTTCAATGTGCGCGTACAACACTCTTCCAATAGATTTTCCACTACATCCATTCTTAACATATATAGATAAATCACAAGATGGGAAATACGCACTTCTTTTATTATAATAATTTAGATATGCATATCCTAGTACTTCATCATTTTCAACATATACAATGTATGGAAAATCCTTTTTAATTTCATCAATTCGCTCTTTCATTTCACTATATGAAAGAGTATCTTCTTCAAACGTATAATTAGAATTTTTAATGTAATAGTTATAAATATCACATATCATTTCTACATCGCTATCTAAAACATTTCTAACCATGCTATTCACCTATTCTTATATTATCATATTTCTTTTATTTTGTTTATAACAATTAAATTAAAAATAGTAATTTAATACACAAAATTTAAAATAGTCAACTAGCAAATAATATACAAAAGATATATAATATTTAAGGCTTGGAGGTAATTATATGGCTTTACTTGATAGATTTTTAAAATATGTTTCAATCGATACAATGTCTGATGATAAAAACAATAGCGAAACACCATCTACACAAAAACAATTTAATCTTGCAAATATATTGAAGAGTGAATTAGAAGAATTAGGACTTAAAGATATTATTCTAAATGAATACGCAACAATTTATGCGACTCTCCCTTCAAATGCACATGGGTATGATACTATAGGATTTTTAGCACATATGGACACAATTCCTGAAGTTTCTGGAACTAATGTGAAACCAAAAGTTACAAAATTTGATGGTGCTCCTATAAGACTTGGCGATACAGATAAATATTTGTCGCAAGAAGATTTTCCTACTCTTAAAAATCAAATAGGACATGATATTGTTTCAACTGATGGTACTACAGTTCTTGGTTGTGATGATAAGGGTGGTATTGCAATTATTATGCAAATGCTTGAAGATATTATTAAAAACAATCTTCCCCATGGCGAAATACATGTAGCATTCACACCCGATGAAGAAATTGGTACTGGAGTTTTAAAATTCGACACTTCAAAGTTTAAAGTAGATTATGCATATACTGTTGATGGAGGAGATTATAAAGAATTTTCTTATGAAACTTTTAATGCTGCAGAAGCTGATGTTTACATCACTGGGTTTGAAATACACCCAGGATTTGCAAAAGATAAAATGATAAACGCATCACTTGTTGCGATGGAATTTAATGCTTTACTAAACCCTAATGAACGTCCTGAATTTACAAGTGGTTATGACGGTTTTAATCATCTAACAGAGATGAGTGGAAATGTAGGTTCTGCACACTTAAATTACATCATTAGAAATCATAGTCTTGATTTACTTTTGAAAATGAAAAATGAATTTTATATGGCAAGAGATTTCTTAAATAAAAAATATCCTAATTCAGTGCGTGTAGAAATTAGTGATCAATATAGAAATATGCGTTCTAAAATCGAAGAGGATATGAGATGCGTAGATAAAGCACTTGATGCATATAAAAAATGTGGTGTTGATGTATATTGTAGTGCTACAAGAGGTGGTACAGATGGTTCAAGGCTTACATTTATGGGAATTAATACACCAAACCTTGGTACAGGTGGATATAACGAACATGGTGTATACGAATATGCAGATATGTATGAAATGAACAAAATGTTAGAGGTTGCAATAAAGATTGCAACTACAAAATAAAAAAGGCTTGATTGCCTTTTTTTAATTTTGTGGAGCTACCTCTGGAGTTTTTTCTATTCCCTTTGTAAGATCTTTAATTACTTCTGATGCAATCAACAACCCTGCTGATGCAGGTACCCAAGCATTAGATCCTGGAATATCACGCCTTACAGTGCATTTTCTTGTTCCAGCAGGACATACGCAATGACTTCTACAAGAAATCGCCATATCTTCTAAAGGTCTTGTAGGATATTCTTCAGAATATACTACTTTTAATTTCCTTACTCTTCTCTTTTTTAATTCATAGCGCATTGTACGAGCTAGAGGATCTACTTTAGTTTTATATATATCCGCAACCTTAAATGCTTGTGGATCTAATTTATTTCCAGCTCCCATACAAGAAATTATTTTTGTTTTAGTCTTTATACATCTTAATACAATTTCTATTTTAGCAGACACTGTATCAATCGCATCAACCACGTAATCATATTTGCTAAAATCAAATTCATCAGCATTAGATGGCAAGAAAAAACATTGATGTTTATCAACTATTGCTTTTTTATTAATCGAGTGAATTCGCTCTTCACAAACATCGACCTTGTATTTACCAACACTATCTAGTGTAGCAATTACTTGCCTATTGATGTTTGTAAGACAAACTTTATCATCATCTATTAGTACAAAATGCCCTATACCACTTCTTGCAAGAGCTTCTACTACGTAACTTCCAACACCACCTACGCCAAAAATTGCGACTGTAGTATCTTCTAGTTTTTTCATTGCTGGTTTCCCTAACAATAATTGTGTTCTTGAAAATTGATTAAGCATATTTACCTCCATACTCACAAAAAATGAAGCAAATATTTTGCTTCAATTATTGTCTATTTTTATTTAATCTTGCAGACCAAATATTCATCATTTTTATAGCGCTCTTTTCAGTTGTTAATTCTTTAGCCCATGTTTGGTACTTTATAGAATATTCTTTAAGTTCTGTTCTATGTTCAAACCAATAATCTAACTTATTTGCTAAATCTTTAACATCTTTGGCTTTAAATTTATTATTATCTGATATTGCATATTGAGAAGTTGCCGAAAGTTTTGCTTCCGCAATGATAGGTACTGCACCACCCGCAAAACCCTCCATTAAAGATAATCCTTCAACCTCAACATCAGCACAATGAACTATCACATCAGAAAATGATGTATAATTCATCAATTCTTCTTTTTTCATAAATTGCATTATAGGTTTATTAGTATAACCTTTAGTTAAACGTTCATATTTCTTTTTTAAAGGACCTTGACCTGCCATAATAAGTTTAATATCTTTTTCATGCTTTGACAATTTAATAGCTTTAAGTAATGTTTTTTGATCTTTTTCTACCGAAAATCTTCCAACAGAAAGGATAATAAACTTATCAGTTAAATCATATGGTTTAGGATTTCTTAAAATACATCTATCTGATGTGATTCCATTAGTAATTACTTCCATATCGGCTTTATAATTATCGTGAATTAATCTTTCTTTTACTTTTTCAGTAGGACATTGAATAAATTCACAATATTTATAAGACATAGATCTAAACCATTTATTTAAAGTGCTATTTAAAAATCTAAAGTGTCCCATATGAATTGTTGAAACAATATTTTCGGGGAATAAATGATATGTACCTGTGATTATCTTTCCCATCCTTTTAGCAAGCTTTGCAGTTTCGTTTTGGATAAAGAATGGTTCTTCAAGATGAACTATATCTGCCCATGCAACTGCTTCTCTAATTACTTGTTTATTTATTTTTGCAAATACATAGCCTTGTTTTTCAATTAATCCTTGAAATGGATGTAGGCTCTTCTTTTTAAGTTTATAATAAGTTTTACCATATACTTGACCAGACAATACTCTTACTTCTGCGCCAAGTTTTACAAATTCATCATAAAAACGTTGTGTTGATATAGAAAGTCCATTCGTCCTTGCATGAAATTCATTTACAACTAATAATATTTTCATATAAAAACCTCTTTTAAAGCATACTAATTATAGCACAGTAATATATCAAAGTAAATAATTAGCTAATGTCCGCATCAAGCACAACCACAAATTTGTAGTTTGGATACAAAGATAAAAGCTGTGATTTTACATTTTCTACAATCTCAAGTGGTTTTTTGCATTTAAAATCTATTACAAGATCAAAAGACACTACCAAATTATCTTCATCTACAAAGAATCCGTGCATTTCAATTATTTCTATAAATTCACTTATAACATCTTCTATAGACTTTTTAATATCACTTGATAAATTTTCTTTTGCATATATTCCAAGTGTTAAAATTACCCCAAACTTTACGTATATATCTTGTTCGATATGTTTTGTAAGAATATGTATTTGATGAGCTGTAAAATGTTCATCAACCTCTATGTGCGCTGAACCTATTAATGTTTCATAACCATAATTATTTACAATTAAATCATACACACCAAACACATCGCTATGTTCTAATATAATATCTTTTATTTCTTTACTAAGGTTTGGATCAATTCTTTCTCCTAAAACTTTTGATATAGACTGCTTTAAAATTGAAAGTCCTGCTCTAATAATAAATAAACCTATAACAATACCTATTATTGACTCAATAGATATCTTAGGATTTATAGTAAATGTAATTACTGCACATATTAATGTAGATAGTGATATTAGTGCGTCAGAAAATGCATCAACTCCTGATCCTATTAACGAATCTGATTTTACTTTTTTACCATTCTTTATAAATATTATCCCTATAACAACTTTAAATATTATAGCTATCGATATAATAATCAATGATATTTTATTATAACTTACATCATTACCATTCTTTATAGAATCTAGTAGTGCATATATTGATTTATATATTGCGACAAAACCCGCTGATAAAATCAAAATACCTATAAATGTAGACGCAATATATTCCATTCTTCCATGACCAAAAGGATGTTCCTTATCAGGTCTTTTACTAGATAATTTAGCACCGATTATAGTTATAGATGATGATAGTACATCGCTTAAATTATTCAAAGCATCCAAAACTATTGCAATAGATCCACAAATAAAACCTATTATAGATTTAACTATCACAAGTAAGGTGTTTGCTAAAATTCCAAATATCGATGTTTTAATAATTATATTATTTCTTTGCATAATTAATTATCGCTGCGCTTAAACGCATTTTTCATTTCCATAGATGACGTATATAAAATTTTATTTAGCAGGCTAGAAGTTAAATTCTTACAATTGTTTGCGATTTCTTCATTTGTTTTTTCAACATCACAAATCACTTTATAAGTATCATCTAGTTTATTTAATAATTCATGACATTTTGAATGCATCTTATCTTGATATCTTTCAATATGGATTAAATTTTGTGAATAATGGGCATCAGCAAGTACACTTATAATTCTATTTGCCCAGTAAAAATTAGCTGTATCTACATCAAGTGTTGTATTACTATAATATGCTGGTACGTTATTAGCTGATGTAATAAACAAAGTAAATGCATTAAATGGATTTGAAGCAAACGTAAACCACAATAGTCCTTTTAACTCTTTAGAAACATTATTTCTTATTTGGCATAAAGATAATATAGATGTTCTATTTATTCCTATTACTCTATATTTTTTATCCGATGGATTTCCATATTTTGAATATGGATCATACACTGTTCCTACAAAATGAGAAGATAAGACATATTTTACATCTTCTACACTAATCTTTTTCTCTGGTTTCATTGACCATGGTATATCATCACTTTCTGGTGTGTATATCGCTCCATCACCATTCATTTTAATACTTGGATTTAAGTATCTAACCATATCCCAAGCTCTTGGAGTATTATAAACATGATCAGAATCAGAATGTGAACCAAAAATATTTCTAGGGTTTATTTTATTATCATTATTAAGATTTAGATGATATTTGTTCATAAAGTCTTTTAAATCTTTTGAACACATATAATTTTCTTCTTTAGAAAATGCATCATCAAAATCAAATTCATCTATACCAAGTTGATTAGGAAGTGCTACATAGCAATCATCAGGTACTCTTTTTGCCATCCAATGATGTCCTCCTATTGTCTCTAAATACCACACTTCATTATCATCATTAAAGGCTATACCGTTAGATTCATATGTACCATATTTTTCTAAAAGTTCACCAAGCCTTTTTACACCTTCCCTTGCAGACTTGATATATGGTAATACCACTAAAACAAAATCCTCTTCACCAAGTCCACCAGGTGTATTAGTTGATTTACAGTATTCCACATATGGATCTGCGCCTAACACGCGAGGATTTGAGGTAATAGTTTCAGTCGCAGTCATTCCTACATTATAGTTATTTATACCTTGAGCCAACCACAATCCTTCTCTCTTAGAATCTACATTTGGAAATGCGGTATAAGAAACTGGATTTTCTGGTAAATTAATTTCCAAATGTGATATTACATTTTTATATAATCTTGGTTGCATATCACTTGTTACTTTTACAAGTTTTTTCACTTCAAATTTTCCATTAGGATTATCATCATTACGAGCAATCATTGTTGAACCATCATATGATGCATTTTTTCCTACTAATAATGTTGTACATGGCATAATAAATTCCTTCTTTCTTATGTTTAAAAAGGTTGAGTACGTTAATACTACAACCTTTAAATTATTAATCTATAATTCCTCTTCTTAGATCAGCAATCTGTCTAATAAGTTTTTCCGTCTTTTCCCATCCAAGGCATGGATCTGTTATGGATTTACCATAAATTCCATCACCAGGTTTTTGATTTCCATCTTCAAGATATGATTCAATCATTAAACCTTTTACAAGTTTATAAATATCTTCATTATGTCTTGTTGAATGTAATACTTCTTTAGCGATTCTTATTTGCTCTAGATATTGCTTGCCAGAGTTTGAATGATTACAATCTACTATAACCGCTGGATTTAAGAATTTCTTTCCTTTATATAATGCAGATAAAATTTCTAAATCCTCATAGTGATAATTTGGGTGAGTAGCTCCTACTTTATCTACATATCCACGAAGTACTACGTGTGTTAAATCATTACCTTTTGTGTCAACTTCCCAACCACGATAAATAAATGTAGTAGCGGATTGACCAGCACTAATTGAATTCATTAAAACAGATAAGTCTCCTGAAGTAGGGTTTTTCATACCAACAGGAACATCCATACCTGAAGCCACAAGACGATGTTGTTGATCTTCAACAGAACGAGCTCCTACAGCTATGTATGATAATAAATCAGATACATATGCATAATTTTCAGGATATAACATTTCATCAGCTGCGCTAAATCCTGTTTGTTCAATTAAATTCATTTGAAGTTTTCTTATTGCAATAAGACCTTTTAACATATCAGGTTCAGCATTTGGATCTGGTTGGTGAATCATACCTTTATATCCGGCTCCTGTAGTTCTAGGTTTTCCTGTGTATACACGTGGAATTAAAAGAAGTACATCTGATACTTCATCTTGAATTTTTCTTAATCTTTTTGCATATTCCATAACCGCATCTTCTCTATCTGCAGAACATGGGCCTATTATTAAAATAAATTTATCTGATTCTCCTGTAAATACTTTTCTAATTTCATTATCATTCTTTTCTTTAATTGCCTTCAATTTTTCAGACATTGGATACATTTTTCTTATTTCTTCTGGTGTAGGTAATTCTTGTTTAGACACCATATTTTTTGAAAATTCATCTCTTTTATTCATATTAAATATCCTTTCATATATTATGTAATTAATATTATAACATTTTTTACTAAATCTTAAAAGTAAATTTATAAATATCACATATATTTAAAATTTTTATATTCTTTTAGCAATTTTTATTAAATATACTGCATGATTCATTAGATGTTTGAATCACACTATATCCCTTATTTTTTAAATAAGTTTCCCAATCGCAAAAAACATTATCATTATCTACAATACATGGAATACCAATATCGTGGACTTTTTTAAGTCTATCAAACACTTCTGGATATGAATCTCTATAGATTAAAAATTGTTTTAAATTTTTAAGTTCTTTAATATTTAAAAATTCATATTCAATATTATATTTATCAAAATTCTTTTTACAATCTCTACAATCTGGACAATCTTCTGTCCCGTAAACTTTTAACATATTATTTCTCCTTTATATGCTTTCCACTAACGTGTTCTATATCAAGTTCTAAAACTAAAGCATTATTTTTATGTTTACTAATGGTTTCACTTACAATTTCTAGACTTGGCATATACTTTTCACCTATTTTGTTTAATGCAAGCATCACTACATCTTCATCTAAAACTTCTTTTATTTTACCAAATACCACAACTGATAAAATTCTATAATACCACTCATCATTTTCTTTGTGTCCGCTATCATAAAGTGTAAAACACACTTTATTATTTTTTCTTATAGAATCAATTTTATGTCCTTCTTTAGCACCATGGAAATATATTTTGTGCCTGTCTTTGTCGTAATAAAAATCCATTGGGATACCATATGGATACATATCATCCCCAATTACAGATAATACACCTCTCCACTCGCTCTCTAAGATTCTATCACATTCTTCTTTTGTGGCTTTTTGTACAAATCTGCGCATATCTCTAAACATCTTAACATCTACCATCCTTTATAGAACATGATATTACATCATCCTCTTCATATATTTTTTCAATTCCTTTTTCTTCTAGATAGCCTTGCCAATCAAAAGTTAAGAAATCATTTATTAAAAGAACAGGAATTCCAACCTTTCCTTCTTCTTTTACATTGCTAAATATAAGGTTATTATCCCTTAAACCCAAAAATTCTTTTAATATTTTCATTGAGCTTGTAATATCTCTATATTCATAAGAAATATTATAATAATCAAAATTCTTTTTTAATTGTCTACAATGAGGACAATACTCTGAACCATATACAATAATCATAATAATCACCTAAAAAAATTATAACATAATACTTTTATTTTTCATAAATAAATGCTTGATATTTATCAAAACTCTTTTGATTTAGTTTTTAGCTTAAAGAAATTTGGCATAATTATCTTATCATCAAAATTGATATATTTACTATCACCTTTTCAATATGTCTTAACATAGTAAATTTTTATGTTTCTTTAACCACAAACAACAAGATATTATTTTGTTGATTTTACTAGAGTTTTACATTTATCTATTTTATCATACTCATTATCAACATGATTTTATTATCGAAATAATCAAAATGGTAATACATGATAAAATCAAAATCCATAATATAGAAAGCAGTAAAAATATATAAGTGTATTTCTTCACCCTATATTTAATCATCTCTTCTTTATCATCATAAGTTAATAAAAGTTTTCCATCAATAAAACTAACTCTACAATTTGATTTAATTTCAAATCTATATTTTCTATAATTTGCAGTTGGCAAAACGCCAGAGAATATAACAAAAGGGAAAACGAATACAAGAAATAGAAAATAAAGAATTATTTGTTTTTTGAAAAAATTTATCTTTAACAATTAAATCAAAAATTATTTTTTCTTCACCAAAATTTATTTTATCTTCACCTTTTATTTGGTATATTTTCCTTTTTCTATTTGAATTTTTATAGCATAATTCTACTAAATTATCAGTATAAAATTCAGATTTATCAAAACTGATAACCATAAAATATTCCTCCACCAAGCAAAATGCAAGTTTATTAATTCATAATTTCAAAATGTTTTATCACTTAGAAATACTTATAACAATTTTTCATTAAATCAACAATTAATATAATATGTTTTTTTTAAATAGTTGATTTAAAACATTATTTATGACAATCAACCACAATAACACATTTAATCTTAGTTTATATTCTTTTTTAGTTTGATATTTTCATCCATCAGTATAATAATTTTACCATACGGCTAAAAAGAATCAATTGAACCTAAAAAATAATTTTAATATTAAAAATATTTTCATTTAATATTTTAGTTATCTATTATAAAAAAGCTTGTTAATAATCTCTTAATATTTCTTTTTAACAAAAAATAATATATAATCTATTTGGTGATATATTATGTTTACAGAATTACTTGCTCCTGCAGGAGACATAGATTGTTTCAAACAAGCTTTATATAACGGATGTGACGCAGTGTATTTGGCAACAGAACGATTTGGTGCTAGAGCTTATGCAAAGAATTTAAGTTTAGAAGAATTAAAATATTGTTTATCTTTAGCTCACGAACTTAATAAAAAAATATACGTTACAGTTAATACCGAACTTAAAGAGAACGAGATTGAAGATTGTAAAGAATATATTAAAACTCTTTATGAAATGGGTGTTGATGGTTTAATACTTGCAGATTTTTCTATGATTAATTATGTTATAGAACATTGCCCTTCTATGGAAGCTCATATATCAACACAAGCAGGTATTAAAGATTTAAATGATGTATACTTCTTTGAAGGCCTTGGTGCGCATAGATGCGTTTTAGCACGTGAAGTTTCAATTGATGAAATTAAAAACATCAAAAAATCTTCTTCTATGCCTATTGAAATATTTGCCCATGGTGCTCTTTGTGTATCATACAGTGGAGGGTGTCTTTTCTCTTCAATGTTAACACTACGCAGTGGTAATAGAGGTCGTTGTGCTCAAAATTGTAGAAGAAAATATAAATTATATAAAGATGGCAATTTTATTGAGGAAGCTTTTCATTTATCAATGAGAGATTTAAATACTTCCGCAAATATTAGTGAACTTAAAGAGATTGGTGTTGATTCACTAAAAATTGAAGGAAGAATGAAAGATCCAGATTATGTAAAAATTGTCATTGGTGAATATAGAAAAAAATTAGACGATAAGAATTATAATCCAAAAGGACTAGATAATGTATTCCATAGAAATTATACGAAAGGTTTCTTATTCAATGAAGAGAAAGGTTCTATTTGTGATATTACAAAAGCAAACAATGAAGGTGCTTTAGTAGGTATTATTGATAAAAAAGTATCAAATCTTACTTTAGTTTCATTAACTAAAGATTTACAAGTAGGAGACAGAATACGTATTGCAAGTGGTGAAGATTATTTCTTTACAATAGATAATATGTATGATTTATCAATGAATGAAATTAATAAATCTAATAAATCCTGTTATTTAAATATATATAAGAATTTTGATAAAGGCACTAAAATATATAAGATGGTTGATTCTTCTATTGAACTTTCTATTACAAATGAATTTAAGAAGGGTATTACAATTTCATGTTATGGTAGGGTTAATGAAAAACTTGTATTAAAAACAGAAATAAATGGTATTAAATTTAAAGGTGAATCTTCTAATGTATTCTCTATTGCATCCTCTAGACCTATTGATGATACAACACTTATTAAGCAGTTAAAGAAACTACAAGATACTTCATTATATTTAGATAGCATAGATAATCATCTTGAAGGCGATTTATTTATGACTATTTCTTCTATCAATGAAGCAAGACGCGATCTTGTATCTAATATTACTTCATACTTTCAAAATAAGAGATCTGATTTTATTGATAATACTAATATTAGTCCTATAGATTATAAAGAATGTCAAATAATGCTTACTGCATTTTGTACAACTAAAGCGCAGTACGATATGTGCTTAAAATATGGTTTAGATGCTATATATTATGAGGACAATTACACTTCATATGTTAATGCCTCATATCATAAAACAAAAGGCCCTATACTTATAGGAAGTTATGGTGGAATTTATTATAATAAATTAAATAACAAAGATGAAGTTTTAGTATCTGATTATTCATTTAATGTTTGTAATTCAGATACTATATATTACCTACATCAACAAGGTGTAGATGTTGTGACTATATCTCTTGAAATGTCTTATAACGAGACAAAAGAGATAATAAATTCTTACAAGAATAAATATAATTCTAATCCTAATGTTGAAATAATCGTTTATGGTCATCAAAACTTAATGACACTTAAATATTGTCCTATTAAAAAATATGGAGAATGTGGAAAGTGTGCAAATCATGAATATGTACTAGAAGATTCATATTCAAAATTCTTAACTTCAAGAAAGAATTGTATTACACATATCTATAATGAAAAAGCATTAAATTTAATTGATAACTTAAATGATGTTTTAAAATTAACTAATAGAATAAGACTACAATTTACTACAGAAGATGAAAAAGAATGTGAAAGAATTATTAAAATCTATAAGAATAAATTAAATAATCCTTCAAACCCTACGTCTTGTTTTGATAGCAAAAAAGAAACACGTGGATATTTTAAAAGAGAAATATTATAAAAAAGAGATTTTTACATCTCTTTTTTTGTATTTTCAGCATTTTCAATTTCTTCTTCTGTAACTTTCTTAGCCTTAAGTCCTACTACATCATCAACAGGTAATGTAAATACTATACCATGTGCATCGCTATTAAGACCGCATTTATTATTTATAGCCACAAGTATATCTTCCTTAATTTCATCATCAGAAATAATTAATACCATTTCTTTTTCAGGAGTCATGAAAATCTTAAATTTTGCAAGAGATTCTTCTTTAGCAGTACCTCTTCCTCTGATTACAGTTCCTCCTCTGGCACCTACTTCACGTGCCGCATCCATTACTTCAGTTGAAAATCCTTCATTAACTATTACAACAATTAAATTATAATTTGACTTTCCCATGATTAATCCTCCATGTTAGATAAGAATTTATAAGCATTTATTCCAATCATTTGCGATAATGGAATAGTAAACGCAACACCTTTTCCATCTTTTATTTTAAAATATTTATCTTCGTATGCCGCAAGTATATCTTTTACCATAGTTTCTTTAACTATCGAAAATATTACAGCTTTTTCTGTTTTGTTTAATCCTAGGTATGCAAGTATTTGTTGACTTGCAAGTCCATTACCATAAACAATTTCACTACTTACAACATCAAATCCTTCAAGGACAGATGTATAAAAATCGGCTTTTTTCCTATTTACTATTGTAATTAACATTTTAAGTTTTACTGGCGCATCAAGTGCTTTTTTCTTTGTTTCCATATAACACCTCTAAAAGTTGATGATTGTATTATCATCAATAGTCTTTTCCATATTTTTAAAGCGTTTATTTTCACGTACTTTACGAGTTACTACTGATTTAAATCCTAACAATTGAATTGTAATAAGTGGTGTCATCGCAACCATCGCAACTATTCCATATCCATTATCAAATATAGACTCGCTACAAAGTACTGAACAAGCACCTATCGCAAGAGGTAATACGAATGATGTTGTAAGAGGTCCACTCGCAACTCCTCCGGCATCTGCCGCAATACCTGTATATATTTTTGGAACAAAGAATGAAAGTCCAAATATAATTAAATATCCAGGAATCACATAATAAAGAATAGAGAAATCAAATATTATACGTATCATAGATAACATTAATGAAATACCTACACCTATTGATAATGCTATTAATAATGTTTTCTTAGAAATAGCTCCTAGTGTTACTTCATCTACTTGCTTTGTAAGTGTTCTTACAGCAGGTTCTGCAAGTACTGTAAATGCTCCTATTATAAATCCTATAATTATAAGGGCAGGCTTATTGGATGCTAATTCTTTTCCTATTTTGAATCCAATAGGAAGGAATCCTATTTTAGCAGCTGTAAGGAACATTACAAGTCCTACTAGTTCATATAATACTCCTACAAAAATAACTTTAATATTTTTTGCTGGCAATTTAATAAATATTAATTCAATAATAATAAAGAATGTAAAAATCAATCCTAAAGCTATTAAAATATCTTTAAGGTTTGTTAATATATCTTCAATTATATATGAAGCACTTATATCAAGTCCATAATTGTTAGGTGCCTCTTGATTATAATCTTTTACAAGATTTGCAAGTTCACCACTCTTTATTGTAAGTCCTAATAGAACAACGACAAGAATAGGTCCTATTGAAGATAAGGCTATTAATCCGAATGAATTTTCTTTACTATCTCTTCCACCAACAGTCAAACTAAATCCTGCACTTAAAGCCATTATAAATGGTACTGTAACTGGTCCTGTTGTAACTCCACCTGAGTCAAATGAAATCGCAATAAATTCACCATTACCTTTAAATATTAATATGGATGCGAATGCAAATAACATCATATAAAAATATAACAATATTTGTGACAAATCTCTTTTAGTAAGTATTTTTAATACACCAATGATAGTAAATATACCAACACCAAGTCCTATCGCAATTATTAATACATAATTACCTGATAATCCAAACATTGAAGGTATTGCGTCTTTTAATTGATTAGCAAGCACAGATAAGTCAGGTTCGGCTATTGTAATTAATACACCTAATGCAAAACATACTCCTAGAATTAGTTTCATTTTTTTAGTTTTAACAAGCGTACTTCCTACTTCTTTACCCATTGGTTCAATAGATAAATCAATACCTACATTAAACAAAGCAATTCCAAATATTAAGAAGAATGAACATATGATAAATGTTACAATTTCTTTAGCATTTAAATCGACTAAAGGGGTTGCACAAAGTACGAGGACTAAAAGAGAAATAGGCAGTACTGATGATACTGCTTCTTTTAATTTTGACAATAATCTTTCAACCATTTTTATCACCCTTCACTAATTTTCTATAATTTTATTTTACTTGATTTTTTTTATAATACAATACATTTTTTTGATATTTAAAAAATTAATTTTCATTTAATTTTTCAATTATTTTTTTCGCAACTGATGAGCTAATTCCAATGCTTGAAATTTCATTAATATTTGCGTTTTTAATATTATCTATTGTTGTAAAATGCTTAAGTAATTTTTCTTTTCCTTTGGTTCCTAATCCTTTGATTCCATCTAGTCTTGATGAAAACATTCCTTTAGCTTTAGTGCTTCTAAAAAATGATATTGCATAATCATGAACAGTCTCAGAAATAGATGCTAAAAGTAGATATAAATTGCTATTCTTATCAATATCTATTTCTTTATCTTTATATATTATTTTAGAAGCTTTATGCTTATCATTTTTTTCAATCCCCATTACATTAATGTTAGCACCTATTTCATCTAATACCATTTTACAAGCATTTACTTGGATAACTCCTCCATCCATCACAATAAGATCAGGAAGTTCCTTTTTTTCTTCTAAAAGCCTTTTATATCGTCTTCCTACAATTTCTTTCATTGTTTCATAATCATTAGCGCCAACTACACTTTTTACATGATATTTACGATAATCACTTTTAGATGGTCTTCCATTTCTAAAAACAACCATCCCAGAAACAGGAAATTCTCCATAAAGGTTTGAATTGTCAAACGCTTCTATAACATATGGTGTAGAAATTCCTAATATATGTCCTAATTCTTCTATAGTGTTCATAGAGCGCACAACTTTATTTTCATAAATTGTCTTCTTAGTTTCTAACGCTTCTTTTGCGTTTTTTGAGGCCATTATAAGAATATCTTTTTTATCTCCTTTTTTAGGGATGTTTATTAAATCACATAATGCTTCATTTAATTCCTCGTCATAATATTCTTCTGAGATAAGAATTTGTTTTGGTAATATTGATTGTTCTTTATAAAATTGCATCATAAATTCTGATACAACATCCATATAACTTCCTACAATTGGAAAATTTGTATAATAGTTTTGTACTATAACACCTTTCCTAACATATAAAACACATACTGATAAATTGATTTCATCGTGATAAAATCCAAATATATCGATAGGTTCTAAGTTAGAGATAGATATAGTTTGTTTTTCGCATGTGTTATTTATATCATTTATTAAATCTCTATATTCTTTAGCCACTTCAAAATTTAGATTAGATGCTTCTACTTCCATTTTTGATTTTAGTGAATTTATAATATCTGTTGAATCACCATTTAAAAATTTAGTAATGTTTTTTTTATATTCAACATATGATATCTCTTCTTTATTTATACAAGGAGCTAAGCATTGATGCATGTGATAATATAAGCATTCCTTATCTGGAATATTTTTACATTTTCTTAGCGGATATATTCTATTTAATAACTCGCATGTTTTTCTAGCACTTCCAACATTGGGATATGGCCCAAATAAATGACCATTTTTTATTTTTCTTTTGTCTAAAGTTCTTGTTACAAGAAGTCGTGGATGAACTTCATTTGTAAGTAATATATACGGATATGATTTATCATCTGTAAGCATTATATTATATTTTGGATCATATTGTTTTATCAAATTAATTTCTAATATAAAACATTCTTTATTTGATGATGTCATAATATAATCAAAATCACATATTTCAGAAACAAGTAGCGTAGTTTTAGCATTATGCGCACCTGTGAAATATGATTTCACTCTATTTTTCAATACTTTTGCTTTACCTACATATATAACCTTATTATTTTTATCTTTCATTAAATAACATCCACTAGATTCAGGAAGTAATTTTAATTTTTCTTGTATTAAATCATTCATAGAAATCCACCTTTTTTAAAGAAAAAGGCTATCAACGATAGCCTATTTAATAATTAATTATTCTTCATCTTCAACTTCAGATGTTTGAGATTGGAAAATAGTTTCTGCTGGTAAGAAATCAATAGTTATCTTGTCCGCAAGAACTTCTTCAAGTGCTTGTCCTACAGGCTTAACACATTTAACATCTACACCATCCGCAATATATCCATCTTCAGCTTCAATAATTCTAGCTCTACGTGCAGCTACATAAGCTAATTTATATTTAGAATCTACCTTTTTTAATAATTCATCTACTGATGGATAACGCATTCCATCGATTTTGTTTACTTGTGACATATGTTTGTTTCTCCTTTTATTTTAATAAGTCAATATAACTATGAATAGAACGTTCAGTTCTTGCATGTTCAGCACGAATAATTGCTCTAATTCTATCTGCAGCATTTTCAACTGTATCATTTACTACAATGTAGTCATATTTATATGCAAGTTGAAATTCTTTATCTGCTTTCTTAACTCTTTGTTCAATGATTTCTTCTGATTCAGTACCTCTTGAACGAAGTCTATCATAAAGTGCTTGTTTTGAAGGTGGAGCTAAAAATATAAATACTGCATCAGGACACTTTTCTCTTACTTGAAGTGCACCTTGTACTTCTATTTCTAGAACAACTTCATTTCCTTGTTGAAGTTTTTCATTAACAAGATCAAGTGGTGTTCCATAATAGTTTCCTACAAATTCAGCATATTCTAAGAATTTGTGTTCACTAATACGTCTTTCAAATTCTTCACGTGTAACAAAGTAATAATCTTTACCATCAACTTCGCCTGGTCTTTGTTTTCTTGTTGTCATACTTATAGAATATTCAAGATTATGTCCTGGCATGTTGAATAAAGCTTTTCTTACAGTTCCTTTACCAACACCTGAAGGTCCAGATAATACAATTAATAAACCTCTATCGTTTAATTTCATACTAAGTTACCTCATAAATATTATTTCAATAATTATTATAACATTATAATTTTTATTTGTAAACAATTCTATAAAAAGAAGAATAGGTTTTCCTATTCTTCATCATTTTTTTCATCCATTTCTTGGTCAGTAATTGTGATTTTAACAGTTTTAATTCTGACATCATCAACTTCACTTACTTCAAATGAAACATTTTTATTATAATCCTCGTAATCTCCGCTTTCTTCATTTTGTTTAGTATATGAAACAGGTATTACTTTAACATCACCAACATTAGGTAGATTTTCAAATTGTTCAAATAACCAAGCCGAAAGTGTTTTAGTAGTTTCATCTGGCACTGCGCCTAATTCTAACTCTTCAAACAAATCATCGACATAGATTTCTCCATCAACTTCGTAAGAATTATCGCTTAGCTTAGTAATCTTAGCACGATCAGGTTCTACCTCATCATACTCATCATAGATTTCTCCAACTATTTCTTCTAGTGCATCTTCCATCGTAACAATACCAAGAGTATCACCATATTCTCCTAGTACTATCGCAATGTGAGTTTTACTTCTTTGCATTTCCTTGATAAGTTCATCAACGTGCATGGCTTTTGAAACAAATTTAGGTTGTCTCATTATTTTTCTAATGTTTACTTTATTACCCTTTAAACATTCAGATAAGAATTCCCTTTCATATAAGATACCTATAATATGATCCTTGTCACCTTCATATACAGGAAGACGAGAATATTGTACTTTAAGTAATGTTTCGCGAATTTCTTCAACACTAGATTCCACGTCAATCGCAACAACGTCCATTCTATGAACCATTATATCTTCTGCAGTTCTATCGTTTAAGTCAAAAACATTCTTTATAATTTCATGTTCATCTGTTTCAATTTGTCCTTCATCTTCCATAGTATCAAGTATAGTATTTAATTCATCTTCAGATATTTCATCTGCAGTTGATTGTTTTTTACCTGATATTAGTCTTTGAAGTCCTCTAAACACAATAACAAGAGGGAATAATACTATAGTAAATACATATACAAGCCCTGATATTTTAAAGCAAATAGAATCACAATATCGCTTACCTAACATCTTTGGTGTAATTTCACCAAGCACAAGTAATACAACTGTCATTACAACAGTAGATACTAGCGATACATAACTTTCATTTTTGATGAATGACGCAAATAAAGGCACAGATAATACTGTCATAAGCGTATTTACAATATTATTACCTACTAAAAGAGTTGTTAAGGTTTTATCAAAATTATCAGTTAAGTATAAAGCCTTTTTTGAACCAGCTTTTCTATCTTCTACAGCCGTTTTAATCTTAGCTGAATTCACAGATGAGAAAACCGTCTCCGACATTGAGAAAAATGCTGATAATATTATACATAGTAATATTATCGCCAAGAAAATTCCTTCTTTTTCAGTAAATGATGTACTCAAAACCACCGTTTGTATGTCCAATTTTTATAATAACTAATCAAACAATATTCTTCTGTGCATATGGTTATGCTCCGAAATATTATTTTATAGCATGCTCCTTTTAAATTTTTACCAATTAATTTTGTTCACGTCCGCAGTATGATCCATCTGCAGTACTTATAATTACTCTTGTACCATTTTCAATGAATAAAGGTACCTTGATTTTTAATCCTGTTTCAACTACAGCATCTTTTAGTGCATTAGTCTTTGTATCACCCTTAACTGCTGGATCACATTCAGTAATAGCAAGTGTGATTTTATCAGGAAGGTTAACTCCAAGAATTTCACTTTCATAAGAAGTGATTTCTACATTTTGACCTTCAACTAAGAAATTCTTTTCCCATTCAATATGTGATGCAGGAACTTCAATTTGTTCATATGTTTCAAGATCCATAAATGTATATGTATCACCTGATGAGAAAATATATTGCATACTTCTCTTATCAATAAAACATCTCTTAAATGCAGAATCAGATCCCTTAAGAGCAGTTTCCATAACTGCACCTGTTCTTAAGTTTTTCATTTTAACACGAACGTATGCAACTTTATTTTGTAACACATGCATAAATTCAACAATTTGCATTAATTTTCCGTCATATTCAATTACAACACCATTTTTTAAGTCATTAACTTTAATCATAAATTTTCTCCTTCTTTTTATCTAACAAATAAATTATAACATACATACAATTTTTTTTCAATTTCTTTTTAAAACTATAAGCTGATTTTATATGATTATCTTGTTATAATGTCTTAAGTGTTATCTTACGATTATGTCCCAATATATTGATATTTATAATATTCTTATATTGAGGTGATCGTTTATATGAGAAAGATAAAACTAAGAATGAACGAACAAGAAAAATATGATGTTATTAATAATTTGTAGATCATGGAGGAAATAAAAAAAGAATCGCATTGAAGTTTGGACTTTCAGTGTGACAGATTAATAGGCTAATTAAAATATATAAATAGGCAACATGTGAAAGATTGTCATGAATTAAAAAAAATATGCATAAAAAAATTAACGGGAAAAATCCCGTTAATAATTAAATTTTTTTAAGACATTTTTTTAAAACTATAAGCTGATTTTATGATTATATAACAATTTCTATTGAATAACCATCTAAATTAATGATTTTAGTATATAATCGTGAGTTAGGTTCATGTCTATATCATATCCTTTTAAATGAATTCCATCATCACCTTTTTTACTGAATCATTATTTAGTGTTTTATAAATTTCTAATTCATCTTTATATTTAAACAACTCATTATTATAAAAAACACTCCAACTAGAATATAACATAATATCATTCTTGCTTGCATCATTATTTTTATCTTCATCTACTAACTCAATAAAGTCAGATAAAAAAATGATAATCTTTGTTAATAAATGTCTCTTAAACTCCATAGTCAAATACTATTGTAGAAAATTTTATCTCCGTATCAGTTACCATATATTTAAATAAAACATACTATTTAATTAATATCCATATATATCACAACTGTTTGCTATATGTTCTAACACTTTGTTGTAATATTTAGATGTCACAATATTTTCTTCATAAAAATCATAGCTATCTTTAAGAACATATACCACTTGAATATTGTATTTAAATGAACTTTTCTTATAAGATTCTTTTACCTTTACCTTACTAAATGATAACTTTACATCGTTGTAAGATTACTCAATATATATTTCTCTTTAATGTTAGTAAAAATTAAAACCACACTCACTTCAATTATAGTCAATATTAGAATCGATAATAATGATATTAATAGTTTCTTCATCTATAATCCCATTATACAATACAAATTAAAGTTGCAAGTTTTTAATCCATTTTGCTTTAAACTAATTTAATAGAAAAGAAAAAAGTGACATAATGCCGTAAATAATTTTATAACAAAACTTTCTTTAAATATTTGATTGCTTCTATATAAGAATACTCTTTAAGTCCTGATACTGTATATGTACACACATCTCGCACATAGTTGATTTTTCTGAAATCATCTCTATTATCAACATCGGATAAATGTACTTCTACTTTTTCGCATTTTTTAATTTCAAGCGCATCATGAATTGCCACAGACGTATGCGTATAAGCTCCCGGATTAATAATTATTGCATCACAATCTACAAATTGAATTTTATCAATAATATCTCCTTCATGATTTGATTGAAAGAATATATAATCAAAATAATCTTCTTTCTTCATCATTTCACAAATTTCAGGTAATGTCACACTACCATAATGATTCTTATCTCTTTTTCCTAACATATTTAAATTAGGACCATTTATAACAAGAATTTTCTTTTTCATCATTAAATATCTAACTCCTTACGTATATCTCTAACTGCATCGCCTACATTAATATTTTTAACTAAAATATCTTTAAAATATAAGTATTTATCATATCTTTCCTTGTATAATTCTAGAACAGTTTTAGTTCTAAACATTGGTCTTATGTTTTCTTTATCATTTGATATTCTTCTTTTTAATTCTTCTATATCAACATCAATATATATAACTTTACCATTCATGAGCTGTTTATTCGATATATTTTTTATAATACCTCCACCACAAGATATTACATAAGAATTTTTATTCATAAAATCTAACAAAGCCTCTTTTTCAAGCAATCTAAATCCATCCTCACCAACACTATCAAATATTTGTGGTATTGTTTTAGAAGCTTTATTTTCTATATATTTATCTAAATCAACATATGAAAAATTAATTTCTTCCGAAAGTTTTTTACCGATGGTTGATTTACCACATCCAGGCATTCCTATTAAATATATATTCATCCTACTTCTCCTTTAAAAATTCTAATACATCCTTATATATCATGTCTATTGTTTCATCTATATTATTTAAGTTTACTTCATAAAAATGAGATGGCATTTGATTCTTAAACCATGTCATTTGCCTTTTAGCGAGATGTCTAGAATTCTTTTTAATTTCTTCTATTGCACTTTCTATTAAAATATTGCCTTCAAAATAAGGAACTAGTTCTTTATAACCAATCGCATGAGGATATATTCCTTTTTGGTACAGAGAATATACTTCATTAACTAGTCCATCACTAATCATTTTATCTACTCTTCTATCAATTCTATCATACAATAAATCTCTATCATTTATATTTAAGTATACAACGTATGCATCATATAAAGGTGTTTTTAATGCATCTTGTTTTGATACAGAAGAATTAGTATCATTAAATATTTCAATGGCTCTTAACACTCTTTTTCTATTGTTTCTATGTATTTTAGATGTATCAATATTTTTATCTATAGATAAAAGATAATCATACAATTCATCATTAGAATAATTTTTAAATTTATCTTCAAAATTGCTATCTCTTTTACTTGCAGTAAACTTATAATCATATATAACTGACTGAATATATAATCCTGTTCCACCACATATGATTACATTTTTATTTTCATCAATAATACGCCTTGCTTCAGACTGAAATCTAGATACATCATATTGCATGTCTGGATCTAGTACATCTATTAGGTGATGTTTTACACCTTTCATTTCTTCTTTAGTTGGTTTTGCACTACCAATATCAAGCCCCTTATATACCGCAACACTATCTCCTGAAATTATTTCTAATCCTAGTTTTTGTGCTAATTCTATTGATATTTTTGTTTTACCTATCGCAGTAGGTCCTATAATCGCAATAACTTTGTTCATATTACATTTCCCTTAAGAATAATTTTTCAAAATATTTATTTTCAAGTTTAATAATTGTAGGTCTTCCGTGAGGGCATGTGTATGGATTATTACACTTGTTTAACTGTTCTACAAGATTTATTGCTTCAACACTTGAAACCTTACGATTAGCCCTTATTGAAGATTTACATGCTATTTGTTTTGATATTCTATCACGCTGTTTTATAATGCTTACTTCTTTATCTTGATAAAAATCATCAATTAAATTATGAATAAACACATCAATATTATCAAAATCCATCCAGTATGGAACTTCTCTTACAGCATATGCATTTTGCGATATCTGATCCATAAAAATACCTACTTCTTTTAATTTTTCTAAATTTTGTTCAACAAATATCATTTCTTGAGCACTAAATTCCAGTGGATACGAAATAAGAAGTTTTGTTGTAGTTTTTTGTGGATGTGATAATAAATTATAATATTTTTCATAATTTATTCTTTCTGCAGCCGCATGTTGGTCTATAATATAGGCTCCTTCTTCATTTTGGAAAATCAAATATGTACCATGAAGTTGTCCTACATATTCTAAATATGGAAGTCTTTGTGTTTTTTGCATGTTTGGTGATAAATATTTATCATCTTCTTTTATATCTACAATGTCTTCTTCATCTATTACTTTAGTTATATTATCGTTGTATATATTGGAATCTTCATTAAATTTTAATTCTTTATTTTTTAAATCTAATGGTTTTATTTCTGTATTAAATTTATTATCATTTAAATTATTTTCTTCAACGACTATATTATTAAATTCTTCATTAATGAATGTTTGTTGTGTGTATATGTGTTCTTTCTTTTCTTCTTTTATAAAAGGAATTAGATTTGATTCTTTTAATAATTTAGAAGCCATACTCTTTATGGTTGATGCAATTTCATCTTCATTTGATATTTTAATGATTGCTTTAGAAGGATGTACATTTACATCAACAAGCATTGGTTCAAGTGTTAAATAAAGGCAGGAAATAGGATATCTTGTATGAGGAATATATGTGTCATAAGCTTCTTTTATAGCATCATTAAACTTATAAGATTTAACATATCTATTATTACAAATAGTTGTCATTTCCTTTTTGTTAGAACGATTAATCATAGATTTGACTAATACTAATTTAATTTCATAAGCAAAATTTTTAAATTCGCTTATTATTAAATTCTTCGCAACATTGTATCCATATATTTCACCAAATAATCTTACAATATCACCTTTACCTGATGTTTCAAGTATTTTTTGACCTTCACTTTTTAGTGTAAAAGATATATTAGGATTACTTAATGCAAATTTTTGCATAATCTCAGAAATGGCCGCAAGTTCTGTTGAAACACTTTTTAAATATTTTAATCTTGCAGGAGTATTAAAGAATAAATTCTTTACTGTTATTGTAGTTCCTTTTTTTGAAGCTTTAGGTCCATCTGATATTTTGCTACCACCTTTATATATAACCTCATATCCATCAATACCTTCTGATGTAAGTAAACTAAATTCTGAGACTGAAGCAATCGATGGAACTGCTTCTCCTCTGAAACCCAAAGTATTTATTCTAAATAAATCTCTTTCATTTTTAATTTTAGATGTTGCATGTCTTCCAAAAGATAAAAGTGCATCTTCTTTTGACATTCCACATCCATCATCTATTACAGTTATTTCTTTAATTCCTGCTTCAACAACAGATACTACAATATGTGTTGATTTTGCGTCTATTGAATTTTCAACTAATTCTTTTACAACTGAGGCCGGACGTTCAACAACTTCTCCAGCCGCAATCATATTTGCTAAATGAGCATCTAGTTGATTAATTTTAGGCATTTAATCACCTCATTTTTTTAAGTTCATATAAGAAATTAAGCGCATCTCTTGGGCTTAATTCATCTAGATTAATGTTATCAAGAGCCTCACATATTTCTTTTTCTTTATTTTCTTCTTTAATTTCTTCTTTTTCTTCGTATTCATCAAAATTAAATAAATCTAAATTTAATTTTTTACCTAAATTATTATCCTCAAGCGATTCAAGTATTTTATTTGCTCTATCAATTAGCGATTTAGGAAGTCCGGCAAGTTTTGCGACATTTATACCATAAGATTTATCTGCACCACCATCAAGCACTTTATGAAGGAATACTACACTATCATTAGTTTCTTTAGCCGATACATGAATATTTTTTAAATGTTTTAGTTTGAGTTCTAGAGCTTGAAGTTCATGATAATGTGTACTAAATAACAAAACACAAGATATTTTATCATGAATATATTCAATGATTGCTTGAGCTATAGCCATTCCATCATATGTAGAAGTTCCTCTTCCAAGTTCATCAAATAGTATCAAACTGTTTTTTGTTGCATTTTTAATTGCATAGTTTGCTTCACTCATTTCAACCATAAATGTTGATTGCCCACTTATTAAGTCATCAGAAGCTCCAATACGAGTGAATATTTGATCAAATATACAAATTTTTGCAATGCTTGCTGGAACAAATGAACCCATTTGAGCCATTATTGAAATGAGTGCAAGTTGGCGCATATATGTAGATTTACCTGACATATTAGGTCCTGTAATAAGTAATGTGTTATATTCATTTATAATAACATCATTTTCAACATATTCACTATTTGATATAACTTTTTCAACTACAGGATGTCTTCCGTTTATGATTGTGACTTTTCTATCTTCTATTATTTCAGGTCTTACATAATTGTTAGAAACTGCAACTTCAGATAATGATACAAAACAATCAATCATAGATATTGCATTTGCGAGTACTTGTAGACTTTGTGAATATTTTTTAGCACATTCTCTTAATTCAACAAATAATTCATACTCTAAATTTATTATCTTTTCATCCGCACCTACAATAATATGTTCATACTTCTTTAAATCTTCTGTAATGTATCTTTCAGCATTCGCAAGTGTTTGTTTTCTTTCAAATCCAAATTCTTCTTTTACAAGAGGAAGGTATGATTTTGTAATCTCAATATAATATCCAAAAACTCTATTATAGCCAACCTTAAGTCCGCTTATTCCTGTCTCCTCACGTACTTTCTTTTCATAATTTAATATCCAATCCTTAGAATTTTTAGAAATATTTTTTAATTCATCAAGTTCATTATTATATCCTTCTCTAATCATTCCACCTTCTTTTACAGATAGTGGAACATCATCCTTTAAAGCACTTTCTAATAAATCATATAAATCTTTATGAGTGTTTATTAAAGACGCAACTTCTTTAGTATGTAATATTTCAAGTTTTAATACTGAATCTTTAAGACTAGGGATATTTGATAAACTTTTTTTGAGTTGAACTAAATCTTTAGCATTAGCATTTCCTAAAGAAATACGACCAACAATACGTTCTAAGTCATACACAGTTTTAAGAGATGATTTAATTTCTTCTTTTGTAAGATAATCATTTGTTAATGTTTCAACGAAATCAAGTCTTTTATTAATTAATGAAGAATTAATAAGAGGTCGTTCAATCCAAAGGCGTAACATTCTTGAACCCATAGCAGTTTGGCATTTATCTAAAAGCCATAATAATGAACCAGCCTGTTGATTCTGCCTTAGAGTTTCAGTAAGTTCAAGATTTCTTCTTGTGAAAGGATCTAATCTTAAATAATCCTTTGATTCATAATATATTGCATTCTTTAGATGAACTAATGATGATTTAATTGTATATGTAAGATAATTTAATAATAGTCCTAACGATTTTTTTAATTCATCATCAATACCTTCACCTACATACTCTAAGTAATCAGGTATCTTATCTTCATCTTCATGAGATATTACAACGCCATAATTTTTATTAAGTTTATCTAAAAAATCTAATTTTAATTGAGATGATATTACAACCTCTTTTGCATGAATTGAAAGTATTTCGTTAAAAAGTAATGATGAACTAACAACTTTTGTAATATAAACATCTCCTGTTGTCGCATCACAATAGCAAAATGCATACCCCTTTTTTATAGCCGCTAACGATACAATATAATTGTTAGTTTTGGAATTTAAATCAGAATCTACAGTAGTTCCTGGAGTTAATATTTTTATAACATCTCTTTTTACAAGTCCTTTTGCTTTCGATGGGTCTTCTGTTTGTTCTACGATTGCAATTTTATATCCTTTTTCTAAAAGTTTTAAAGCATATACTTGATAAGCATGAAAAGGAATTCCTGCCATAGGAACTCTTTCTTCCATAGAAGCATCTTTACCTGTTAGCTGTAATTCTAGCTCTCTTGCGGCAATATATGCATCATCAAAAAACATTTCATAAAAATCGCCAACGCGATAAAAAACAATAGAATCCATGTTTTGTTTTTTAATATCATAATATTGTTGCATCATCGGAGATAAATCTTCTCTTAAAACGTCATCTATAGTCATCGTATACACCTAAATTCTTATTTGTTATAATACTATAATATTTTATCACATTTTCTCATAAATTTAATTTTATATTTGATATTTTTTGCTTTTAATACTATGCTTTTTAGCATTTTTCGAAATAATGATATATAATATATGTAGGTGATATTGTGAAAACTTTAAATTCAATTTTTGAAAAATATAAATATATTATATGTCTTGATACTGAAACTACCGGACTTGATTTTAAAAATGATCAAATCATAGATCTTGGTGTTATTGTTGTGGAAGTAAAAGATGATATGATTTGTGAAGTAGGAAATATAAATTCATTAATCAAGTTAGAAAATCCTGAACAAAAACTTGATCTTAAAATTGTTGAATTAACTCATATTACTGATGAGATGTTAAAAGAGTATGGTGAAAATATATGTGATGTTAGAAATAAGTTTGTTCGCTTTTTGAATTTACCTGAGAAGAAATTAATTGCTACATATAACGCTCATTTCGATTTATCATTTTTAAGATATTTTTTGAAAGGATATAAATTTAGCGATTTAGACTTTCTTGATATTTTAACAATTTATAAAGATAGAGCAGAATATCCTCACAAGTTATGCAATGCTGTTACTAAATATAATTTAGATGATATAGTTAAAAACTCTCATAGAGCACTTGATGACACTTATGCTTGTTTTGAAGTTTTAAAAGCTATGTCAGATGAGAATGATGATATTGATAAATATATAAATTTATTTGGATATAATCCTAAATATCCACCAAAAGATAAAATTAAAAATATCACATATAAACCTCAATCATATTATCATGATCTACCTTTATATAAAAAATAAATCGGATTTAAATCCGATTATTTTTTTATAAATTATTAATGATTGCTTTAGTAATAGATTTTGTAGTACCAGTACCACCTAAGTCTGGTGTTACATCAATCTTGTTTTCTAATACAACTCTAATTGATTTTCTTATCTTTTCTGCAACATCTGCTTGTCCAATATGATCTAACATCATACATGCAGACATTAGCATTGCAATTGGGTCAGCAACACCTTTTCCAGCGATATCTGGAGCACTACCATGCACTGCTTCAAATATTGCAACATCTTTTCCAAGGTTAGCACCTGGCACTAATCCAAGTCCTCCTACAAGTCCTGCAATTAAATCTGAAATAATATCTCCATATAAGTTTGGCGCAACAAGCACATCATACTTTTCAGGATACATAACAAGCTGCATACACATGTTATCTACAATCTTCTTATCAGCTTCGATTTCTGGATATTCAAGTGCAACTCTATCAAATACTTTTATAAATAAACCATCAGAATTTTTTAAAATATTAGATTTATGAATTGCTGTAACTTTCTTTCTACCATTATTTTTAGCATATTCAAATGCATATCTTATAATTCTTTCTGATCCTTTTTCAGTAATTCTTTTTATAGCTTCATATCCACCATCAATTGCATGTTCTTCACCGATATAAAGGTCTTCTGTGTTTTCTCTTACTGTTACTATGTCAACATTTTGGAATCTTGATAATCCCTTATAAGATGATGCTGGACGTAGGTTAGTATATAAATCATATAAAAGTCTTAATTGGACATTTACTGATTTGAAACCTTTTCCTAGTGGAGTTGTAACAGGCCCCTTTAAAGCTACTTTATATTTAGAAATAGCTTCTTTTGATTCTTCTGGTATTAACT
Source organism: Parabacteroides distasonis (assembly GCA_963623875.1). Taxonomy (GTDB): domain Bacteria; phylum Bacillota_I; class Bacilli_A; order Acholeplasmatales; family Anaeroplasmataceae; genus UBA3206. The sequence goes on along the minus strand of CAVFNL010000017.1, from coordinate 4,039 downwards.
CATTTAATTTTTCATATGCAGTTTGACCAATTAAATATGGATGCCATTTTATTTGCGCTCCTGCTGCTTCTAATATTTCTACTACTGCTTTTGTAATTTCAGGTCCGATTCCGTCACCTTCAAATAATACTACATCTGTCATTTTTTATCTCCTGTATTTATATCTTCTATCTTTTCTATTCTATCTCCTACATACTTTGTAGCAGGACGTACAATCTTAGATGAATATAAGATTGCTTCTACATCATGTGATACCCAACCAATAAGTCTTGCAGCCGCAAATATAGGAATGAATAAATCTCTTGGTATTCCAAGCATTTCGTATACTAGTCCTGAATAAAAGTCTACGTTTGCACATACAATTTTATTCTTTTCATTTTTAAAAATATCAATCGCAATTCGTTCAAATTTAGAATAGAAATCAAATTTCTTCTTTGTATATTCTTTTGTTTGTGCTAATTTAAAGGCTTCTGCCTTTAAAACTTCACATCTTGGATCAGAAATTGTATATATTGCATGACCTATACCATATACAAGTCCAGATTTATCTCCAAATTCTTTATTTAATATTTTATTAATTATAGTTCTAATTTCATCTTCTGTAGCATCAAGACCTATTTCATTTATTACTTTATCCATTTGATCAAGAGTAGCCTGATTAGCTCCACCATGTTTAGGCCCTTTAAGTGATGCCATAGATGCAGATATCATAGAATAAATATCTGTAGCTGTTGATGCAACTACTGTACCTACGAATGTAGAATTATTTCCTCCACCATGATCAGTATGAACCATTAAACACCTATCTAGTGTTTTAGCTTCAATCTCAGTGAATTTTCCATCATTTCGTGATAAATACAAAATATTTTCAGCAAAAGAATATTCTTTTTTAGGAAAATGAATATGCAATGAATCATGGTCTAGATAATGTGTTTTAGCTTGTAATGAATAAGAGATAATTGCAGGCATAGCTGCCATTATTCTAATTCCTTTTTTGATAAGTTCAAATGGATCAATATTATCTGGATCATCATCAAATGAGTATAATGATAATATGGCACGTGATATATGATTCATTAAAGATTTTGATGTATTCTTTAAAATAATATTTTCTAAAAATCCTTGCGGTAAATCATATTGTTCACTTACTATTTTTTTGAATTCTTGTTGTTCTTCTTTTGATGGATAATGCCCAAACAGTAATAAGAACGCTGTATTTTCATATCCATAATCACTACCACATAATGTAGTAATATCCCTGATATCAATACCTCTATAATATAAATTACCAATTTTAGGTTCTTTAATTCCATCATCAGTTACATTATATCCCGATACTTCAGCAACTTTAGTAAGTCCTACTAATACACCAGTACCATTATTGTTTCTAAGTCCTCTTTTAACTTTATATAAATCATACAGGTCTTGATCGATATATCCATCTTTTAGAACTTGTTCATATTCTTTTTCTAAAAAAGTTTGATAATCCATATATTTTCCCTTCTAAGGTGAAATTATAGGTTTAATAATCCACCTTTATTAATTAATTCTTTTTCTTCTTCAGTTAATTCAACATGTGCATTAACAACAATATTTTGAGTTAAATTCTTTAATTCAACATCAAAATTATCATTTATTGTCACTTCAACATTATCAAATTTGTCTGCTTTAAATTTAACTTCAATAGGTAAAATACCAAAATTAATTAAATTCTTTTTATGAATACGTGCAAATGATTCCGCAACAACTGCCTTTATTCCTAAATATCTTGGAGCTATAGCTGCATGTTCTCTTGATGAACCTTGTCCATAGTTTGCTCCCGCAACAATTATTCCTCCACCATTTTCGATACAATCATCATGGAATTTTTCATCTATTTGATAGAAACAGAATTCAGATATTTTTACAATGTTTGATCTATATGGTAATACATTAGCACCTGCAGGCATAATGTGGTCTGTTGAAATATTGTCAGGTAATGAAATCATAACTTTAGCTGTAAAATGATTTCCTATTGGCTCAAATTTAGGTAATGGTTTAATATTTGGTCCCATTTTAACCTCTCCATTAAATGATGGATATATAAATAAAGAATCATTCTTTACAAAATCTTCTTTTGTAGGTAAAGCCCATAAATCAAGTTTTAATCCCGTAGGGTCTGATATTTCACCTTTTATTGCAGAATATGCCGCAACTTCAGGTGAACATAGGTATAGACTTGCACTCTTTGTTCCACTTCTTCCATAGAAATTACGATTGAATGTTCTTAATGATACACCATCAGTACAAGGTGATTGTCCCATACCAATACATGGACCACATGCTGATTCTAATATACGAGCTCCTGCATTTAATAAAACTTCAAGTATTCCAGATCTTGTAAGCATTGTAAGAACTTGCTTAGAACCTGGCGCAATTCCTAATGAAACAGACGGATGAACCTTGTTACCTTTTAAGATTGATGCAACTTTAATAAAATCATAATATGAAGAATTTGTACAAGAACCAATTAATACTTGGTTTACTTTAATTCCTTTTAATTCATCAACTGTTTTTGTAATGTCAGGCATTGATGGACATGAAACAGTTGGTTTTAATAATGATAAGTCGATTGTATATTCTTCATCGTAAACTGCATCTTCATCCGCAATAATTTCTTTATAATCTTTTTCTCTTCCTTGTAATTTTAAGAATTCTAATGCTTTTTCATCAGCAGGGAATACTGAAGTGGTTGCTCCTAGTTCAGCACCCATGTTAGTGATAGTTGCACGTTCTGGAACAGATAATGTTTTTACACCTTCACCAGTATATTCAATAACCTTATTAATTCCACCTTTAACAGTCATCAACCCAATTAAATGAATAATGATATCCTTAGGCGCAACACCTGGTCTTAATTGTCCAACTAATTTAACGTTAACAATTTTAGGACATACTAATGCAAAAGGATGTCCAGCCATGGCCATCGCAACATCAAGTCCTCCAGCTCCTATAGCTAATGCACCAATTGCACTAGATGTAGGAGTATGTGAATCAGATCCTAGAATAGTTCTTCCAGGATATGCAAAGTTTTCAAGATTTAATTGATGACAAATTCCATTTCCAGCTTTACTAAATACTATTCCATATTTATTAGCTACAGTTTGTAAGAATTCATGGTCATCCATATTCATAAATCCATTTTGAAGTGTATTGTGGTCTACATAAGATACACATAGATCAGCTTTAACTCGATCAAGTCCCATACTCATAAATTCAAGATATGACATTGTACCTGTTGCATCTTGAGTAAGTGTTTGATCGATTTTAATTTTTATTGTTTCACCTCTTACTAATTCATCATTAGTGTGAGTTTTTAAAATTTTTTCAGTTACAGTTAAACCCATAATTATCCTCCATTTGTTATTCTATTTAATTATACTATAAATAACATAAAATTGAAAGAAAAAAGGAAATAACGCTATAAAAATGTCATTTCCTTTACATATTTTAGAATTTAAAGCAATTTATCATTGTAAATATAGTATATCTTATAAAATACAAAAGGATACAGAACCAAAGAGAGGGGGTCTATATCCTTATGTATTGTATATTGAAGAAAAAAGAAAAGTTACAATAAATTTGTTACCACATTTAAATAAAAAATGGAATGCTGTTGCATCCCTAGTAATAAAAATATACATGTGCAACTGGCTGACTCATTGAGTCCCTATAGCTTTGCGTCGCTAGATTACTCTAGTTTTGCCAAAATTATTGTGGGGGTTAATCTCTTAACCATTTATATTTTAAAGCATATAATATTGAATGTCAATAGTAAAATAAAAAAGAATAGCTTTAACTATTCTTTAAAATTCATAAATGGCGCCCGCTAAAGGACTTGAACCTTCGACACCCTGATTAACAGTCAGGTGCTCTAACCAACTGAGCTAAGCAGGCACTTAAATAAAAAGAAAGATAAGCCTGGCAACGTCCTACTCTTGCACATTGTACTACCATCAGCGCTAAGATGCTTAACTTCCGTGTTCGGTATGGGAACGGG